>NZ_CP084622.1:1746855-2052782 GCF_020422885.1 Mesobacillus sp. S13 | reverse complement strand
CGCGAACAGACTCAATCATGGTTGCCCATTACAACCCACAAACACAAAAAGTAAAACTGATCTCCCTTATGCGCGATATGTATGTGACCATCCCAGAACACGGCCAGCAGAAATTAAATGCTGCCTATTCCTTCGGTGGTGCCGAATTACTAAGGGAAACGATTAAAATGAATTTCGGCCTGGACATTCACCATTATGCGATTGTTGATTTTGAAGGCTTTGTAAAAGCCGTCGACCTCCTCGTTCCCGGTGGAATTGAAGTAGAAATCCCATACGAAATGTCCGATGGAATCGGGATGACACTAGAAGAAGGAACACAACAACTGCATGGCGAACAATTGCTAGGCTACGTCCGCTTCCGCCAGGACCGACTAAGCGATTTCGGCCGAGTCCAACGACAACAAGAAGTCGTGTCAAAACTGAAAGAAGAAGCCGTATCGCTAAACAGCGTCACAAAACTACCAAAACTTTTGGACTTAATGAGTACATACGTCGAAACCAATATCGATACACCCACCCTCCTGACCATCGGAAAAGACATACTCACCAACGAAACAGGTGATATTCAAACCCTGCGACTACCCGAAGATGGCAGCTTTGAAAATGAAACTTATGATGGGGTTGGGGAAGTTTTGGAGGTGGATTTTGAGCAAAGTAAAGATGCATTGGAGAAGTTTTTATAAAAGAAAAACTAGTCACAGAGAAGCATAGTGAGCTATGCTTCTTCTCCTTTATAACATGAGATTTTCCATTACGAGGCTAAAGAATCCATAAAAATAAAAAGAACTCCCTAAGAGTTCTTTTTTAAATCCATTATGTATGCTTTTACAATAACCCCATCATTCATTGGCTCTAAATCCTGTTCTGGAATACGTTCAAACCCCATACTTTCATAAAGCGATAATGCTTTTTTCATGAAAGAAGCTGTGTGGAGGCCGATATATGAATTATTTTCTTCTTTTGAGACTTTTAAACAATGCTCAACTAAAGCTTTCCCAATTCCTTTGCCACGAATCATTGGGTTAACAGAAAGCATACGGATTTCAGGATAGTCTTGTATAGTTTCGTTCCAGTCATAAGCCTGAATGGATGGCGGAAACAAAACGATACTGCCTACTATTTGACCGTCCAGTTCAGCTGTATATATTTTAGCATTATTCTTTAAATCATTATCTGAAATTAGTGTGTTTTTTAACACTTCCCAATGCTCTTTTGAAACGAATTGTTCGTATTCTTGATAACTTTCCAATCTTAGATTCCTAACAGTGCCGATTTCTTCGTATTGCATTTCTCTGATTTTCAATTCATCCATCTCCTTTAATGCCATACTTATCTACAAATATTACATAAAATATAAAAAGCATAACCCTTTGTTGAAGTATTGCACAAGTTGGTTGAACAGGCGTAATTAGGTTCTATTCCTGTTTAATTACTTTTTTGGCTTCTTTCACGATGGTTACTATTAATGCAACCTTTGTTAAGTGTGAAATATTATCTCCATATCTAAACTCATCAATCATTTCGCTAATGTTATACCACTCTTCTAGACCTTCGGAAGTATCAAGTTCACGAACAACCTCATATATCTTATAGGCTAAATCAATAGCATTATTTTCATCTTCATGCAGGATGCTTTTTGCTAATTGCAGAATGTAATAATCTGCACACTCCTCAAATAATGGTTTTTGCAAATTTAATTCTCTTAAAACCCTTCTAAAATAATCTTCAACTTCAAAAATATTAAGTGGTTCTCTTAGCGATGAAAGTATGTTCAAAGAAAACGAATCATTATTATTTTTCAACATACTCAATGCCCAATTAACATAATCAAAAGGAGCGACATCACCTTGATATATCTTATAAAACAAAATAGGAGTGTCCATCTATATTCATCCTTTATTAACTTTTCTTATCCCATTTCTCTCCATAAAATTGCATATGACTAAAATTCTTCATTTAGAAATAAAACACCTTCTTCCAATCAATCTAATTAATTGAAAAATCACATGCCACTATACACGCGAAAGCATTTCAGAAGCACAGGGACGTACTTTATGCTTATAAATAGAAAAAGGCAATTCACACGGAACAGCTATTCTTCACACTAAAAAACCGCCCAGCATACTGAGCGGTTGCTAATTTACGAGTCTTGCGTGACAAGCTTGGGAATCGAACCCCAGCGTCTTGGCATTAGGCCACAAACCGTTTTGAAGTTGTTGGCACCAGCATTAAAGAGCCTTATCATCAACTGTATTCAAATAAGCTTCAATCTCATCAATAACAGATTTCACACAACCATCTTCAAATGGAGAAATTAAGTTCGCTTCTTTGACAAGTTCTGTGAATGACTGGCTTCCACCTTGCTTACAAAGGTGCAGATAATCTTTCCAAGCATCCTCTCTATTTTCCTGCGTACGTTTCCAGAATTGCAACGCACAAATTTGAGCTAGTGTGTAATCAATATAATAGAAAGGAACCTTGTAAATATGTCCCTGCTGCTGCCAGAAACCACCGTTTTCTAAGAAGTCATTTCCTTCATAATCGCGATGTGGGAGGTACTTCTTCTCGATTTCTCTCCAAGCTTGCTTGCGCTCGGCTGGTGTTGCTTCCGGGTTGGCATACACAAAATGCTGGAATTCGTCGACTGCCACGCCATAAGGAATAAACAGGACCGCTTCACTTAAATGAGAGAACTTGTACTTATCCGTATCTTCCTCGAAGAAAAGATCCATCCAAGGCCAAGCAAAGAATTCCATACTCATAGAGTGGATCTCACACGCTTCTAGTGTAGGGAACCCGTACTCAGGTACTTCAAACCTACGACTTTCAAACACTTGGAACGCATGTCCTACTTCATGCTTTAAAACACGAACATCGCCTTTTGTTCCATTAAAGTTTGCGAAAATGTATGGTGACTTATGTTTGCTGATATAGGTGCAGTATCCACCGCCAGCCTTACCTGCTTTACTTAATAGATCCATTAGGTTGTTTTCTACCATATAAGTGTAAAACTCATTCGTTTCAGGAGACATTTCCTCGTACATTTTCTTCGCTTGATGTACAATCCACTCCGCATCTCCTTTAGGATCAGGATTTCCTGTCTTAAAGCTGAAGCTGTCATCGTAATATCTAAATGTATCGACACCAATCCGTTCCTGCTGCCTTTGTTTTAGTTTCGTAGCTAAAGGAACGATATACTCTTTCACCTGGTCACGAAACTTTGCGACCATTTCAGCATCATAATCTGTACGAGAAAGTCGAGCATAGGCTAACTCTGTAAAAGAAGAGAATCCTAGCTTCCTAGCAATACTCGTACGTACTTTTACAAGCTTGTCGTATAAATCATCTAATTGATTGGCATGCTCAACAAAAAAGTTGTACTTCGCCTCATTTGATTCCTTCCTAATGGTACGGTCAGGTGATTGGTTATAAGGAACCAATTGAGCAAGATTTTTCACTTCCCCATCAAACGGAATTTTAGCTGAAGCAAGTAAATCAACATACTCACTAACTAGCTTGTTTTCTTCCTGCATGTCTTTCAACACATCAGGAGAGAACGTCTTTAATTGACTGTCAGCTAATGAGAATAACTGTTTACCCCACTTTTCTTCTAGCTGAGTGCGGAACTTTGAACCTGTAAGTGCCTCGTAATACTTTGTGATTAGACCCTTGTAAGTAGGTCCAACTTCATTGAAAAAATCCTTTTCTTTCTTATAGAACTCATCCGTCGTATCAATCGTCTGACGTATTTGGACAATCTGTCTCATGCTATCAAACTCAGAGCGTAACTCATTAATTTCTTTCATTACTCCGTCCTGAACCTCAAAAGACTCAGCAGATTGGAACCTCTCTAGTAATTGATGAAAGTTCCCCTCCACCTCTTCAATATTTGGCCTTGTATATGGATAATCATTAAACTGCATAAAAAAATCCTCCTTATGTATAAAAAATTCGTATAAAGTACCTATTTCGACAACGTGAGACAAACTCCTTTTAATTCCAGAGAAAAATTTCGTTATTCGAAATATAAATCCACTGTAGTTCCAAAGTACTTTCTAAAAGGAGATCGCCATTCTCTACTTCATTTTTTAAATTTAGATTGTTCATTTGCTTTTTGACCGACTGAGGTAAAACTTATAGTGAGTGAATCACCATTTAAAGATACTAGACACAAAAAGATCGCAAGCATTCTGAGCGGTTACTAAGTTGTGTTTTTGGCCGGGGATCTTAATATATTACCGGAACCTCCAATAACCATCCAGCATTTCAAAGAAGTGACTTTGATTTGTGTCAGTCAGGTTCACTAAAAAAGGACTCTCCCCTTTTTCTTTTAATACTTTAGCAGCCGGTCCATCTCCAATTGGTGTAAAAAACAATAAATTAGTGCCGTTCAATTTTAAACTTCTGCAACGGGCATTCAGCTCCGTATCGATATACTCTTCTCCTTTTTTAAGGCCAAACAGTTCACTCCAAATTTCTAGTGTTTTATCCAAATCATCTACGACAAATCCAACACTTTCCAATTTTGGTTGGCCTAAATTGTGTGATCCTATAACTTCTTGTTCCGCTAGTTCCGAAAGCCTTTCTTCATCTGATTTTTCCCATTGAATAAAAAACGGTAAAGAAAGCTTGTTTTCAGCGTACTCAGGGAATAACAATGACCACTTGATTACTTGACCATCAGCCCGAACTCTTTCCCCAGTTAGCGGCCCATATACTGTAAGTCCTTCTGTCATAAGTTTTATTGCTAATTCTTCTATTTGATTTGTTCGGATCGCTACTGTCGCAGGACCTTCCCGATTTTCTTTTGCTAACTGTTCAACGATTTGCGTAATCAATCGATTTTCATCATGCTTTTCAGCTATTGATAGATTCTCAATTCCTAAAAATTCAATATAACTTAAGCCAAAATAAGTTAGGGTATTATATGTTCCCCAAGACTCATGACGACCACCCTTCACAACATGAAGGCCTCTTTCATTTAAGGGAGACATTGCTTTCTCTGGCTGCTTTAAGAACCAAACTAGGTGATCAAAGAAAAATTGCATTATTTTACCCCTTTCTAATAACAAATATTAGTAATATTCAATTAATTCATTATACTATAAAGCAGGTGAGGGACGTACCTTTTCGTTCCAAGTAGAACCTTTCCAAGTACCCTTGGATCAATTATTCTTCACACGAAAAAACCGCCCAGCATGCTGAGCGGTTTCTAGTATGTATAGTTGGCGGGACTGCGTGGGAATCGAACCCACCTGACCTGGCACGCAGGTCACAAGCGGTTTTGAAGACCGTGGGGGACACCAGTACCCCATTCAGCCCCATTTTTGAGAACAAGGTCTATTATACTTACAAGCTGTCGATTTTACAAGAGTGTTACTCAAATTGTCACAAGACTTGTCTTCTCTTGTCAGCTGGTACTATAATAAGAAAAGATATTAGAAATGCGTGGGTGAAGGGTTATGTATCAGCTTGAAGGTTGGTTTTTGTGGTTTATGATGTTCTGGATCGTTGTTTTGGTTGGCTTATTCGCGATTGGCGGTTACTTTATGTTCCGCAAGTTTTTGAAAAAGCTGCCAAAGGATGACGGCAAATCTGATATGGACTGGGAAGAGTATTATGTGAACCAGACTAGGCATTTATGGCCGGATGAACAGAAGGCATTGCTCGAAGATTTGGTAAGTCCGGTACCTGAATTATTCAGGGATGTGGCAAGACATAAGATCGCTGGTAAAATAGGTGAGCTCGCCCTTAAGGAAAAAGTGGACAGGATCTCACAGGAGCTTGTCATCCGCGGCTATATCCTTGCAACACCGAAGCGTGACCATAAATTTTTGCGAAAGCGGCTTGCTGAAAAGCAAATCAGCACTGCTCCATATGAGAGTTTGTTCTAAAACTGCCTTTGATTAAAGGCAGTTTTTTTCAATATTAGCTTGCCTTCTTCTTCCGCTTTTTAAAAAGCTTGAATACATCATCATTCTTGGTCAGAATGATGACCTTGTCTTTATACGGTTTCATCATCTTGATTGCCTGTACCAGATTGTTCCCATCATACTGATGATTCCATTTCAGCAAGTCGATCAGCATCTTCACGTTCTCTTTTCGCGGAGAAGAAGCCAGTTTCACTTTCCTTAAAATAAACCTTTTCAGTATTCTCCAGTCACGCACATAAACATTCGTCTTGAGCACGAATATATAATCTGCCTGCTGGAAGCTTTTCTCTGTCCAGCTATGATAGACTCCCTCGATGATCCATTTTTCCTGTGCCACGACTCTCGCCAGCTTTTCCGCCCTTTTTACCGGAGGGGTTTGTGAACCGAAATACTCGGACTCGTGTTCCCAAAAAAAGTTGTCCAATTCATGCGTAGGCAGCCCCAGCATTTTCGAAAGTTTCGCCGCTATGTATGACTTCCCACTACCTGGCCCGCCAATTATATGTATTTTCGTCATCGTATTTCACCCTGTTATTCAATCTTTATCGAGGTCATTATCAAATACCGAAGGCATGCGCTCGTCCTTGATTCCCAGATGCGCTTTTATCACAGCCAAATCTTTTAAAATGATCCTTGTATTGAGCCAGGCTCCGATTGCTGCGAGAAAGGCAATGACTAGAATCACTGTTACCCAAATATTGATTACTATCAAAATACTCACCTCTCAGCAATTTTACCACAATCTAACAGGCATCCGAGATAAAAAAATGATAGAATTCCTTAGGGAGGTTATTTCTATGAAGGAAGTTTTATTTTGGATCATCTATTATTTGTTGTTAATGACGATTTTTGTCAGGGCTATTTATAGTGTGATAAGGAAAAAGCAAATACCTCTGGCCATGATTGCGATTCTCGTTATTATTTCAGTTCCTATGGTCAGTCTCATGAATAGTATCGGCAGGCCATTAGAGATGAATGAATTCGAATTTTTAGCGAGGGAGTTCCAAAAAGGAGCATTCTGGGCTATTTTCACAATCGCAGGGTATCTATACTTGCTAGTGTGGTTCATTCTTTCTTTAAAAAAATAACGAGTTTCAGTTGCTGAAACTCGTTTCTCATCTCCTGAATCTTCTCCGTCTGACATAAGCGCCGTTCCGCATAGCCTTCGCCTCACATACATTCCCGACAATCAATAAAACTACTCCAATAGCGATTAAGCTGAACATCACCGCTGGAGAAATGGTCGCAATAACTCCCATCCCTTTCATGAACATTGGCACCAGGAAAACGGCAAGGCCCAGGGTTTTAAGTAAAATCGCATAAACCTTCAATGACATCCCTATTCCTCCTGACTGAATCAAGTGGTTTTATCATTGTATTCAAGCCAGCTTGTCGCAATTCACAAAAAATTCAATATTTTCATTTCGGTAAAATAGTATGATTAAGTAGACTACAATCGGAAGGAAGATGCTTATGGCTTTTAAGGAGCGAACCGAACCTATTATTTTATCAAAGCTGCGAATCTTGAATAAAAGATTCGAGCTCTCAGATGAGGAAAAAAGGTACCTTTCATACCTAGATAAAGGGTATAAAGGCGAATTACAATTCGATGCCATGACGGAAACTCTGACAAGCAGCTGTTTGATCCTGAACGAACTGCTGCTCGAAGTAGAAAGAACAACCTTTCAAATCGATACTTTAATCATATTTTCCAGCGCATTATATCTTTTTGAAATAAAAACTAACCAGGGCGATTACCTGTATAAACCAGATGGTTTAACTTCACTAACAACCGGAGTAACAATCAAGAATCCCCTCGATCAACTCAACCGCACCAAGCTGCTTTTCAAGAAACTATTGAACCAACTGGGCCACAACTTTAAAATACATGGCTCAGTCGTCTTCGTTAACCCCGAGTTCACCCTGTATAACGCACAACCAGATCTCCCGTTTATATTCCCAACTCAGATCAAACGACTCCACGAAAACCTCAACAACCAGCCCGGAACCATCTCCACCAACCATTACAAACTCGCAACCAAACTAGTCTCCCTCCACCAGATTGAGTCCTACCACAATAAACTGCCAACCTTTCACTATGACGAACTGAAGAAAGGTATTACTTGTTTGGTATGTGAGTCTTTTGAGGTGGAAGCCACCCATAAGTATCTTGAGTGTGATGTTTGTGGAAGTAAAGAACTGATTGAATCTGCTGTGATGCGGACAGTAAAAGAGTTTAGATTAATATCGCCAGATTCAGAAATTACTACTTCAGCAATCCAGGACTTTTGTGCAGTGATCGAGGATGGTAAAAGGATTAGAAGGATACTCGCAAAACATCTTCGAATTGATGGATCCAGGAAATGGACAAAGTATAGATAGAGCACACTGTATTATATGAGACTTAATATGTTGAAATCTCATCTTCCATCCTGTTTGTAGTTGATTTTTTCTTATAGATACTTTTTTTGGTATACGGCTTCTTTTTGTCCGATAGAGCTCTTCTATCGGACATTTTTTCTTCTTCGCGCCTTTCGTTTGGCCGATAGAGCTCTTCTATCGGACACTTTTCTTTCTTCATGCCTTCCATTTGGCCGATAGAGCTCTTCTATCGGACACTTTTCTTGCTTCGCGCCTTCCGTTTGGTCGATAGAGCCCTTCTATCGGTCACTTTTCTTTCTTCGCGCCTTCCGTTTGGCCGATAGAGCTCTTCTATCGGTCACTTTTCATGCTTCGCGCCTTCCGTTTGACCGATAGAGCTCTTCTATCGGTCACTTTTCATGCTTCACGCCTTCTGTTTGGCCGATAGCGCTCTTCTAACGGACACTTTTCTTGCTTCGCGCCCTTCCGTTTGACCGATAGAGCTTTATAAACGACCAACAAAAAAAGCAATCAGCCCCACCTTCGCTGATTGCCTCGATAGCCACACTTGCTATCCTGCCTAGTATTTATATTAATAGAGAAATATAAAGTTCTTTGCCTTGATTTGTTAAGACTTTTTTAACATATGTTAAAGCAGATAGAAGTGGGCACATACCAATAAGAAATTTATGATGACTTTGTAAACCATCGCCAACACTCCTTATATTCATAAGTTCCCTTACATCTATACTTTAACACAGTATTGTAAAGATGAAATAAATCAAATTCGGCTATTTTGTAAACTTTTTACCGTTTTTTCTATTATTATGTAGCTAAGTTAGTGACTACCAGCTGCCCAATCCCATCCTAGCTTATCTTTTCATCCTGCGTAATCATGGTGCCTAATATGGACGATTTTATACTATCCATCCCGGCTGCTTTTAAAAATGCTTATGTAATAGTCTTCTTCTGGGAAATCTCCGAGGTATTCAAACCCATTCCCGCTGTAAAAGTTCTTTAATTTCTCGTTCCCTGCCCAGCAGTCCAGATACAGATCTTCCCGAAAAGTCCGTGCCTGTTTACATGCCCATGATAAAAAAGTCGCACCATATCCGATTCCCTGAAAATCAGGGTGTAAAGCTATTTGGAATAGATATTTCCCAGGGCCCGGGACATGCCACTCTTCCAAATCCTTGATGCCAAATGTCCCAATAATTTTCTCGTCAACGGAGGCAACATGCAAACAGCCTACCTGCTCCATAAGATGATTTTCGTCCCAGGGATAATCCCATTGATTCACTCCTTTATTAAGGAGAGCAAGTGAAGCTGCATCCAATATGAAAACTATATCCTTGATATCATCTTCCCTGGCCATACGGATTTCCATGTCGATTACCCGAGCTTCCTGCACGACATCATCAGCACAAGCGGTATTCGCAACCGCCGTTCGTACTCTTCCCTGGTAGAGAAGTTTTCGGCTCTAGGGGTTCCTTCTCTCAAATCCTCCACTATGAATCCGGCTGCCAATAAAAGCCTGAAGTATTCCTCAACTGTCCGGTGGTATTTAATGACCTTTTTCCCGATCCACGGTTCGGCTCGTTCTCCCTGGTTAAAATAATCATCCACAATCCAGTCAGCTCTTCTGCCGCTTGCTTCTGCACTTTTCGTGGTTGATGTTAGCACCGGATGCTGAACGCTGAACACGAATTGCCCTCCAACTGCTAATGATCGATGAACATTTTTGAAAACACTCTCTAAATCGGTTAAATAATGCAGTGCAAACCGAGAAAGCACTATATCATATTGTTCAGCCTGCGGTTGCCATTCCTCCATTGAAGATTGCAAAACCTGGCCACCCGTTCCCTCCAGATTTTTTTCTGCAACCCGGCTCATATTTTTTGAACCTTCCAAACCCAGGTATGCAACAGCATCTTGCTGTAACAGTTCTACGCCAATTTCAGCATCACCGCAGCCTAGATCGAGTACCCTCTTCCCCTTCACATCTCCTATCAATTCCAGCAATATCGGCTTTTCGATGATATTGTTCGGACTTTCAGGCCGGGTTCTTCGCTTCATATAATTATCGAAGAACTCCTCATCCTCATAAACCGAGGCACCCCTAAATTCCATCAAAACTCCTCCCATACCCTAAAGAAAGTCAAATCTTCAATATTTTATCATATAATCAGGCATGAATGGGAATGAAAATTTCAACCATTTCCAAATCATTCTCAACAGGATGATAAGTTTCAATAATGTAGCTGCCAGCCAATTCCCTTTTGTGGCCTTGTTTATCAATCCACTCATCAATTGTTGAATATAGTCTCCCTAATTCGTTACCTTTACCGGTGATCATCCCGTATGTTTGCTGAATTTCTAGGAATTCCATTTCTTCCGGTAAGGACTCCGGCTTTTCTTCCACAAGGATCCCGACATAATATATTCCTTCAATATGGGTTTCACCCATCTTTGGCTCATATACGGACACTTCGGTACCTGAAAAGTCCGGCATTCTCTTTAAAAATTGCTGAGCTGCCTGAGGAACCAATACTGCATAATCTTCAAATCTCCCTTGATGTTTAATCGCAACCACTTTAAAATCTCTGCTCACAACCTGGCACATCTATGTTCCTCCTTGAATTCTCTAAAATGATGCAATATAACAGGTAAAAAAAGAGAGAAATGTCCAAATAACATCAACAAGGAGTTAACCACATTCAGCCCTTCTCTAACGTTAATCTCACTTCCCACTGTTTAATAGGCACAAGCACATAGCTCCCTCATCATAAATCAAAATGGTTTCTAATACGGCTGGCAACCTCAACTGCAGTCAATTTTGTATTATTGATTCGCACATAATTAGCCCGTTGTATTTCACCTTCATTCGAATTCAAACGATACTGCTTCATGGATTCCAGCAAATCTTTTTCTGACCGTTTTAGATTCCGCTTGGAAGGCTTATGCTCTAGCCGGTGGTCACTTCTGTTTCGAGCCAGTCTTTCTTCCAAATCCGCTTCCAGCTCAACAAAATAGACTGTTCCGCCTTCTGACTCGAAGATTTCACAAACTTTTTCGGCGTACGCCCAGTCTTCCTGCATATCAAATGCCCATACATAGGTGAAAATCATTCCTTCCTGGTCACTTTTGGCCATCGCTTTGAATAATTCTTCTCTAAACAAGCGAACTAGCCTTTTCCCCTCCTTTGTACCGTAGTCAAAAAAGGGATTAACCAGTTCTATTGTCATATGGTTATGAAAAAGCTTTAAATCAGTTATTTTTTCCAGTTCATGTCCGACTGTCATCTTCCCTGTAGCCTGAGGGCCAAATATCAAAACAAACTTCATTCTTACTCCACCTCGAGTCTAGCTTTGTACAATGGACTCAACTCACTCCATACATCGAATTTATTTCCGTCGAGATCATAAAACACAAAATTCCGGCCAGCGTGCCCACGGTTTTCGATGCTGCCGACTTTGATTCCGCGATCCTTAAACTCTTTATGTAATGCTTCAAGAACCTCAAGACCATCCACTTCATAGGTAAGGAGAAATCTTTCCTCCCCATTAATGTCCGTGAAATTTGAAGTCTGCCCTTGAGACTTCACCAAAAACAGGCTGATATCAGCCATATCCATAATTGCCTTGTCTCCATCCAAATAATTCACCTTAGCTTTTAGCATTTCTCTATACCAATTCGACGATTCCCTTGGATCCTCTACCGGTATATAAATGGTCCCTACCCTGATTATTTGGTTTTTCATTCGACTCACCTCTCTATAAAAATTCTCTATTTTCTGGAAATCACCTTCTTAATGATCTATGTTTTCCTATCCAAATAAATAAGCACCCCCTAATTCGGGAGTGCTTTATGACGGTCCTTCTTTTCCAACCACAGAATCCATTTGTAAAAGCCAAGCAAAATGTATAAAATAATCGGGTCAATGAGTGCTGAATACCAGATTTTCCACCATCCATAGTGGAAATAACCCCAGGGTTCCGGCAACAGTGCCGCAAGTTCATACAATAAGATCATGGCAACGAAGCTTATCACATAAACACCTTTCAGAATCACATTTTTGCCCCAAGGGTATAAATTCAGAAAAATGATATTGACTGGCGGGATCAGCACCGTTCTCGGAATCAGTCCTTTCCAGTCAATTCCCTCGCCAAAATACCAATAGCTTCGAAATTTGAACTCAATGATCAAGTCAAAAAGCAGCTGGAAGGCGATAGTAAATGTCCAAATTTGCACAATTTGGGCAAGGGTGAGCCTCTTATTTATTTTGAAAGCAATGATGTTAAAAATAACAACAGCCAAAAGCAGTCCGATCATAAGCAAAATCCTTCACTCTTTGTCTTTCCCCTTAATTTTCTCCCTAAGATCTTCTAACTCCTCAATCGAAAGATCACCAAGTGCTTTTGATATTTCTTCTTCGATATCTTTTCTGTTTCTTTCACGATATTCATCCCACCAGTCCCTGAGGCCTTCCGTGTTGTTGAGCAAATATTCAATATCTATGACTTCGACTTCATCATCGGATATATAGTTAAGTACTGCTGCCAACATATGATTTAACTTTTCGATTTCTTCCTTTGATTGGTCATTCTGTGGCATATTAGCCACCTGTTCTTTTTCCTCTGAATGATCTGCAGTTTTGCGCGGCAAGGTCTCACCTTCTTTTTGATCTGTTAAGTGAATTATTCCCTCAATCACATTTTTTATTGAAGAGATTAGCATACATAAATTATCTCCATAGTTACACTTTAAAGATGAGGTGGTACACTTGCGTAAAAACCGAAGAACATTATCAGTAGGATTTCTTAATATTTTAACTATCATAGGCATTTTCCTTTTACCATTTGCAATCGTAAAACGCTCATTCAAGGATTGGATCATTGTTTATCTTGTCAGTATCATTGGCAACTCATGGGCGGACCGGTACCTTGTCTCCAAAGGCTATCTAAAATACGATATCCGGCCATTCAGGAGAAATCTTAAAATCCACTTGCCTTTTGACTATGTCCATTACCCTTTAATACTTCTTTATTACAATCAATGGACACTCAATAGCAAACCTAGCGGGATCATCTTGAAACTTTTTCCGTTCATTATCCCTCAGGTATTAGTTGAGACCTTTGCTGCTAAAAAGACAAATTTAATCACCTGGAAAAAAGGCTGGAGCTGGCAGCACTCATTTATCAGTTTAGCGATTAAATTGCTAGTCTGTAGAGGAATCATCTCCGCAATCCGTATGATTAACAAGGATGATTTATCCGTGGATTAGGACCGAAAAAAGACCAAATCTCATAATGATTTGGTCTTTTGAACATTAACGATGTCTTGTAAATCCTAAGTAACGTGTTCCCTGGAAAGTCAGTTCTCCATAATCTCCCTCAACCAACTGGCCATACTCCTGACCGTCAACCTGCAGCTCAAGCCGGTCTCCACTATCAAATTCAAACGTAGCATAATACAGACTGCGGGCATTCGTTTCTCCCCCGCCACGCACGCTCGTTCTTTTTGTCACTACTTGAGCGTAAGAATTCACACGCGGCGACTGGTTGTTTTTACTCCAAGTCCCTATGCTTTTAATAATTGTAAAAATAATGATTCCAAAAACTAAAATAAAGATGGCACCCATAAAAATCGGTCCGAACGTAAACATGAAATCGCCTGGTGCTTCTACCATGATTCATCCACTCCCCATAAAGCTTAATGTCTGTATATCTCTACGTATTGGAGTGGAAAAAGATTCAAGTCAATCCAAATTATCCAATCGAATCCATAAGTTCAACATCTATATCCTGTGAATCTGTCCAAGTATGAAACACTTCCAAATGCCATTTATCCGTTAGCCTCTTGTATCCACTTTGCTGTATCCATTGATGAAGCTCGCTATATGCTTCCCTGATTTTTTCATTAGAGCCTTTATGCCGCAATACAGCATATCTTTGTGGTGGAATCGTCAGGGTCCCCATGTCTGCAGGGATATTCTCATAGTCGGATACTTCCACGCAAACCCAATACCCATCTTCTTTATCTGAGCTATTATCCACCACAAATGCCCCATGCTGCAAAGATCGGTCCACCACATTTTTTATTTCGTCACTCCGCTCGCTCAACTGCCTGGAGGCTTTCGGGATTTCCTTAAGATACTCATCTCCAGGGCATAAAACCCGGATACCTACCAATTTTATTTCTGAACATTGCTTTACTTCAGGCATTGTCATTCTCCTTTTAAAATTCTATTTTCTTCCGGAAACTTCATTTAGGAACAGATGATATATATACATTTCTCCTTCTCTTCCCATGGCGCGTTTGCCCTGATCTATGAAACCGCCTTTTTTATATACATTTTGAGCCATGATATTAGAGTGGTTCACAGCCAAGATAATTTCGTCCACTTGAGTGAAATGTTCTTTTACAAAGCGCTTCAATAACATGACGGACTTAGAAGCAATTCCCTTTCCCTGAAATGAAAGATTTATGGAATACGCTCTTAACAGCATTGCATTTTGGTTGTCACTGTAATCTATCACTCCTGACCTGCCATGAAGCACAAAAAAACCAGCTGGCTCATTGTCATAGAGAATGACTACAGGGTGTCTCTCCGGATCTTCTTTACACATTTCTAATGCATCTTCAGGAAAAGCGGTGAATCTCCTCTGTTCTTCAAGCAAGTCATATTTCAATAAAGCATTTTTGAATTGTGGTATATAAAACTCCAGGGATACTGTTTCTTTTGACATAAAATACTCCTCATTCGTTTCAGAAAGGTTATGTTTTCTTATTGGAAACCCTGCCTTCTTAGGCACAGGTTACATTCCCCACTTCATCACATGGTGCATATACTTTTTATTAGGCTATGAACCTATAAATTAAAGGAGAGATCAGGTTGCAGATTAGAAAGAATGGAACAACGAGTCTACCCGTTCCTTCGCGCTGGGGGATTGATGCGCAAATTGCTGGAAAACCGATTGTCCGAGGGACCTTTACCATTAATGCTTTGTCAGGTAATAGCTTTACGGGAACAGCTAACTTCCGTGGGAACCCCATACCGATTCAGGGGACATGGGACGAAAGTGCAAATCGACTTCGCTTCGATTCACCTTATGCTTCGTTTACAGGTCAATTGACTATTTTTGATGACCCAGGAATACGCGTCCGCCACCACATGCTAAACGGACAATTCCTGATGAAGCCACCATCCTTGCAAGCCGGCGAATTCGGCAATTGGATTGCCACGACGGATACAGCCCTGACCGATGCACCAATAAATACAGGGGCCTTACCACCTGTAGGAGTTTTTCTAACTTCAGATATACTCTATAACGTCGGTAGAAGTAGACGATATTGATAACCACGTTCCAATCTTCAGATTCCCTATCTGAAGATTCCCCCTTCTACGCTTAAGACAAGCCTTATTGCTTGCTGACAATTCCTAGCAGCAGTTTGAAATCCTTATGGTTCTTATGTACTTTTTTAAAACCTTCCCTGGAATCGAGTATGATCACTGTTTTACGGATCCACAATCGTATATAGGCTGAATGAAAATGTATCGGGCCATGGATTCCTCGGACCTCATATTCACTTCCGTTCTCCATTTCAATTTCCGTCCTTACCGTCCATGTGTTTCCGATTCCTGCCTCAATGAATTTCAACAGCTATTGCAACCCCTTTATCTCTTGCTCCCCAAGATGGAAGTGATTCTCTCTTGCATTTCTGTCTTATCAATGTATTCAAACAAACCAATTTGATTTCCCCATGGGTCGGAAAATGTCGCCCACTTTACAGGGACTTCCACTCTTGCAAAAATCTCGAAGGATTGAACATCCAGCTCTCTGTCTAATCTGATGCGTTCATCTTCAATCGATCTGACCCCGAAACGCAAGGGACCGCTCCCAGACGCTGTTGTTCCCTCAGCCAACTGCAGCCACGCCCCAGGAATCAGTTCCCATTCAGCAAACCCTTCATGCGGAGTAAAATCCGGCTCTCTGTTCAGGAAGGTTCTATACCAGTCTAATCCTTCTTTAAAGTGTGGAACACGCACCTGATAGGTCATTTCGAAAACCATTTTTACTTCCTCCTTCTGCTCCAGGTAACTATTCATTTTCCAAGCATGAACCTATCCATGAAAGTTTTTTCTTTTTCTAGGAGTTCATGTAAAAATAACAACTGAGGAAACGGCTTTAGTGTCAATTCCAGGTTCATTTCTTTCTTTAATAAAACGGAACCGCCATGCTTTATAAACTCTTTCAAGGTGATCTGCTGCTCGCAGATTCGTTTAATGTCATTGGGAGTTAACAGAAGCAATCCCTTTGTCTCTTCAGAAGGAACTGGTTCACTTTCTGAATAAGCCAGATACATTGCTGTAGAACCTTCAGGGTCTGTCCCTTTTATCAGGATTGGTGCAACGGCTTCTTTTGTTGTTACTCTTCTTGCCACGCCATCCCAATCCTTTTTGAAAAAAGTGATGGGAGAGTGGAAGATATTTATTTTCATTCTGGATTCTTCATAGACTTCACGGAATACGGTATCAGATGCCGTTTCATTACCTTCCCGATGCCCCCCAAGCCTAACCACGCCCAGTTTATCCCCTATTCGGGTTGGCCCAACCTGAAAAGGAAAAAATCCGTTATACAGAATGTAAGCCCCGGATGTCCGGACATGTTTCGTATCCATAAAAGTCCTCCAATTTTTTATAGAAAGATTCTGTACAAACAATTGATATTCCTTCTTTTTTTCAAAAGAATCCCACCTCACTCATGAAGTACGATTAAATCTATCGTCTGATTTTTACACTTCGTATCCAAGAATCCAGTCCAGCCTCTTGATTTTCAATTCATCTGGCAATTTCCGCAATAATTGATTTCTAGCTTTGACTGCCATTGGGTTCTCCAGTTGCATCATTCTTGCCATCATTCTGGAACCATGTACAATTTTAGTAACACGCGGAATTCTCTTTTGCTCATATTTGTTCAATGCCTGCTCAACATCTTGAGGAAATCTCTTAAGATATCGTGTGAGCATTAAAGCATCCTCCATCGCCTGGGCTCCACCCTGTCCGAGGTTAGGCAGCATCGGATGAGCTGCATCTCCCAACAGTGTCACTCTTCCTTTATGCCATTTCTTGATTGGCTTACGGTCATATATTTCATGCACAAGGATATCTTCCTCATCGGTAGAATCAATGACATTAGTGATGGGGCCCCACCAACTTTTGAAATGCTCCAAAGCCACTTGTTTCTTATTTTGGGCAGCTAGGAGTTTCCCTTGTGGCGTGTTGATCGCTGCAAACCAAAACACGCGGCCTTTTCCTAAATGCGAAAAACCAAATCTCTTTCCATTGCCCCACGCTTCAAATCCTCCACCCAGCTCCACTGGAAAACGATCATCTTCAAAGCGGGAGATCCCTCTTAAAGCAGTGAAGCCCGAATAACGCATCGGAGAGTCCCCAAGAATATTTTGTCTTACTCGAGAATGAACGCCGTCCGCTCCGATGAGAAACTTTGAATATACTATTTCTCCATCTTCAAACATGCTAGTTATATTCTCCTGATGCTGTTCCAGTCGAGAAAACTTCTTACCAAGTATTACAGTATCAAGTGCTAATTTTTCGTATAAAATTCTCTGTAAGTCTGGCCGGTATATCAAATAACTGTACGTGCCATATCGTTCGGCTTGCTTAAGCACCGGCATATTAACAAGAAGTTGTCCATCCGGAGTCCTGATTTCCGCCTTCTTTACTGGCGAACCAGCCTCTCGCACCTGATCCGCAACCCCCAGCTTTTCCAATGCCTTAATTGCGTTGGCGGACAATATAATCCCCGCGCCCATTTCCTTAAGCTCCGAGGCTCTCTCATAAACTTTCACTCTTTGGCCAATCTGCTGCAAGGCAATCGCCGCAGAAAGTCCACCGATGCCAGCCCCGATAATGGCTGTATCAGTATTGTCTTTTGTGTTGATCACCTGTCCAGCCCCTTTCTATCGGATATTTTTTGCGGTTTACACCTTTTGTTTGTTCGATAGATTCCTTTTATCGGACACTTTTCTCGGTTTCCAGCTTCCGTTTGTCCGATAGACCCCTTCTATCGGACATTTTTCCTGGTTGCCACCCTCCGTTTGTCCGATAGACCCCATCTATCGGACATTTTTCCTGGTTGCCACCTTCCGTTTGTCCGATAGACCCCTTCTATCGGACACTTTTCCCAGTTTACACCTTCCGTCTGGCCGATAGAGCCCTTCTATCGGACATTTTTCCGGGTACCCACCTTCCGTTTGGCCGATAGAGACCAACTATCGGACACCTTTATACGATATCACCATCTATTTGTCCGATAGACTCTTTTGATATGTTAAAATATAGTAAAATTTCTATATTATTACTTGTGAGGTGCTTAATTTTTTGACTAGACCGAGAGCATTTGCTGCGATCATCAAAAACAATTATATACTTATGACGAAACATGTCTATCCGGACGGTTCTTTTTGGACACTCCCAGGCGGAGGTCTTGAAGCAGGCGAAACATTCGAAGAAGCAGTCGTTCGGGAAGTAAAAGAAGAAGTAAATTTGGATGTGGAGGTAGTTGACTATCTATTTACTGGTCGATACAGCCGTGGGGAGGAACAATGTTTTTTAGTCCGCACATTAAACGACAAAGAAGCCTCGGTCGGTTACGATCCTGAACTAGGCGACAAACAAACCCTAAAAGAAGTAAAATGGCATTCACTTGAATCAATGAAGGATGACCTTCACGTTTCTAAAGTTTTAGAAGCTTTGAAATTGTTAGTATAAAAGGGGGAAAGTAAGTTTGTAATCGACAGCCACCTTGCATCCAGTGGCAGGTGGCTGCTCATACACCTTTTCAAAAGGATTATTCATTTTTACGATTTTACCTCATAATTTTTCTAGCCACATGAGTACCGAATTATGTTAGGATTATGTATTCCACCGATTTTATATGCTATATTTACGAACAACAAGATGCTGTGGCACATCTGGCAAATCTTCCAATGACGTCCTGATAAACTCAGGGTAAAGTTTAATTTTCTCAAGGCTGCTGATTGGCACCCACTGATAGATCAACCGCTCTCCCTCTTCACCAAAAAACTCCTCTTTGTGGAAATTGAAGCTCCCATTTAGAGGGGAAACCTTATAATACAAACCGATGTCATGATAGTATTTATTGTTGTAGTCGAAAAAGTTCTCTGTAAACCAGAGCAGACGATCCACCTTTACATCGATTCCTAATTCTTCTTTTACTTCTCTAACCACACTTGTTTGTGAATCTTCCTGAAGTTCGACCCTGCCTCCTGGCAATGCCCAGTGTTCGTCCTTCGCTTGTTTATGAATCAGTACATGGTTGTCAACGATCATAACTGCCGCTACCCGATAATTAAAAACAGCCTTTTCCATGTAAAAAGTTGCATCCATTGTTCATCCCCCTTAAAAACTATATTTGTTTCTGAACTTTTTTTATCATCCTCACAACGTGACTGTAAACTGCTTCATTAGGTTCTTTATTAACGGATTAAGATTTTCAGGTAATTCATTCACACTAAAAAATCGGGCTTCGGTGGTTTCATCGCCATCCGCCTGGAGCACTCCCCCAATAATATCCCTTGTTACATAGGCAACAGTAACTGGAAAGAATTCATCCCCATTTGGCAGTATAACATGGTGTTCCTTACCCGAAAAAACACCAACCAGATTCAACTTCCCGATTTCAAGCCCAGTTTCTTCAAGGACTTCCCTTCTGCCTGCATCTTCCGTAGATTCTCCTAACTCAATAAATCCGCCTGGCACTCCCCATTTTCCATCCTGGCGTTTCTGCAACAAGAATTCTCCTGTCTCGTTTATAACTGCGACTGCGACCCCAACCAGGATAAGCGGCTGATGACCGATAACCCTCCGTAAATCTTCTATATAACCCATGTTCATCCTCCCAGATATTTTGCTAGATAAACACAATTCGACAGCATCTTTATATTTCCTTCTTTTTCCTTTTCAAAAAAAGAAAATCGTTCTTTCATTGAGAAAGAAACGATTTAGAAATCAGGGACGTTAATTTTTTTCCACGTTTTTTATAAGAATGCAAATGAACTTTTAGCTTTTCATCATTACTTGACTCGAATATGGAAATCGTTTCTTTAACAAAGTTCCAATTCATGCACCCAGATAGCCAAAGCAGCGAGGAAAGGCGGTCATAGTCGTCAAAACCAAGAAAATCAAACGCACCGTATCCTTGTAAAAGTTTTTCTGCCACTTCTGGCGACATTTCCATAGATTTAATTCCATTCGTCCGGGAATACCATTTAATCAGCCAGGCCAATCCCTCGATCCGATCTCCATATCCGATTGATTCAAAGTCCACAATCCCAATGATGTTCTTGTTTTCATCCCATAATACATTCAGAGGATTCAAATCGGTCTGAACAATATAGTCCATTTCCAAAGACTTTGCCGCTGCAATATGCTTGTTTGCCAGTTCTAGATAATCCTGCAGTTCAGTATTATCTAACATACTACTAGAACCGACCGTAGCCCAAAGCTGGTTCGTAAATTGTTGATATCCAATTAGATGTGATCTTTTAGGGAAGACAGAGCTCTTAAAAGCACTTGAAATGTCATGAATCCTCCTGACCATTTTTCCGAACTTCCAGGCCATATCTTCTTCACAGTTAGTCAGGTGCCTGCCTTCTATCCACTCGAACATGATAAAGCGATATTTTTCCCCTTTCCACCAGACTATTACATAGGGCTCGTCACCCAAAGCAGTTACCAGCCTCATGAACGGGATACCATGCTCAACCAGGAAAAGGCAAAACTTTACTTGTTCAGTTAAAATTTCATCAGTAATTGTCCCAAACACATCGTTCGGTGACCTGTTCTCTTTCAAGAATCTTGCGGAATATCTTTTACCCTCTGCCATAATTTTATAATGTAAATCCTGACTCCAACTCGGGATTTCTTGTTCAATTAAATACGTCTGTCCGATCTGGTAATCCTCCAAAACTCTTTTTATGACTTCCTTAATCACTCCAAATTCTCCTTTATGCTTAGGGCACGTTCTAATGTTTTTTTATGAAAAGATTATGATTTAGTCCTTTTTCTTATGAAGAAAGCTGACAGCATAAACAAGATGATCAGCGGAACCCAAATATACATGGTATGAATGATCGGATTTTGCAACTTACTTTTTAAATCCACTTCTTCGGTTGGCTTCGACCCTGTTCCCAGTGTCACTAAGTCATCCCCTACGCTGCTTAACTCCCTAGTTCGGTCACATATATCCGTTGTTAATTCACCCTGGAATTCATGGGCATACACCAAGTAAGATTCGCCCTCAAAAAAATCGGTAGAACAGCTGGACCTTTCATCTTCCAGTATGATTTCTGTTTGTGATACGCCTTTCCACGTTTCTTCAACCTCAAATAATATTTTTTATTATTTGAGGTTTTAATTTCAATGACCTTGCCGCTGAAAACTGCATTGGAGCTTTCCAATTCTTTTTCAACACTTTTCTCTTCCACACATTTGCAAGCATGGCTGGCTGTTGGGAATGTAGTCAACCCGGCTCCCATAAGAATGACTGCCAAAGAAAAAGTTATTAGCCTTATTTTCACACTGGATCTGCCTCCATTTTTTCAAAATAGAACAAGCACTGCCTTACAAAAGCAGTGCTAACCCAATCATTTCTTCCTAACCTCTATCACTCCGCCACAATGGGACATCGGCAGGAATTCCAGTTTGCAGCTATCCGCTAAATCAGAACAGATCTCATTGAATACAAAGTAAAATTCATCATCATCCCAGAAGTCTTTGCTGTCATTTTTACAGATTTCGAGATGCTTCCTCGTTTCAAAGGCAATGTCCCCGATCAGGATTTTGCCTCCATCCGTTAGCAATGGCAATAATTCCTTAATAAAAGAAACCTTCTCTTCGTCAGTTAAATGGTGCAGTGCATATGTACTTAGAATAAAGTCATACTGCAAACCTTTAATTTCCGCTGGCAAGCCGTTAGCAATATCCCATTCTATTAGACTTGCTTTCGGCATTTTTGCCTGTGCCAGGGCAATCATTCTCTCTGAAAAATCGATTCCATCGATATGATGGCCATTTTCATACAGCTTTGATGTTAAAACTCCTGTTCCAAAGCCGATATCCAGTACTCTCGCATTTTCCTTTTCCATCACATCATTAAAAATTGTATTCAAGATGGCATGATACCCCGCAAATGGGTATACTCCATTTTCTTCACTAACCTGGACTGTTTGGTCATAGCCGTCTGCCCACAAATCAAAACCTTGTTTATTTAACATGAATGCTCCTCCAAGTTTTTGAGAACATCAAGCACTCCCTATCATTCACGCTGAGATGTTCTCCATTGTTTTTTTGATATTCCTGATTCTTCTCGCCTGTTCCATCTCAATCGCCACCTTTCAGAGAGTTCATTTAACGATAGTAATCAAGTACTTCTTGTTCAAATTCTGCAACCGGCTTTCCAGTGATTTTTTCCAGAACTGTATAAAAACCCTCGGTATCGTTCGTCTTCTGGATTAATTCCACTAAAATATCCTCGCCAAATACCTGTATCAAATAATTTACTGATAGATAACTTTGCATGTAGGGGTCTGTTGTTTCGATTTGGCGAGCTTCCTTCCAGCCATCTCCCCAGGTGATGCTTTCTAGAGGGAGGATTTCGTATTGGTTTACATCATAATGTACCTCAGTCTGATCGCTCGCAACATATTCTGCAATTCCCTCAATGAACCATAGCGGAAACAAATCAGCAAACGCGCCGGCTTCCTCTATTTTTCTGAAGGTAGCGTAATGCGCGTATTCATGAAGAATCGGTCTTTGAAAATAACTTAGCGGAGTTTCTAAAATGCTCTCCACATTTTCAGGATGAACATGGATCCCCATTACTTTATCAAAATTGGAATAATATCCGGATACACCATCCAAATTCGAAAGTTTTTGTAAGTGCTCCCTATCCATAAAAATCAGATCGATAGGATTTTTTTCGTACCTTCCAAGTAATCCACTAGACATCTCTTCTGCCCACTGCAGTGTTTCAACTGTCATTGGAATCAACTTCTCATTCTCTTCCTGATAAAATATCGAAACATGTTCGTACTTACGCTTCATGCTTTCAGCTTTCAGTTTCTTCTCTAACTCACTGTCATAATTTAAAGTAAAAAAAGCTTTAGCTGTTGTATAAAAAGTTTCATTTCCTCCTGTACTTGCATTCAGCTCCTTTTGGAACAGCTTAAGGATTCCAAAAATACTCACCAAAAATATGGTTAGTATGATAGAAAAAATTATCACCCAAAATCTTATATTCCTCCGGCTCATTCTTTCCCTCTATTCGCCTGTTCCTCAAGCAATGAAATCATTTTTTCGTTTTGCTCAATCATTTTCTCATTTTGCTTCCTGAGCTTAGTAAAATCGACCATAAGTCCAAATAAAAGAATGGCTATAATGACGGTCACTTCTTTACCCCTCCCTCATGATCCAGCTTATAGCTTCATTTAAATCCGCGGCAATAAAATCTGGGTGAACTTGACCCCATCGACCAAAATACTGTTGGTTTATGTATTTATCGTAGGCTTCCTGGCCGCTGCCCGTTTTGACTAAAATCTTTAAACAGCCTGCTTCATCAGCAGCCAGCAAGTCCGTCCACCGGTCCCCAATCACCACACATCGCCCCAAATCTAGGGCATGTTCATCAGCAGCTTTTTTCAACATGCCAGCAGAAGGCTTCCTGCATACACATCCTTCATCATGGCGGTGAGGACAAAGGTACAACTTATGGAACCCAAAAGAATTCAACTCATATTCAAACTGATCAACAGTAGCTTCCCCCATCGCAATACCTGGCTGGTTCGTAAAAGAAAAGACTAGTATATGGTTGTCTTTTAAAAGATTGATTGAAACCTGGACACCGGGAAATAACTCAAAATCCCCAGGATAAATCACTTTGTCACTCCCGCCTAGTGTCCCGTCACGATCTATAAAAACAGCCTGAATATCTAACACAATATATCTCCTTTCAAACACAAACACCCGATTATCAAGCAACAACATTTTTAAAAATTCAATTAATTCCATCATACCATTAAGGAAAATACATTTATATCCAAAATTTCCATTACTGAACGAAAAAGCAAAAAACCATTGCCGCCTGGCAAGGGTTCTGATTAATTCATATTTGTTCCACTATGCAATTCATTTTGAAGCTTTTTAAATTGAACATACATCGCGACTCGCCAAGGAACGATCATTCCAAATGCGAGAATCCAGAACATGCCGCCCAGTTCACCGACATCGAATGAGCTGCTTAGCACTAGTTTAGCGATTACACGTACGATTAACAGACCGATTAAGATGAAGGCAAATGCCTTGGATCTCTTTAAAAAGATTTCCCTGCCTCGCACTTCAAATTTAGAGGTCTTGATAAGCAGAATCGAAAATAGCATCCCAACTGTTAGTGCCTCTATGATCTGTAAGGAATGTACCCGGAACATTGGAAAAATGAACATAAGCGCACCAGTGCTCATGAAGATTGGCGGTAAGATAATTTTCTTGGCTGAGGCAGGCTTTTTGGCAGCCTTCATTCTCATGAATGTCACAAAGATGGCCATGCCAACTGCTCCTACGGTTGACGCCAGAACATAATTCATTTTTTACTTCATCCCTTATTATAGTTTTCCACATTATTATAATGAAAAAAAGCCATTTAAGATAGGCTTAAATGGCTTTTTTTATCTTAATACTCTTGATACCGAATCGACTACCTGTGAATCATCGAATGGCTTAACGATAAAATCCTTTGCACCCGCCTCTATGGCATCCACAACCATTTTCTGCTGGCCCATGGCTGAGCACATGATGATTTTTGCATCCTTGAAATCCTTCTTGATTTCTTTTACAGCATCCAGACCGCTCATTTCCGGCATCGTAATGTCCATTGTCACAAGGTCGGGTTTCAGTTCGCGATACAGCGCTACTGCTTCTCTTCCATTTTCAGCTTCCCCTACTATCTCGTGATTCGCTTTCTTCAGAATATTGGTTAAGGTGATTCTCATAAATTTTGCGTCGTCAACTATCAAAATTCTGGCCATCGCTGTATCCTCCCCGACAATCACAACAAGTATATTACTCTGTTAAGTTCTTCCCTCAATTACTATATAACTATATTTAACCATTATTTTCAATGTAAAGACACCGACAAAATTCTCACATCGAAAAAACATCTTATGAGGATCCCCTTATATAGCCCCAGAACTCAATAATATTTATGCCTATTAAAAACCTGTAAAATCCCCAAAAAACATGGAAAGAATCGAAATCAGCTTCGTCATCCAATCGAAGAACAGCATGATTCCGACAACTATCATGATATAGCCGCCGATTTTAACAATTTTCACATTATGCTTACGGATCCACTGCATTTTTCCGATAAAGAAAGAAAGAATGAAGAAAGGAATCGCAAAACCAAGTGTATAGGCGATCATATACAGCATACCCGACCCAGGGTTAGAGCTCGCAAGCAGAATGACCGAAGCAAGGATCGGACCAGTACATGGCGTCCATCCTGCTGCAAATGCCATACCGATTAAAGAGGACCCAAAATAACCTGATGGGCGGTTCTTGAATTCTATTTTGCGGTCTTTCATCAGAAATTCAGGCTTAAAGAAACCAATGACCATTAAACCGAATGCAACAATGAAGATCGCACCCAGCTGACGGATAAGATCCTGGTACTGTATGAAAAATTGTCCTACAAATGAAGTCCCGAAGCCAATCGCAATGAAAATCACCGAAAAGCCCAGCAGGAAAAATAAGGTATGGAGCAGGCTGCGCTTTTGCAGCATTGCATTTTCGCTCTTCAGTTCTCCGACGGACATCCCGGTAATATAAGATAAAAATGCCGGATAAAGGGGCAAGCAGCATGGAGAAATAAAGCTCAGGAAGCCCGCGCCCATTGCAATGAAAATATTTATATCTGTCATCTTTCCATCTCCAGTTCATATTCGTTAGTCCCATTCTAACAAAACCATTTACTATTATTATAGTTTAACTGTGAACAAATTATTAATTTCTATTAAAAAGGTGTTTACCTTCTAAAAAACTGGGTAATTAATGATGGTGTATATTTTTTACAGGAAAATATTTTACAAATGTTTCTTTTGAAATTTGGCAGTATATGCTATATACTAATATAGCACTTGTAATAATTTCTATATTTATAACGAATTTACATAAACTGATTTAATATACTGCCGAGAGATAAAACAAGAAAGGATTTTCACATTGTCTAAAGAGCAACTGATCACCCTTATTGAAAAGAAACGCGAAGAGCTGATACAAATCGCTTCACAGAACGGCCTGAATTCCTCCATTGCGATCACTTACAGCCAGGAACTTGATGAACTACTCAATGAATATAACCGGGTATATATAAAAAAGATAGCAGCCCACTAAAAAACAGCTAAACGCCATAAGCGTATAGCTGTTTTATTTTTCTCACACAAAACCTAAAACTTCTTCATAACTTTTCCGATTATTTTACCTGCACTCTTTCCAGCTTTCTTTGTTATTTGCTTCTTTATTTGTTTTTTAATTTCCTTCTTTATCATACCCTTCAATCCCATCTTATTTCCCTCTTCCTCTATTACATTAATGGATGATCAATAATAGTACGATTCCTAGGTCGAAAAGTTTCATATCTGCCCTTAGCATTGTTCTCTAAACTTGCCAGTCCAACACAACAAGAGATACCATTTCAGATTATTCATAAGGTAGTAGTACATATTTTCATTATTTAAAAATAATGACGATTACCAATTAGCAATCGCCATTTCACATCCTATAATTATTATCCTACTACATCTTCCAAGCGTTCGACTGAACCGTTCTGCAGGAGATACATCTTGTGGTAAAGCCCCTGTTGGGCAAGCAATTCTTGATGTGTTCCGTGCTCAACGATTTCCCCATGATGTAGGACGATAATCTGGTCTGCATCCTGGATGGTGGAAAGTCTGTGGGCAATGGCGATTGTCGTCCTGCCCTTTCGCATCTTGGCAAGCGCCGCCTGGATGGCCTCTTCGGTTTCTGTATCAATGTTTGCAGTCGCTTCATCCAGCACAAGGATTTTCGGGTTAGCCGCAATTGTCCTTGCAAAAGCGATCAATTGCCTCTGACCGCTTGAAAAAGTGGAGCCTCGCTCGGTCACTTTTTGTGAGTATCCATCTTCCAGTTTGTCAATGAAGGAATCCGCCTGGACGAATTCAGCCGCCCTCCTTATATCCTCTTCAGACAGGTCGCTATTGTGCAGCCTGATATTATCTCCGATTGTTCCATAGAACAAGAACGGATCCTGTAGGACAAGCCCCATTTTCTGCCGCAACTCTTTTACCGGATAGCTTTTTATTGAATGATCATCAATAAGAATATCCCCACGTTCAAATTCATAAAAACGCATCAGCAGATTGATAATCGAGCTTTTCCCGCTTCCGGTGTGGCCGACAAAGGCAAGAGTTTCCCCAGGATTGACAGTGAAACTGATGTTTTTCAAAACATCCCTTTTTCCATCATATGAAAAACTGACATCCTTGAATTCAATTTTACCTTCATTGATTTTATCCACTTCCGTCCCAGTTTGCCCTGGAGCAAGCTCCTCTTCATCAAGCAGCTTGAAAACACGTGAGGCAGCAACAATAGCCTGCTGGTACATGGAAAGTCTCATCATCATATTGTTCACCGGCTCGAAAAAGCGATCGAGATAATTGATGAATGCATACAACACCCCAATTTCAATAGGACTGTCGAAGGAAGTAACACCGAAAAAGCTGAGCACAATTATCAGAGCTAAAATGTAGACAAGGTCAACTGCCGGGCGCAATAGTAGTCCATCTGCCTTGATGTTTCTCATCCCAGCATCAAAATGTTTATCGTTAATTTCTCCGAATTCTTTTTTCAATCTTTCTTCTTGTCGGAACATCTGGATAATCGACATGCCCTGAAGAGATTCACTGAGCTTTGCATTCAGCTGGCTAAGGCGTTCTCGCATATCCTGGTAAAATCTTGAACTAAGTTTGCGGTACAAACTCATGATGAACACGATGAACGGTAAAATCAGCATCGTGAACAGTGCCAGCTTTACATTCAGGACGAACATCGCAACAAAGATCCCGAACAGCAGGAATCCGCTTTGGATAAAAGTCGCAATGACGCTGACGAACATATCCTTGATCGCTTCGGTATCATTCGTAACCCTTGATACAAGAGAGCCAGCAGGAGTTTTATCGAAATATTTCAATCCAAGCTGCTGCACCTTCGTAAAAACATCAATCCTCATTTGCTGGATGATTTTCAGCGCAATCTCCTGGAACTTCAAAAGCTGAAAATATGAAACGAGCACATTGAGAATCTGGATGCCAATATAGGCAGCTCCGAGCATCAACAATGGCTGGAAAGGTAAGTAGCCTTCCCTCAAGTAATCATCGATGAAAATTTTCACCAATATCGGTCCTAGCACGTCACCAACTGTTGCGAGCAGCAGGAATCCGAAGGCGACAAAAATCATCTTTAGATGCGGTTTTCCATAGGCAAGAAGCCGGAACAGCACAGAACGCTGCTCTTTCGCGTTTAATACAGGCGTTTTTTCCATTGGTCACCCTCCCTGCTCGACAAGCTCTTCAAGCTGCTGTCTCAAATACATATCCTTGTACCAACCGTCATGCTCCATTAATTGATCGTGAGTTCCGCGCTCAGCAATTCGGCCATTTTCAAGGACGACGATCAAATCGGCATGGTGAATAGCGCTCAATCTGTGTGCCGTGATAATGGTTGTCTTGTCCTTACGATTTTCTTTCAGTGCTGATAATATTTGTTCCTCCGTTTTCGCGTCGACCGCCGATAAGGAATCGTCGAGAATGAGGATTTCCGGATTCATCACCAGTGCACGGGCAATCGAGATCCGCTGCTTCTGCCCGCCTGAGAGTGAAACCCCTCGCTCTCCTACTACAGTTTGATAACCTTCCGTAAATTCAAGAATATCATCATGGATGTTTGCCACTCTGGCAGAACTATAGATGACCTCCTCATCGACAGTAGGATCTGCGAAGGCGATGTTATCTCGGACTGTCGCTGAAAAAAGGAAATGATCCTGCGGGACGTATCCAATCGCCTGTCTCAATCGATCCATCTTATAATCACGGATACTTCTTCCTCCAATGCTGATGCTGCCTTCCGAAAGGTCGAATTCGCGGATCAACAGCTTCAATAAAGTCGTTTTCCCCGCACCGGTCTTGCCGACAATCCCAAGCGTTTGCCCTTTGCCAAGCGCAAACTTGATTTCTTTCAATAAAGCTTCCGGATCACCAGGATAAGTGAAGGAATCAATATCATATTTAATGTCGCCATTTGGAACCATATCCAGTGCATCCGGTTTATCCTGAATGTCGATTTTTTCATCAAGTAAGGCAGAAACACGATCATAAGAGGCCCTGCCTCTTTCAACGATATTAAAAAACCATCCAAATGCGAGCATCGGCCAAACCAACAAGCCAAGATAGGAAGTGAATGAAACAAGCTGGCCAATTGTCAATTCACCATTCAACACATACCTTGCTCCAAAAGCAATTGATAAAAAGAATGAGATGCCGACAATGATTGAAATCGTCGGGTCAAATAATGCGTCAACCTTCGCAACAGAAATGTTCTTTTTTACAACATCTTCGGACTGTTTGCGGAAGTCCTCGATATCTTCTTTTTCCTGGCCAAAGGTCTTAATCACCTTGATTCCCGTGATGCTTTCCTGGGTCTTATCATTCAAATCTGAGAATGCTTCCTGGGCTTTATGGAACCTTTTATGAAGCATTGTCCCGTACCAGCTTGTCAGCAAAGCCATGAACGGCATTGGAATCAAAGCGATCAAGGTCAGCTTCCAGCTGATTGTCGCTGCCATCGCGATAATGACGAAGCCTCCGGTGGAGACAGAGTCAACAAATGTCAGGACACCAGCACCTGCTGTCTGCTGGATGGCAGATAAATCGTTTGTGGCATGAGCCATCAGGTCCCCTGTCCTTCTCTTTTGGTAAAAAGACTGCGACATACTCGTAAAGTGGGCATACAGACGATTTCTTAACAATCGTGCCAGCTTTACCGCAGAACCAAAAATCATGATTCTCCAATAATAACGAAGTGAATACATCGCCAGTCCTGATCCCGCTAACACTAAAATCCATTTCCCCAGTTTCCCGGCCGTCAGCGTCCCATTGGTTATCTCATCTACTATTATTCCAATGACCCGCGGCGGAACAAGCTGCAGGAGTGCCACAAATAACAGTAGTGAAATCCCTGTCAAATAAGCCTTTTTCTCCGACTTGAAATACCATAATAAATCCTTGAATACGCTCATATGTATATCCCCCAAACCCCTCAAATGCTTAAATAGTTTATCAAATATTTGTAAAATGGGGAAGATTTTTTATTTTTAATAACTAAATAACTATAATACGAATAATAAAAATAAAGATGGGTAATTCGTTCGTTTTTTCTGTTTAATCTGTTGAATCAAAATAAAATAGTGATATAATATCTATAAATTAAACATTCACTCATATAATCGCGGGGATATGGCCTGCAAGTTTCTACCGGATTACCGTAAATAATCCGACTATGAGTGAGCAGTGCAAAGGTTGAACTCAACCTTTATTTGCCCGTAGCTTTTTGATAAGCCCAAGGCCATTGCTTCACTCCTTTTATGATGTGAATGCATGGTTTTGGGCTTTTTTATGTTTTTGAGCCCTCATTTAGGAGGAGGAATACGATGAAAATGCTTATTGAAAAAATCAAGAATGAAGGAACTGTCCTGTCATCATCAGTGCTGAAGGTGGATTCATTCCTTAACCACCAGATTGACCCTCAGCTGATGGATGAGATTGGGAAAGAGTTTGCCGGGCGGTTTGCTCATTGTGGCATTACTAAAATCCTGACAATCGAATCATCGGGAATTGCTCCTGCGGTCATGACTGGACTTAAACTGAATGTACCAGTTGTTTTTGCCAGAAAAAGAAAATCTTTGACTCTTGTAAATGACTTGATCACAGCATCTATCTACTCTTTTACGAAGGAAGAAAACAGCGAAATTTCCGTTTCTAGTCATTACCTTTCGGAAGAAGATAAGGTACTGATCATCGACGATTTCCTGGCCAATGGACAAGCAGCACTGGGTCTCGCAGAAATAGCCAACAAAGCAAAAGCCACCGTTGCAGGAATCGGAATTGTGATTGAAAAAGGATTCCAGGATGGCGGTTCTCTGCTCAGAGATAAAGGCTACACCGTTGAATCTTTGGCTATTATTAGCTCGCTTGAAAATGGCTTAGTCAGATTTGAACAACCTACTACAGAGACAAAGGCGGAATTGACGCGATGAAACAGAATCCTTTTAAGATAGCTTCATTAGGAATTCAGCATGTACTGGCGATGTATGCAGGAGCAGTAATTGTTCCATTGATCGTTGGCGGTGCTCTCGGTTTAACAGGAGAACAGTTGACTTACTTAGTTTCAATTGATATTTTCATGTGCGGTATTGCTACGCTTCTGCAGGTATGGAAAAATAAATTCTTCGGTATTGGTCTGCCTGTGGTTCTAGGCTGTACCTTCACAGCCGTTGGGCCGATGATTGCGATTGGCGGACAATACGGAATATCAGCAATCTACGGTTCCATCCTTGTTTCTGGGATATTTGTCGTTGCGATTTCTAAGTACTTTGGAAAGCTTGTCAGGTTTTTCCCTCCAGTTGTGACCGGATCTGTCGTGACCATCATCGGAATCACTTTAATTCCTGTGGCGATGAATAACATGGCAGGCGGACAGGGCAGCCCTGACTTTGGTTCTCTTACAAATATTGGACTCGCTTTCGGCACTTTGCTGTTTATTATTGTGCTTTTCCGATTCTTTAAAGGTTTTATCCGATCTATAGCGATTTTGTTGGGATTATCCGGGGGAACGGTCGTTGCTTACTTTATGGGAATGGTGAACTTCACTGCTGTTGAGGAGGCTTCCTGGCTTCACATGCCTGCTCCGTTCTACTTCGGCCTTCCTACCTTTGAAGTTTCAGCCATCTTGACAATGATCCTTGTAGCAATGGTCAGCCTGGTGGAGTCAACTGGAGTTTACTTTGCTCTCGGGGATATATGTGAAGAAAAGCTTGAAGAGAAGGATCTTGCGAGCGGTTATCGTGCCGAAGGACTTGCGATTATCCTTGGTGCGTTCTTCAATGCATTTCCTTATACCACCTATTCACAAAATGTCGGACTCCTTCAGTTGTCCGGAGTGAAGACGAAGAACGTCATCTATACAGCAGGTGCCTTCCTTGTACTGCTTGGACTTATGCCGAAGATTGGTGCCTTAACTACAATTATTCCAACCCCAGTTCTTGGAGGGGCTATGGTTGCGATGTTCGGCATGGTCGTCGCTTATGGAATTAAAATGCTCAGCAAGGTAGATTTCTCATCACAGGAGAATCTATTAATCATTGCTTGCTCAGTCGGAATGGGACTCGGTGTGACAGCCGTGCCAGAATTATTCTCACAAATGCCTACAAGCATCAGAATCCTGACAGATAACGGAATCGTTGCCGGCAGCTTGACAGCAATTGGATTGAATTTAGTGTTTAATGTATTTAAAGGAAATAAAGTCGTTAAAAAAGCTCCATTTGCTGAGCAGAAGGCTTCTTAAATAGATGAATATAAATAAGGCACCGGTTGAACCCGGTGCCTATTATGATTCTATTATCCTATTGGTTACCATTTTTTCATACATCTCGAGTTTTCGGGCGCCAATAGCCTGTATTGATGACCTCTTTTTCGTCCATCTCCATGTTTCACAGGCGACATTTGGCCAAAGCTTCTATTGTAATGCCTGCTGCAGATCCTCTATTAAGTCTTCCACATCTTCAATACCGACGGAAATGCGAATCAGTCCATCTGTTATGCCTAATTCTGCCCTGCGCTCAGCCGGTATGGATGCATGTGTCATTTTTGCTGGAACAGAAATTAAGCTTTCCACCGCTCCGAGGCTTTCGGCAAGTGTGAAGTATTTTACCCTGCTTAACACTTCAGCCGCTTTTTCTGCGCTTCCTACATCAAAGCTGACCATACCACCGAAACCCTCTGCCTGCTCCTTTGCAATTGAATGCTGAGGATGCGTTTCAAGGCCTGGATAGTAGATCTTCTTCACTGCTTCTTGTCCTGAAAGAAACTCGACGATTTTCGCCGTATTTTCCTCGTGTGCTTCCATTCGAAGGCCCAAAGTTTTAATTCCACGCACAAGCAGCCATGAATCCTGAGGCCCTAATATTCCACCAGTGGAATTCTGGACGAAATGCAGGTCATCAGCCAGCTGATCATCATTTACGACGACCAATCCTGCAACTACATCACTGTGGCCGCCGAGATATTTAGTAGCAGAATGAAGCACCATATCAGCACCCAAAGTCAGCGGCGTCTGCCAGTATGGTGTACTGAACGTATTATCGACGATTGTCAGTAAATTATGATTTTTTGCCAAGTCCGCACAAGCTTTAATGTCGGTTACTTTTAAAAGTGGATTGGTTGGTGTCTCAATATAAAGTGCCTTAGTATTTGGCTGAATCGCAGCCTTTACCTCATCCAGATCCGTTGTGTCCACAAATGTAGATTCAATACCAATCCGGTTTAACACCTTGTTCATAACTCTGTATGTGCCGCCATAAACATCATCGGTCAAAATGATGTGGTCACCAGAGTTGAAAAGCATCATCACAGCCGTGATTGCTGCCATTCCGGAACCAAAGGCAAAACCTCTTTTCCCTTCTTCCAGATCCTTGATCAATTCTTCTAATGCAAACCTGGTTGGATTGCCTGTCCGAGAATACTCATATCCTTTATGGACTCCTACGTCGTCCTGCTTGTAAGTACTGACCTGGTAAATTGGAAAAGAAACAGCGCCCGTAACCTTATCGCCAGGAATGCCTGCATGAATCATCTTTGTTTTGCGTTTCATTTAAATTCCCCCCTCGTAGATTTTCTTGCTTAAGTAACGTTCACTTCCGTCCGGAAAGACAGTAACGATGTTTGTGCCAGGAGGGGCTTTTTGTGCTTCTAGCAAAGCTGCATGAAGAACTGCGCCAGATGAGCTTGCAGCAAGTATTCCCTCTCTAGCCGCGAGTTCCTTCACGGCGTTGAATGCATTTTCATCGGAAATGGTATGGATCCCATCAAATAAAGCAGGGTCCATATATGTCGGCAGGAATTCCATTCCAATTCCTTCTGTTTTATGCGGACCAGGCTGGCCTCCATTTATAATCGATCCTTCGGGTTCAACAATGACGGTTTTTACCATCGGATTCTTCTCTTTTAAAAACTTCGCAGTACCCATGAAGGTTCCTCCGGTTCCCGCACCAGCTACGAAAATATCAATCTGTCCTTCCATGTCCTCCCAAATCTCAGGTCCCAGCGATTTATAATAAGTATCCGGATTTGCCGGATTAGAAAATTGGGATGGTGAGTATGAGTTTGAAATTTCTTTTAGCAATTGTTCGGTTCGGCTAATTGCGCCTGCCATCCCCTCGGCTGTAGGTGTGTGTATGATCTTTGCGCCGAGAGCCTTCATCACCGTCTGTTTCTCAATGCTGAATTTCTCGGGCACCACAAAAATCACCTCAATACCTTTGTTGATTGCTGCCAGCGCCAGCCCGATCCCCGTGTTTCCGGCAGTAGGTTCAATCAAAGTACCGCCTTTCGCCAATTTGCCTGTACGGAGTGCCTCATCGAGCAACTCCAACCCCAGACGGTCTTTTACACTGCCACCTGGGTTTAAGTATTCCAGCTTGGCATATAAACGAACATCCTCAGGCAATGGGAATTGAGTAAGTTCAACCATTGGGGTATGTCCAATCAATTCATGGATACTGCGGTAAACCGTCATCTCATTTTACTCTCCTTATTCAGCAAATACCTGACGCCACTCTTCCTTCTTGGCAAGCATTTTTGCTGCAATTTCTTTTGCTCCCTCAAGACTGTGGCTCGCAGCCCAGCCGCACTGGATTTCATTGCAGGCTGGCACTTCATCAGCCTCAAGCACATCTTTCAGAGTCTTTTCCAACACTTCAAGAATATTGTCATAATCATCATGGTTGATCACCGACAGGTAAAACCCAGTCTGGCAGCCCATCGGACTAATATCCACTACACTTCCATGGTGATTACGAATATTTTCTGCCATTAAGTGTTCAAGTGAATGAAGGCCTGGCATTTCCATATGCTCTTTGTTTGGCTGGCAGAAGCGAATATCATATTTATGGATGACATCGCCATTTGCCCCTTGTGTTGTTCCTGCCAAACGGATATATGGTGCGGCCACCTTCGTATGATCTAAATTAAAGCTTTCAACATTCATTTTTTTTACCATTATTTCTTCAACTCCTCTAACATTAGTAAAATCAATTCTGCGGAATTCTTCGCTGCTGTTTCTAAGAATTGGTCAAATGAGATATTGGATTCCTTCCCTGCAATATCGGAGAGCGACCTGATGATAACAAATGGTTTATCAAATTGATGGGCCACCTGGGCGATTGCAGCTGCTTCCATTTCCGCAGCAAACAAATCAGGCAACTTGGTCCGGATGAATTCTACCCTCTCAGCATCATTCATAAAAGAATCTCCAGACGCGATTAATCCCTTAACAACCTGTATACCATTAATTTTTTCAGCACTTCTTACTGCAGCATCTACTAGACTGTCATCCGGCGCAAAGTAGGCAGGCATTCTCGGGACCTGGCCATATTCATAACCAAAAACGGTCACATCCACATCGTGATGTCTCACTTCCGTAGAAATGACGACATCACCTACATTGAGATCCTTGTGAAAGCCGCCTGCAGATCCAGTATTGATGATGACATCAGGATAGAACTTCTCTATTAACAAAGCCGTTCCCAATGCAGCGTTCACTTTTCCAATTCCTGATTTCAAAAGGACGACTTCTAAACTATTAATCTTACCTTCATAAAATTCACTTCGAGCTAGAATCGTATCATTCCGTTCTTCTAGCCTGCTGCGCAGTAAATCAACTTCTTCATCCATTGCACCAATTATGCCAACTCTCATGCCTCAACTCTCCAATTCCACCTTAATTTTTGTTCACTTTAACAGCTTCCATCAGCCACACATAGGAGTTCATTTTTTCAAAAGTTACTTGAAATCCGTTCTTCTCGAAAAGCCTCTCCAAATTTTCAAGAGTTGTATAGTATTCTCTTTTTAGATCAGCGAGCAAATTTTCAAATCCCTGCTCTTTTACGATTCTATGCTGTTCTTTCCGATTTTCTTCATTCACAAAAGCGGTATCCGCAAAAACAACCTTTCCTTGGTCATCCAATAGTGTGCTGTACACTTTAAGTGCAGCATCCTTTTCCTCATCTGTTAAATGGTGAAAAGCATATGTGCTTACAATTGAATCCACTTTTTCGGGCAGCTCTGGGAAAGTAATGAAGTCTCCATCATATAGCTGTAAATCTTTGAATCGAGCGTTCGTTTTTTCTCTCATCGCTTTGGAAGGTTCTACCCCATATACAACTCTTCCCAAGGATATTAGCTTTTCGGTTAGGTTCCCTGTACCAACACCAAACTCTAAAACTGTACCTTTTGACTTCAAGGCAACGGTTTGTAAAATCTTCTCGTAATTTTCAAATACCTCTTTGTATTCAATATCCTGTCCTGATACCGTGTCCTCGTAAAATTCGGCCCAATCGTCAAATAAGGGGATAAATTCCCGACCCATAATCATTCACTCCGATTTAATTATTATAATTCCTATATGTATAGTATGAATTAAATCATTATAGGTCACATATTATCACGTTCATTTTTCAAAATCAATTTTTTTCATCGTTATGAATTTCCCTGATCTATGAAGAAAACAACTCACCAATAGTGTATACTTACAATAAACAAAGATATTTCAGGGGGAAAACATGGAAAAGAGAGTGCTAGTTGCTGAGGATGAACAAAGAATTAGCCAATTATTAAAAATGTACCTAGAAAGAGAATCGTTTGTGGTTGAAGTTGCAGACAACGGAGAAGCAGCTTTGGAAAAAGCAATGCAGGATTCCTTTGATGTCATTATCCTGGACATCCTAATGCCTGGAATGAATGGTTTTTCTGTGTTGGAAGAAATCAGGAAAACAAAAGATATACCTGTCATCATGCTTTCAGCTAAAGGGGAAGCCCATGACCTTAAACGAGGAGAAGAATTGGGAGCCAGCGAATACATTCTAAAACCGTTCAGCCCTAAAGAAGTAGTGTCGAAAATAAAAGAGCTTTTAAACTAAAGGTCTTATACGGAATTGCGTATTGTTTGTCCGATAGAGCTCTTCTATCGGACACTTTTCCCGCCTAACACCTTCTTTTTCCGATAGACCCCTTCTATCGGACACTTTTTCCGCCTAACACCTTCTTTTTGTCTGATAGAGCTCTTCCATCGGACACTTTTTCCGCCTATCACCTTCTTTTTGGCCGATAGAGCTCTTCTATCGGACACTTTTTCCGTCTAACACCTTCTTTTTGGACGATAGAGCTCTTCCATCGGACACTTTTTCCTCCTAACACCTTCCGTTTGGCCGATATGCCCCTTCTATCGGACACTTTTTCCTCCTAACACCTTCTTTTTGGCCGATAGACCCCTTCTATCGGACACTTTTTTCGCCTAACACCTTCTTTTTGTCCGATAGAGCTCTTCCATCGGACACTTTTTCGACATATGCCTTCCGTTTGGCCGATAGAGCTATCATCCATATTTATTTATAACCATGCCCCTTTTTGGACTTCTTTTATATCCCCAAAAAACTCGACCTTATCTCCATTAATGACGATTCCATCGCCATCATTGCATGTATAGATACTCTCTTCCTGATGAAACGAATATTTTAACAGTTCATCTTGCTGACCTTGCTCTCTGTCCCAATGTGGCATAAACTCAAAATCCACCAGCCCTAAACCATTTAAGTCATTAAGCTTAACCTCATTTTGATCATGGAACTCGGCAATCTTGATGCTTTCTGACATAATTATACTTCCGGCACTGACTCCGATTAAAAGTTTCCCTTCAAGTACCATTTCCTTTATACAACCAACGATGTTCCTTCCCTGCAGGTTTTTTAAAAATAGATACGTATTCCCCCCTGACAGAAAAATGCCGTCGCAGCTTTTAAACTCCTCAACCTGAGACCAATCAAACTCTTGATCTACGTCAAAGTAAAAGAATTCCGTAATACCCAATTCCTTAAACTCCGGCTTGGCTTTTTCAAAATACAATTTATCTTCGTCCGTTTGCGATGGGATATAAGCCAGTTTAAAAGGCTTCCGGCTTGTTAATTCCTTAATTCTTTTCTTTATATCACGATTAAGATTTTTCAAATCACTTAAAAGCACTAATCTACTCATCAGGTCCATCTCTTTCCGCTAAATTTCTTCAAAACAAGTTCGCCAAGGGGGCTGTAAAAACCTGCAAATTGACCAAAGAAAAAAGAGCCTGAAATAATTCAGGCTCATCATTCCTTACTTTTTATTTGACCATATTACAAATGGTATTAAAACTAATGACAGCACTCCTCCTGCGAGCGACAGGAAAGCAAAACTTGAATTCGCCACAACCATGCCGGAAAGCATTCCGCCGGTTGCCCCCGACAGCGCGACTAACACATCCACAGTTCCTTGCATTTTTGCACGGTTCGTTGGATTTGTCGCATCAACAAGGAGAGCGGTTCCGCTGATCAGGCCGAAGTTCCAGCCAAGACCGAGTAGAATGAGAGCGAGGGTGATCCAGAACATAGATTCACCAGGAGCTACAGCCGCCATAATACCTGATATCAGCAGTGTGACCCCTGAAGCTGCCGCCATTGTCGCACGCCCGATTTTATCAACAAGAACACCAGTTAATAAAGACGGCAGATACATTGCACCGATATGGAATCCAATGACCATACCAACGGCACTTAAACCATGACCATGGCTTCCCATATGGACCGGAGTCATGGTCATGATCGCTACCATCACCATTTGAGTGAGCACCATAATAAGCGCGGCCACTCCGATTCCCCGTTTATCTGTAACGAGGGTTTCCTCAACATAATCAGGCGAATTGGTTTTGGCATCTCGCTCAGCTACTGCAATCGCCCTGGCAACCACAAAAGGATCTGGGCGAAGGAATACCAATAATACCAAACCCGCTACCATATAGGCAGCAGCTGCGAGAATGAATGGTCCAGACAGCGCCGGAACTCCTACAGATAGCGCAAACTGCCCCATTGCCTCTACAAGGTTAGGGCCTGCTACAGCGCCGAACGTAGTCGAAACCATTGCAATACTGACTGCAGTCGCACGCTGTTTTGAACTGGCCAGATCCGTTCCTGCATAGCGTGCCTGTAAATTCGTTGCACTTCCCGCACCATAGACCAATAGTGACGCAAAAAGCAAAAAGATATTATTCATCACTGCGGCTATGATGACACCAATTGCACCGATTCCACCAGTTAAGAATCCCGAGGCAAGACCCGCACGCCTGCCATAACGCTGTGACAGGCGTCCGACAATGAGTGCAGCCCCGGCAGAACCCAATGTGAAAAGCGCAATCGGCAAACCGGCCACTATGTCAGTGCCAAGCATATCCTTCGCTAATAAGGCGCCAACCGTTATCCCGGCAGCAAGGCCTGCTCCGCCGAAAATCTGTGATAAAACGACTATTAATAATGTTTTTTTATATAAGGCTTTTTGTTTTTCTGGTGATTCTACATAAGTTTGCAGCCACTCCGGTTGACTTTCAACCGCAACAGCCTCATCACTTTGACGCGTCATATTCAAAACTCACTTTCTGAAATCAAGATGCTCAAATTATACCACGTTGGGTATATTTTAGGTATGGTTTCCATGCATCTTTTTTAAAAATCAGTACTTCTCCAGCTCCTCTTCTATATCTTCACACAGCGTATCCACATCCATTACAGCAGAATCTGTGTCGGTTGGGAAAATCGAAGGCTTAAATCCATCCACCTTCATCCCTGGAAGCCACTTTTCAAGGAAATCTCTCAACTCAATCTTCTTCGGCTTGCAGCCTTCCCATTCATTTTTAGCGAATGCCTCTGCGAACTTTTCATTAGGGTAAAAAGGCAGCAGAACATTGCCCTCGGCATCTTGTGCAGATGCCCATCCTTCATTATATAACCCCCAAACTTCTTCATAATCTGCTGCTTTTTTTATGAAATACTCATACCTAATCGGTGCTGGCAGCCGAATGACTGCTTCAAATTCCTTTTTATTCAATCACAGCGCTCCTATCTATGTCCATCTTTACGGGCTTGGATATAACCATAATACGCGCAAGTTCCATTTTTAGAAACGTCCTTTACCTCAAAACCGCACTTCTCATAAAAGCTGAAATTATTAGCAGAGGTATGGGCAAACCAGTCTCCATGCGGGAGTTTTTGTACGCATAGCTGCACAAGCTTCTGGCCAATCCCTTTTCCTCGGTACTCTGTTAAAACTGCCAGGTCCATAATGTTTGCAGCCATAATTTTGTCCGAGATAACCCTTACCATCCCGACCATTTCGTTTTGATCCCAAACTGTAAAAGCCCAGGTTGAATTATTGAACATCAGTGTGTACTTTTCCTTTTGCCATTCAGGAGTATTTCGTGCCCATCCTGCATCCATAAAAAGTTTCTCAACTTTTTCTGCCGGTACCCCTTCTGTGCCTTCGCGAATGACCAGCCCGTTGAAGTATTGATACATTAAAATAATCCCCTTTTTTAAATATCTTTGGTTTCTTATTCTGTATTTGCCAATAGATGTCCTGCCATAGTTTAACAAATGGCTATCAGATTATTTTAGTCTGTGATGACAAAGCCTAAATATAGGAGGTGAGCTTACTATGGTAAGAATCCATAATCCGGTTAAAGGGAATAAAAACAAAGTTGGTGCCGACGGCCAGCTTCATGGAGGCGTCATGGAAACCGCGGACGAATTTTTCGATTCCATCTTTCAACAAGGTACAAAAGAGAAATCTGCTGACAAAGCACCCAAACAAAAATAACGCCCTTTTCCGGCGTTATTTTTGTTCTTTTTAATTATTTGTTTAATAAATCTCTTTCTTAGACATTTTATATCCAGCCATAAGCCAAAATGTCTATGAATGCCTGTTTATTAGACATTTTGATCTCAGCCATACTCCAAACTGTCTATTAAAGCGCGGTTCTTAGACATTTTGACTTCACCCGCACTTGAAAATGTCTATTTAAGCCTATTTCTTAGACATTTTGATCTCAGCCATACTTCAAAGTGTCTATTAAAACGCGGTTCTTAGACATTTTGATTTCATCCGCACTTGAAAATGTCTATTAAAGCCAATTTCTTAGACATTTTGATCTCAGCCATACTTCAAAGTGTCTATTAAAGCCCGGTTCTTAGACATTTCCACCCAGTTCCCAGCTCAAATTGTCTATTACTTCGCAAATAAGAAAAGCACTCACATAAAATGAGTGCTTGTCCGTTTTTATTTTCCTGTCTGCTTGTTCATTGCTGACATCATCTGATTGATTTTCTTCTGGGATGGTTTCATTCCCATTTGCATCAAAACGTTGATATATCAAGGTTTTCACTATCAAATTAACCACTTTTTCTGTTGAGGAAAATATACCACTATTCTAGCAACATGTCTACCATTTACAGAAAAACAAGGTTAATCTTTCACTTAAGTAATACAAAAAAACCACCAATCATAAGACTGGTAGTTAATTTTATTTATCTATTGTCCTCATAGCATCCTCATATAATAACTCTGCAATTACATCATATAACCTATCAAGATTCTTCTCCAAGTTATCCTGCTCAACAAACTTAATGGAGTAATTTTTTCTTTCTAATTTTCTAATAACTTCTCTACCTTTTGAATCAATTTTTCTCATTTTTGCTCAACCAACCAAGTTAATAAAAATTTTTGAGTTTCCTTTGCTGGAAAGTACCATTTCCCGCCCACTTTATACTTAGGAAATCTAGGATCATAAAAGAATGTTGATGAAATTGTATTCCAGCTCATACATGTTCTTCTCTTTAGTTCCATGGAATCCCAGAAAGTTAATTCAGCATTAATCTTTTTAAAATGTTTTTCCATCTCCTCTAGGTAAAGTTTTCTTACTTCTTCTTCATCAATTTTTATTTCTAAATCTAACATCATTTTTCTCCTGTAATCGGTATCTGGATTCAGCCAATCTCTCCATTGAACGATTGATTTCGTGTTCTGATCTCGGAATGTTGCTGACAAAAACCTCAACAATAAAATCTACTGTTTCTATCGTCTCTACATAAGTAACATCTTTTATCTTAGTTTCCTTCATATTTAACCTCCTTTGGCAACTCAGCAATTGTATTACTAAATGTTTTTGTTGTCAAAATAGTCTGTTAAATATAAATAACTTAATATTATTCAAAAAAACACCCCCAAAAATTGAGAGTGTGAATTTTAATTTAGTAATTTATAAACACTTCTGATATTTTTTCTTTTAATATACTTCTGTCCCAAAGAATTACATCATTTGAAATAGCTAGTTCCTTAGCTGATTCAGTAAAAAAATTATTTGTAACTACAATACCTTTAGTTAGATTATAATACTTAAGTCCTGCCACAACTTCTTGAATTGCCTTGTTATTTACACTATTAGCGTAGCATTTAGTTTGCACACCTATTTTGTTTCCATGTTTCTCAACGATAACATCTATCCCTTGATCACCAGAACCTTTTGTCACTTTGGTTGAATAACCCATCTTAGTAAAAAGATCAGAAATAAAACTCTCAAATTCTAATCCATTCATTAAATCTATATTATCTATTGTAAAACTTGTAGACCGTGAAGATTCTGTCAAAGAAGATTCAAAACTATCAAGTTCCTTACGTTCTATCACTTCTACCAATTTTCTTAGAAAAGTATCATTATTAATGATGTAATTATTATTATCTTCAAATTTATTTACATACATAAGATAATAAATGTACATACTTGCATTTTCCCCTGAATTAAAGTCAAGTAAATCTATATCAGTATAGGATTGTACACATTCATCTAAAGATAGTTTATCTATATTTGGGATATATCCCCCGTAACTTTGATTAAACTTGTTGTAATAATAATGACAGATTTCATCTCTCAGTAATTTCCAAGTAACAAATATCCCTTCATTTTCTAAATCAAATGAGATTCTTTTATTTAGAATTTTCACCAATTTTATAAAATATTCGTCGTAATAATTCATCAGGGCAGAAAATTCTACCTCATCCTCAAATCTTTCCACTACTGAATTAAAGGTTAGAAGCGGTTCATGTTCCGAAGTGGTAGTTAAAGTGTACTTCCCAAGTGAATTTTTGAAATACAGTAATCTTTCAAAGCAAATAAAAAAAAGTGGTTCAGTAAAAACTGACTTACTCGTTCTCTCTATATAGTTATAAACTATCTGTAAAATCTCGTTAGAATTTATAGTATTGTTATATATAGTTTCAACATTATCTGAAAACTCTCTTTGTCGCTGCCCAAGTAATAAATTAAGATTTTTATAATGTTCTTTAATTAATTGTAAACGTTCTTTTCTCCTGCCAACACCACTTAAATTAAAAATGATTAAAGTATGTCCAGAGTTTCTCTTTACATAGACAATGTCATTGTATTCACTATCTATTTCCACAATATATTCGATTTTCTCTGCAAGTTCGATTATTGTTCCAGATCCATCTAGATGTGTTACTTTGGCAGTATACTCATTTAGAATAAGTTCCCCATCTTTGTACCCTTCAATGTCTTCATCCCATAACTTAATCCTACCAACAGCTGTGCTCAATACAAACACCTCCCAATTTTATAGTTAAATTTTACCACTATCTTAAAGGGGAATACTGTCGGAAATTAGAACGATAAGAAAAAAGAGTGCCATATAGACACTCCTTACTCAACTTATCCTTAATTTAAATTCGCAATTGCATAATCTGCTTCTTCTTGTGTGAACTTTTCACCGTACTCAGAGGCCAATTGGTCTCTGATAGCTTCTGGCGACATACTCATTGTTTCCTGATAGCTTTTTGCTTTTTCTAAAGCATTTTTCTTGTAATCAGCTTTCAGATTATCAACTGCGTACTGTGCTTCTTCAGCAGTAAATTTTTCACCAGCTTCAGAAGTCAACTGGTCATATATCCCTTGCTTTGACATGAACATAGTATCTGAATAGGATTCAGCCTTTTTCAAAGCATTTTCCTTCCAATCATACTCAAGATTTTCCATTGCATATGCAGCAGCTTCTTCGGAAAACTTTTCACCAAACTCTGAAGTTAATTGTTCAGAAATAGCAATTTTAGACATATGCATTGTTTTTGCGTAGTCTTTAGCTTTTTTCAAAGCAGATTTATGTTCTGCAGGAACATTATCCTCAGGTTTTTCCTCTTCCTTTTCAATCTCTTCTGTTTTAGTATCATCTGTATTAGAATCTACTGTTTGCTTTTCTTCCTTTGCAGGTTCTGTGGCAACTGACTTAGTTTCCCCTTTGGTTGTATCCGCTTGATCCTCTTCACCGCCAGCTGTAGCAGCCCCAATAATGATAATCGCAATTACCCAAACCCACCATTTTTTATAGAACGGTTTTTTCTGCTTTTGTTTTTTTTCCATTTTCCGTACCTCCCATTTTTTGTCTATACTTGTTAGTTAAATTTTACCATAAAAATCAACTAGGAAATGTACAGTTTAAAAAATTTTAATAGAATTAGTTTGCTACTAAGACACTTCTTAAACACTTACCTTATTACTGCCTGAACCTCAGCCATCTTCACTTTATACAAGAGCCTATAAATTATATCTTCATCACCATTAATTACTGAATGTGTTACAAAGGTTGCAGTTAAAGTCCTCTTTTGATCATCAAAAATAAAAGTCTCTATTCCTTTTCTTTTAGGATGAGTTTCACTTTCTAAAATACTTAATATTGCATCTGGGTTGTCGTATTCTGTTTGTCTTATTAACTCTTGAGTATAAGCATTGACTAATTGCAAAATATACATTAAAACACCCCCTATAGTATGAGTAAAGCATACATCTATAGAGGGTTATAATATTAATATAATTGTGAATTTTTCAAGAACATTTAAAGTATTTCCACTCCCTTTTCTTTATTTCTTCCTCAACTATCTTCAAAGCAGTTACCAGATCATCAGACTCATTTTTCTCATATTTCCACATTAATTCATTCCAAAAGGTTAATAAAACTGGGACTGACCAAACATTTATATTCTGCATATCCATGATATTAAACACTCCTAATGTATGATTATTAAGCTGTATACCACTGTCCCTAACGCACCAAGCTTAGCAACCCTTGAACTAACCATGTTAAGCAAAGCATACACACTAAGGCTAACAACGGTGATGATAGGTAATGCCAAAGCCATATCCGAAATGAAGTCAACAGTATTACCAATGGTAGCTTCCGTAAATTTTCCTTTAATCCATTCTGGGATGCTAAAGAAGTCAATTTGACCAACCTTTCCATTTTGAAAAAAGTGATTTATCCATGAATAATTAACCGTCTTATCTACTATTGAAGATGGATCAACAAACTCCCCATGCCTTTGCAAAGCAAAGTGTAAATGTTCACCTGTTGAGCGACCTGTATTACCGCTTAAACCGACAATCTGACCGTCTCGAACCATTTCCCCTACTTTTACTTTTACCTCGCTTAAATGACCGTATATTCCTTCTGTACCATCCTCAAAGCGTATCTTGATTCCTTTACCTATATTGGTACTGCCATCATAAACTTTTTCAATGACACCATCATAAACACTTCTTAAAGGTGTACCTTCACTTAAAACAATATCAATTCCAGTATGAGGAGTCTTATGAATTGAACTTACCTCACCAAATTTACTTGTTATTCTTACAATCATAGGTTTACACTACTTTCATAGCATCGACTAAGATATTCAATACCAATGGAGTCATTTGAACCAATACATATCCTAATCCTGCAGTTTGCATCATAGAGAATCCTTTTTCTTTTTGATTGATCATGACCATGATTGCCCCACCTAAAACTACAACCATTGCAATAGGGTAAGCTAAAGCCTGTGTGAGCATAATTAGGGGATCGAATGCGTGAAGCATTTTCTCATACATTTCAGAAGTAGGAGCAATAACTGGAACTGCGTTTTCTGCTGCTAATGCTGGGGTAGCTGCTAAAAATGGTTTAGAGGCTAAAGGTAATAAACTAACTGCACCCAGGACTCCTAATGACTCTCTTACTTCTTCTTTGAATTCAAATTGCTTAAGTTCAACCTTCCCTCTATTCATAAATTCCTTAATTGAATAAACTTCCTGCTTACGTTTGAACATGCTATTTCCTCCCTTTGAAATCCTCTATGGTGTAAACTTCAACATTCAATCCTTCACTGGCTTTTAACAATTCATTTTTTCGATAATCTGTTGTGGTCATCCATACAAATCTAGGTGCTAATAAACCGAATGCTCCACGTTGCCGAAGGATTCTGTACTTATCGATTTTCTTTATGTTCTCAATCATCTTCTGCTCATGGTCAACTTCAATGATTGTATAAAAGTCACCTTTCTGAATTAAAGCATCTGTCCGACAACTAACCTTGTCATTCTTATAGCCGTTAATTATTGAAACTTCATTTTTCCATTCAACAGGACAACCAAGTGCAATATACAGGTAATTCCTCATAATGTAATGCTGATAAGTAGTTAATTTCTTTCTAACCTTTTCACAATTAACCATTTCGCGACCTTTAGCATTCAGATAGTAAATGTTCTCCCCTTCCTTGATTACATGTAAATATTCTTCCATTGCCTTTAATACTCTTTGGGCATTCCTGTCACTTTTTAAATCATGAATAATTTGTAATTGTAATCTAGTTAAATAATCAAGTTTCTTTAAACTCAGTAATATATTTTCTTGTCTCTGAAGCTTTTTTCTGGTTGTGTGGTACACTTTGATCCTCACTCCTTGCCTTGATTATGATATGAGGTTCTATAATCGACTTAATGAATTCATTCTGAATATAAGGTGTTTGAACTACTCTGTCTCTATCCGTTTGGTAAATCGCTCTACCAGCCAAACCAACAGGCAATGACTCAGCACCTTTTCTATCTAATACAACCATGCTTTGAGTACTGTTTTTTAATTTGAAACAAAGAGATGCTGTTGTATTCGCTTTTACTTGTCTTGGGAATACATCTGCAGTTGGATATTGAGTTGCAAATACTAACCTATATCCTAAACCTGCTCCAATCCTTGCTAGTTCACCAAGTAAGAAAGTTGCTCTTTCTCGATCCTCTTTGTTTTCAAACATTGCTATTTCTGCCCCTTCATCCACTACAATGAAATGTCTTTCTTTCCATCCAGCTTCTTTAATGTCCTCCCAACCATTTGTTAAAAATAGCTCTTGCCTTTGCTGCATTTCATCATGGATAAATTCAAGTGCTTCTATTGTTTCCTCAGCGTTCTTTGCTACTTTATTTACTTGCTTACAATTAACATATCGACTAAAAGCAAGACCGCCTTTTAGATCAATAAGAGTTAATTTAAGATTGTCAGGTTGATTGTTGATAAGAGTAGTAATTAAATTCTTTAGAAACACAGTTTTTCCATATCTCGTTGTTCCAGCAACTACAAGCATTTGCAACTTCTCAAAATCATGTTTTATAAACTCTTTGTAACTGACACCAATAGGCACTTCCCAATTCTTAACCTTTAAAAGCATCTCATTATTAAATGGCAAATCCTTTGTCAATCCTTCATCATAAACTCTTATTTTCAACATTCCATCGTACTCAAACTCAATTTCCTTATTTAACTGCACACGATTAAAAATGATACTTTCTAGTTGTTTGGGTAATGACTTATCTAATTTCAGTTTTTTTATTTGCTTTAGATCAATACTTCTGACACTTGTATTATTTAAACCGTCCTTAAATTTTCCATATTTACTTACAAAGTCATCTAATTCTAGGCCTAAAGGAATCTTGAAAACATACTCAGTGAACTTTCCATCTTTGCTGCGATTCTTACGATAAAGTCTTAGCTCATCATCATCTGTGTACAAACCACAGTTATCAGCAATTTTTAAAATTTTGTCTGTATCATCTTTTTGATTCGTTTTAAAATAATAACTTGCTCCCAAAACACCTAGCATACTTCCAGTTGATACCAATTCAAATAGCATCCAACCACGCTCCTTTTCAATATATCGATAGATATAGTCCCTTGAAAAACGAATGCGAATGTTAATAAGAAGTATCTATGTTTCTTAGTAAAAATAGTTGAATTCTTTGGTTCGGTTTAGTGTGTTTTTGAGTATTTGTTATTGCGTATAGTAGAGTGTATGGGCGAATGCCTGTCTAGTTATCTTGTCCTCGCAAAAAAGTTTCTGCATAGCCTATCCTTTTTAAAAGGTATTAAAAACTTCCTTGCAGAATAAGTAATTGAGGTGGGAATATGGCTTACAAATGCAGATTAAAACTGATCTTAGCTGAAATGGAAATTAAACATGGAGAATTTGCTGAGCAGATAGGCATTGATAAATCTTCTTTCAGTTCAATCGTAAATAATAAATCTTTACCTAGTTTCGAAACTTTATACACGATTGTTGAGGAATTAACTAAAAGGAACCCTGACTTAAAGTTAGGAGACATTTGGAGAAAAGAATAGAGGAGAATATTAAATGAATCAAAAAAAATATACAGTTACATATAGGGTCAATAATGGAGCAGAAAAAACTGAAAGTATATGGGTTGATACATTTTACACTAAAAATATTGAACATATAATAAAAATAGAGCTAAATGAATCTAAGGAGAACAATGTTGGGATAGATAATATTCAGATTATTAGATATTTATAAGTTAAGCAGGAGGGATACACTAAAGTGGATAATAAAAAAGAACGAAAACATAGTGACCATTTTATAAATGTTGTTACAAAAGGAAAAACTTTCGATTTTAACGATTTCAAAACTCGTGAAGAACTTGACAGATTTAATGAAGAATTACAGGAATTTTTGAAAGAAAATGAAAAGAACAAAAAGGAGTAATTGTTATGTATAACGGAAAATACCTGCCAATTTATAATTACCTTTGTTCCATAAAAAAGAAGGAAACAACATTGTCTTTCAAGGAAATTGAGGAATTACTTGGTTTTCCTTTGCCTAAATCCGCTTATATACACAATGCTTGGTGGGCTAACGACATAGGAAATCATACTCAAGCAAAATCTTGGTTAATGGCTGGCTGGAAAACAAAAAATGTTGATCTCCGCAAAACTGTAACTTTTATAAAAGGAGAAGCTAAAGTTTGAATGTAACGATCAAACTAATGTTATCGGTTAACGGTATTAGAATTGCTAAAGGTGGAACCTTCCCTTTAAGGAGAAGGCAACCTGAACAAGTTGCCTTAGATTGGATCAAAGAAATAAAGAAGGAAATGAATGTTGAGGATGTATTAGAGGTATTTGCTGATGGTGAGGATATTACTGAGAAGTTCGATAGATATCAAAAAACAAATTGGTGATTCCTGTGTACAAAGAAAGTATAGGAACAAGACTTCGATTAGAACGATTTAAAAAGAACATGACTCAAACTGCAGTGTGCAAGGAAATTGGAATGAAAGTAGATACTTTAAGTCGGATAGAGAATAATAAAGGTAAACACCATAAGTCTACTATTAAGAAATTATGTGACTACTTTAAAATAGACTATTAGCTAATACATATCACCCTCAAAAATAGAGTTAGCTATTTTATTAGAACGGACGTTCTTTTTATGATAATATGAAATTAGACGAACTCAACCTGGGATTTACATCTATCTTTAGTATTGGAGGGAAAGATGATGGATAAATTAAAACGTTGGGAAGCAAACGATAATATCAATTTAATTCAGGGGCAAATCGACCTAGTTATTGATGAATATGGTAATTATTATACTCCTTACACAACAACAACTGTAGGAATGAAATTAACCGAGGTAGTCCTTTGCCATGAAATATATAATATAGCTTTTTCTTGGTTATTTATTCAAGATGATTGGCAAAAAGAGTATAAGTATAGTCATTTAGGAGAGCCAATGGTCGAAGGACTTAACGGGCAAATTAGTGACTTAAAACATGCAGACAGGAAAATTTTTTCTATTCAAGATCTTCTAGAAAATGGCACAAAAGTAAGTTTCTATGATATTACTAGTTTTAAAACAAGAAATAAAAATAAGAGTTAAAATATAAAATTTTCTATTTCTCCTTCTCATTTGAGAAGGTTTTTTATTTGAATTAGCATCGAATAAAGAATGTTCTTTAGAAACGTACGTTCTGTTTGTGATATACTTATTTTGGTAACTCACCTCAGATTAACATCTACTCTACTGTTGGAGGTAAAAGATGTGAAAAAGACAGGAAAAATAGCTGGAGTGATATTAGGGGTAGGAATTGTATTTGCTGCAGGAACATTCACAGGGGCAACTACTGACTGGTTTTCAAATGCAGTCAATACTGCGAATTCAACTATTGGAAAAGCTGGATTTGACAAAAAAACTGAACTGATTGCCAATTCTGATGCTGATATTAATGTGAAGATCGTACAAGAAATTGGAGTCAAAATTGATGCCGAGGAAGTGGAACTGCAGGCCTTACTGGATGAATATTATCAAATGAGGTTGGACGGACTTACAGAAAGTCAACGTTATCAGGACTTAGAGGCTCAAATAGATGCAATTACAAACAATGTATATGAGCGTTATAAACAAGAAATTGACGCAGTCTTTGATGCTTAACCATAAATTAAGTCCCTTCCTCATTGTAGGAAGGTTTTTTTATTTTTTGAATAAGAATTAAATGAGGAGTGATATTTATGGAAAAGAAAGAATCTGATGAGTTAATTGATGAAATTTTTGATAGTGCTAAAGAAAATAAATAGCTCTCCAATTGGAGAGCTTTATTTAAATTAACCCCAAGCCACCTCTAGCTCTAAAGGTATCATTGGTAACGCTAAACACCTTATTAGCAATCTTTTTAATTTCACTATCATCGATTTTATTAGTTACATTAAAAGTTAAGTTATTATGTACAACAAGTTCATTCATAGTTTTATTGGATAAAGGTGGGTTATTAGGTTTTAATCTATTCATTATCCTATCAAATACAGCATCCGCAAAAGGAGCCATATACAAAGGGTTATCCAATGGAATAATAGCTTCTTTCCCTGCTTCACCTACTCCGTATAAAAGAGTTTTATCAGCAATTCCACCTCTAGCCCACCAAGAAACATCAAAATCAGGGTAAGGAATTCCCCAGCCATTTTCCTTCATTGTAACTGAAACATGAGGCATTTTTAATTTTGGAAGTTTCCAAGTAAAATTAAAAGCACCTTTAATTTTCTCAATGATTCCTACAATTGTGTTTTTGGCCGATTCAATTGGACTGGTTAATGCTGACTTTACCTTGTTAAAAATACTTGATGCGATAGATAATACACCATTTAATCCAGCCGAAAAGACATTTTTTATTACTTTAAGAGTAGTATCAATTACAACTCTCGAAGCATTTATCGATTGCTTTATTACCCCCTCAATTGCTTGAAATGCACCTGAGACAATCATTTTAAGTCCCAAAAATGCTTTATCCCAGTCACCTGTCAATAATCCCATCACAGTCTTTACAATCCCACGGATGACCTTTAAAACGCCTGATATAATATTTGAGATATTTTCCATTGATGATTTAGCATATTTCACAATGTCATCACCGTATTTTTTCCAAATAACTTTTATACCCGATGTAATATCAGTAATAATACCTTTTATGGTTGTTAAGATTGTGTCGATTGTGTCTTTAATGTTGTCAAATGAAGAATTTGTTGAGGTTTCTGTCTCATTGAAAGTTGAAATAACACTTCTGACAACAGTAATAAATCCACCTATTACAGTTCCAATTGCACTGAAAATGGTGGATATTGTCTCTTGTATTTGAGGCATATGTGCAGTTATCCAATTAGCAAAATCGGAAAGCAAAGGGAGTACATATTTTTGAACAGGTTCAATTAGTCCCATCTGCAAATTACGTCCAATTCCAGACATTGCTTCTCCAAAAGAATCATATTTGACTTCATTAATCTTACCAAGTGAATCTTTTGTTAATGAAGCATTATCTCCAATATTAGCAAATGCTTCTATTCCACGAACCCCTAGGTCTTCAAATTGAGTTCCGAATAGTGCTACACCTGCTGCATTTTGTGCCACAGGATCTTCTATAGCTAATAAAGAATCCATTACCTGTTGGAATGCTGTTTGAGCTGTATCTCCACCAGCAGCAAATGAGGCTGTCATATCCTCAGCATTAAGACCTAATAATGCAAATCCTTCTGCAGAAGCTTTTGAACCATCTTTACTTCTTATACCGAACTCCTTCATTGCATCACCAATTTTATCTACAGAAAATGCGCCGCTCTGAGCCCCGTCAATAAGAATGTTAGTAAATTCGGAGGCATCAAATCCTAATTGCTCAAAATGAACCCCATACTCATTTAGTCCTTCTAAAAAATCTCCATTCTTATCTGCTCCATTTTGAATACCTTGAGCCATCAGGTTAAAAGCTTCCTCTGAGGTTAAACCAAATTGATTCATCAATCCATTTGCAGTTAGAGTTGATTCTGCAATGTCTTTCCCAAATGTATCACGAAGCATAAGCGCATGTGTTGTTGTTTCTTCCAAAGCTTCTCCAGTTAATCCGGTATTCTGTTGAACAAGTGCCATCGAATCAGCAATATCTTGAAAAGACTCACCGAAGTTATTTTGATAAATTCGTTTTAAACTTTCTTCCATGCCTTGCATTTCTTCATCAGTTGTACCAGTGGCAGACTGCAATCCATTTAAGGCTTTATCCAAATCATCAGCCATTTTAACCCCTGCTATCGCCGCACCTGCTAATGCTGCTCCTAGACCTGCAACAGCCCCAGCAGCCAAAGTACCTAGATTAGAACCAAACCCTTTAGCCTTTTTATCAACATTATTCATTTGATTTTCTGCATTTTGCATACCTTGATCAAAGGTAGTTGTTGATAAAACAATCTCGGCACCATAAGAACCCAAATCAAAAGCTGCATTACTCATTACTTCTCACCTGCCTTATTAAACCTGCTTAAGCCACTCAATTTTCCAAAGTCAGGAGTAGTTACATTTAATCGTTCTATTTTTTCTAGATACTCTCTGCCTTCGCTAGTTTCTTTCAAATCCAAGATTTGATTTTCCCTCAACAAAGACAAAAAAATGGGATATGGTAAGTTTAGTAACTCATCATATCCCATCTTGGTTTTCCTATTTAAGTAAGCAATATTAGGCATAATTCTTACCTCATCTTGACTTGCGTTTCCCTTCCCTTTCTCTACTTCTGGCAGGGAAGGGATTCTTAGTTTGGGTTTGAATTAATTTCATTCATACGTTTTTTATAATGTTGAAGAATTGCAGATTTTTGAGTCTGATGTAATTTCCTAACCCAAGCCTGGTCAACTTCATTCGATTGACTGAACAAAAGTAAAATCATATCATCTTGGAACCCTAGGATTTTTTCTACATCTTTTGTTTTTCTAATCTTTTGTTCTATTTGCATTAGATGAATTACAGTTTCGGTTTTTAAAGAAGTGGGTACTTCAAAAATTTCTCCCCCAATTTTAAACGGAATTCCTTCCGGTACAATAATATCTAAATCAATAATTTCTGCCATTTTATTTTCACCTCGTTTTAGTTTTTAAAAAGTCTAGGAAGGGGTTAACCTTCCCAACTCAAAATTCTCAATTAACCCTCTACCCATTGATAGGGACTAATAAAATAGCCTCCTGAATCAGGGAGAAGTAATAGTAAGCGATTGATATACAGTAGAAATCTGTGATCCATTCTTGACCTTAATAGAATAAGTGGATGCAGTAAGTCCATCTAACTCCGCATACAATCCTGTTGAACTGTCATAGAGTGTCTTCAATTCATGTTCACCATCAAACTGCTCAGCAATTACAATGCTATCCTGTTTGAAGTTCGTACCAGTCACCTTAATCATATATGGCAATTCAGCAGTGCTTAATGATGTCACACTTAGAGAGTTAACTGTCGGTAAAGGTTGAACACCAATTTCCTCAATAATTTCTACCAAGTTTCCATCATTTTTATTTACAACTGCCAATGCTTTAAATTCAGCATCAATAACTGTTTCTTTCTCTTTATCAAATGTCAATTCAAAACCTGATTGTGCTTGTGCCTTAAATAGGTTGACAGTTAATTTTAATCCATCTGGTTTTATATGAACAAAACGTACATAGTTAACTGGTACATTCTTTAATCCACCAATACCAACTCTCCTAGAACCACTAGTCTCTGAATAGTATGCAGAACTAAGACTTTCGAGATTCTTTAAATCCCAGGTTAGAATACCTGATTTAAAAGTAACTTCTTCTTTCGTTTTAAAACTTGCAATTGTACCTCTATTCGCTGATTCAATTTCATAAAAAGTTGGTTTATAAGCTAATGCTGCTCCACCTGAAATTGCACCTACATTCTTCAACGCTGCCTGAATTTCTTCTTCTGTTGCTGTAGAGGGATTTGTCACAACTCCTAAATATAAATCACCACTACCTAGCAAATATGTATCTTCTGCTACTGTCATTAATAAACACCCTTTCTAATTTCCTTTAATATTAAAAGTTAGAGTCTGTTCGAAAACCCTATAATCAGGGTAAAAAACAATACCACTTCCACCCGCATGTTTTGAGGAGTAAATAGTTTTATCAAAGAGTTTTACACCTGTATTTTTTTTATGAAATAAAAAAAGAAGCCTATTTGCAATAGACTCCAACAGCAATACATCTTGAGTTGTTACTCGTATATCCAGCCGATACTGAGTAGTACCTTCACCAGCTAATAAAGGTGAAACCTCATAAACAATGTACGGATAATCTTCTTTATTGAATGGCTCATAGGGATTAATTCTTTTATTTTTGTGAGTATAGCCAATTAAATTAAGTAATTCTTGATCCATTAGCAGATAGTTTAATACTGTTTTAATCACCTACACTCATCCCCCTTTTAATCCTATCTTGAATTTCTCCGGTATTCTCTTCGACAGAAGGACGCAAATACGGTTGAGGACTAGAGCCAGGGTGATTAACTTCATCTACCGTAACCCATTTACCATCTATTTTTAATTTCAATGGTTTTCCGTCTTTTCGCTTGATTTTATGAGGATTCGAACCTTCTTCAACTGCCTGAGCATAATCTAAATTAGTACCAACTTTTAACGTGCTGACTTCATCTTCATGTTTAGTTACATGAGTAATTTCTCTTCGCAGTGTACCAGTCTTAACCGCTACTCTTTGCTTTGCCTCGGCTTCAACAAAGATTGCAATCTCCTCTGCAGTTCTTTCCCTTTTTCTTTTCATATCTTCTATTGCTTCTCTGAATCTATTGTTAGCCATCTAAAACACCTTCTTTAAAAGCACTTCGTAATGGCGATCATATTTCATACATTCAGTTACAATAAAATTTTGATTGTCATATTCAATTTCACCATTAATTTTGATCAAATCGTTTGGCATACAAAAGGCACGATTGGTTACATCAACAAATACACCATATCTAGTTTCGGCAAGTCTGTTGCTAAATGGCTCAACTTCTCCTAAAAGTGGTGTTTTTGTCTCAATTAAATCATATTTACCCCTGCCAAACTCATCAATGCTTGATGGCTCATCACTCTCTGTTTTATTTATGACATATAAAGTTTTAGTTAGTCTCATAGAATCACAATCTTTCTATGTGACTTTAGCCTATTCATAATGTTTGGTGGGTACTCAGTAAGATAAGATTCACTAACAGAACCCTTCCCTTCACTCGCAACATTTTCTACTCCTTTTTGTTTGTACTGGAAAACAATCATCTCAGTGATAACAGTATACAAAGATGGAGGAATCTCATTTAGTTTACAGAAATCAAAAATAAAATCCTGTGCACTGTGAGAATAGTGTTCCAACAAATAATGACTGGAAGTATTTCCCTCAAGCCCAAGAATTTTAATCGAAGTGGTAATGATTTTGTCCGAGACATCGCTCAATATATCTTCATCTAAATAAGCCACTTAATCACCTACTTTTTTTGACACCGGATTTAGGTGTTTTTGTTTTGGTTACTTCTTTAACTTTTTCATAGTCATCACTCTTCAATAGTCTTTCTAGAAGCTCTCCTTCAACATCCCACTTCAGACCAGTTTTCTTATTTAATACATACATTAACTTCACCACCTAATTAAAATTCAATATAAAAAGGGGAAGATTTCTCCTCCCCTTAACCATTTAATATTAGGCTTTATTCACTGTTAAAACCGCTAGAGCTGATGGTTTAATAACCTTTGCACCGTATACTTGAAGACCCTTCATTGCATCAGAGAAAGATTTCTCTGGGCGATATGCTTCAACTGAATCAATTTGAGAAGCAAATGCAATCGCTGACTTATGACCAGCCATTACTTTGTATTTCGATCCAGCAGTATTAGCAACATTGTTGGAAGTATAAACAGTCATTCCGTTAACTGACCCAATATATCCAGTTGCAAGAACAGCAGGATCTTTAACAAAACGAGCATCCTTTTGAAGAAGACCATAGAAGAATTCAGGAACAACTACAAAACGATCAGATTTTGGAACGTTGGCTTCAGAAAGTTTAACACCGAGGTCGACCAGGTAATCATAGGCATTGTCCTTTGTAGGAACAATGGGAGTAGTATCATTACCAATAGTGTTTCCTGCAGCAACTTCAGTATAGAAACTAGCAATATATTGATCGGCTACATCTGCAAGACCATACCCCGCTTCTTTCATTGCTCCTTCAAGAAGGTCAACATTGCTTTGAGCCTTATCAATATCCTCAACTTTAAAGTTAAAGAATTTTTGTTGGTCGATAAGCAAAGTTGTTTGAGCAGAATTAAGTTCTTCAGGCTCACCAGTTCCATTAGCTTTATCATAGTCACCAATAGTGATAGCACCAATAGAATTAATTTTTACAGTGTTACCAAATTTAGCATCTCCTTGATAATCATTGTTTACAACATTACCAAATACCAAAGATTTTTTAAGAGACTCGTTTAATTTTGCTGACCAAACTGTAGGAATGAAATTTTGTACTGACATTATATAATCACCTTTACCTTTTCTTTGTTATGTATAGTGCTTCTTTTACGTCTAGTCCGAAAGACAAAATTATTACTTATTATTTTTTAGGAATGATTGGACTGCCTCCCAATTTTTCAACATTTCTTCTTCAGACATACTGTTAATGGCTTCAAGTGTTAAAGAAGTTTTGTTTGTTCCATCTTTAAGATTAGTACCAGATTCCTTCAATTTTTCTTCTACCATTGCTTGAATATGCTTATCAAAAACCTCTTTTAACTTAGTTAAATTTGAGGTTGTTTTACCCTCATCTTCCCCAATAAAAAAGTCCACTAAATCTAGTGGTAACTTTTGATCATTAGCATATTTAATTGCTTTATTGGCCAAAGATTCTCTCACCTTCTCCGATTGAATCCTAGCCAATTCAGCTTTTATATTTTCTAACTCAATATCCTTTTCATCCTTTTCAGGAAAACGCTTTTTAACCTCTTCATCTAATAACTTTTGAAGGTTGTTCTTTTTAAATGATTCAATCCCTTGAGTTACTTTGGAATCTGATAATGACTGAAGAAGTTTTTTTCCATCCTCATTACTTTCCAAGAACCCTCTTACCCCATCAAATGTTGGTGTAGAAAGTTTCCCTAGATAAGCCTGGACATCACCATTTTCCTTATTTGTTTCTAGAAACGATTGCACGTGCTCTAATGTTACTTCCATTTTTATAGCCTCCTAACCCACTAAGTACGAGCCTTAATGTGTTCAAATTTTGGTTTTTCAAGTTGCTCTTTAACGTCTACAAACCTGAAAAAAGACAATACAAAAAGCCATTCTCATAAGAAAATGACTAACTAAACTTATATTTTTTTTGCTTTTGCCCATTCTTCATAACTCTTATATTGAATAATTCCCTTTGTTTCATTATCTTTCCGCTTCTTGGGTTGATAATTCTTGGCTGCAGGAATCCAACATGATCTACAGGAAATATGAGCTGGAAGTTTTGGCCTTTTTGGATCATCTATTTTCCAGCGTTTTGAATCGTTCTTTTGGCAGTAATCCGTAGTTTTTGAGTCTAAAGTTGCTGTAAATATTATGCCCTCTACAGCTCCGCTATCTTGGTAAATCCTTTCCTGTGCAGAAGAGATAACCCTTGCTGATTCCGTACGAATTAAAACTTGTGAATGATGATAACGTATTCCCATTTGCTTTCTTACACGTCTGGCAATTTTATCAACTGATTCACCCTGTCTTATACCATTGAATAGTTCTGTCCTAAGTGTATTAATTAAATTCTGATGGTTGTTGTAAATACGAGTCGAAAAAGGTATTCCGCTCCAATCAAAATTTACTACTTCACTAATAATCTCTTTGTTTAAAAGTTTAAAATTGATTGCAATACCTAAGTTAGATTCCATATAGTATGTTGATTTATAATATGTAGCAGTATAAGCAGCAAACAAAATAGATGTTGTCAATGCAATTTCAGCCTTAATAAGACTTTTAGCTTCGTTCTGTAGGAACTCTTCAATCTTTTTCGCTCTATTGTACTTTTGGATTTCAGTTAATTCTAATTGCCCATCCGTACCATACTCCGAAAATAGGGAATTAAAGAAACTGATTATATTTTCTTCTGATTGTTTATATAGTTTCAATATTTTTTTATGATCCTTCTCAGTCACATTAAAAATATCATCAACCATTTTGAGCAATTCTTTTTCAAGGTCACTCATTTAAACCACCAGATTGTAAAAGAGAATCAAGTGAAGCTAGACCCATTGCATCTTTCTCCTCTTTTACTTTCTTAATCACCTGTGATACATTCTCAACTCTAGGATGCCAAGACAATAAGGACTCTTGATCAACTGTGCCAGTCAATTTAACAATTTGGTCAGTAATTTCTGATTCATTTTGAGGAAGATTTCTACTAAATTGAAAGCGAATATCTGACGCCATGTAATCATTTCCTTTTTTATTCAGGATATTTGTAATCAGTCTGAGGCGCTTTCTCAAAGCCTTAGTCATCTTTCTTTCTTTGACAGCACACTTGGATTCAAGTCCAAAAAGTTTGTAACGTATTGCCACAGAACTGAGATTTGAAGCAAACTCTTCTGATGTTAATTTAGGAGTTGAAGTTTGCTGATGAAGCAATTTATCAACTGTTTCAAAGAAATTTTGTTGGAATTGGTTATTGATATTCTTAATCATCCAATCCGCTTCACCATTCTCATCAAGAAGAATAACTCCTTCCTGCTTTAACTTCAGAATATCTTCTTTGGTTGAACCTTGATAACCTTTGATTTTTAAGAATGCATTGGCAAAAGACTCCAACTCATTCAACGAGTCGCTCAACAATACGTCAACCCCGTCAATCATTGGAATAAACTTTTCAAAATCCCCGATTTCTTCATCGTTATTTTTGTAAATGATAACTGGTGTTTCGCCAAAGTAATGAGGTTTTGATACTTCAACTGGATCAGGGATATAATCATTTCCACTTGAGACAAAGTAATGAATACCTTCAGCATCGTACAATTCCACTTTAGTAACTTTGTCATTGCCGATTTTTTCATCCCAATAACGGAATGCAAACTTAATGTTATCTTTCCTATCCTTTTCAACATACATTTCAATCGGTGAGAACTCCGTAAAACGAATGTGACCTTCTGGATCAATCCACATTACTTCATAACTTTTTCCGAACACCGAAAAGTCTTTAACCGTTTCAGCATTGGTATCTTCTTCATCGTTTATGTAATAAACATCTTTAATATCATTGAGGTATTTTTCATTTCCACTTTGACTTAATAGTGTAATCGGCTTTGCAGCAAAATATCCTAGTAAAGTATCAATCACAATGCCAGCATAATCCGAAACAATCTTATTGTTTGGTTTATCTGGATCAGGAAGTACTCTGTTTAATATTTTGTGTTTGCCAGTATAGTAATCATATAACTTTCGATACCTTGGTAATTCTGCTTTATGTTTTTTAATACCCTCTTTTATTTGTTCACTAGTAACCAATTCTACACCTCCTATATCCCAAGTAATTTCCGGTCTAGTGACTGGATTCTTTTATGGTTTCCTAATAACTGGACAGCACCGAATAAACTATCAGCACAGTCATCATTTTTGGCATTTATTGAGTAATCCTTAATTTGAGCATTATATGTAAGGTTGTCTCGGTTAAATAAAATAACACCTGAATTAACTTCAGGCTGCAGTGATTCAATACGAGCATGTTTATTCCCACGAGTGTTAACTCCTGTTACATGAACATAAATCTGATTTTTATATAATGCTTCCTCAAATTTCTGTTTCATGTAAGACTGAGCTTGAATTGTTTCAAATCCAATTCGATCAAGAGGGAAATCCTTAATTTTCTTAGCAGCAATTTTAAATAATTCATCTGGTAGTACTTTGTGCACTGAACCATCCAGAACATATTTTTGTTTTGTCTTATAATGTTGAGCAAGAATAGTGATTGCTGAAAAGTCATTTCTTTTTCCTGCTTTAATCGCTGGATCTATATACATGACAATCTCCAGTTCATTAAAGTCAGGAAGAGACTCCCAATACTGAAGTTTTTGAAAGATTAACTCACCAGCATTTTTAGGATTAAGCATTTGCTCTTTCCAAAATGCAATATCTCCATCATCTATTTTCTTTTTCATTAATTCATAATAAGACCATCTTTCAGGCCAAAGTACTTCTGTTCCTCTAAGCATCTCTGTTTTATGAGCATTAAAAAAAGATAGAGCTGTATTTTCTCTATCCTCGTCTTGTCTATCTGTATAAATTTTTTCCCATTTTTCCCATAAATCTAATGCTTCACTAAATTTAATGACGGCAGGTTTTATAACCTTTTTCCAACCAGTTGTCTCTGGTTTAAATAAATCAGAAATTAAATCATTTTCAGAGAGAGTAGTTCCTACAACTACATAGTTCGTGTAGGAATCACCTAGGTTTAGTACAGATTCTCTAAATAAATTTTTCACCTTTTCATTTTTAGACTCAGATTCAACCATTGAGTCAGTAAGTAAGTCATCACAAAGAATTAATTGTGGACGCAAACCCTTCCACTTAATACCCCGAAGTGTTCCTAATATACCTCTAGCCATAATACAAGAGTCATTATTTAGCCAAATCTCTTGAGCAGACCATTTCTCAGAAGACTTTAATTCACCAAAGTCCTCAATAATCGCTTCGTTTGACGTAATTTCCGCTTTGATATCATTCATTAAGGCAACTGCTAAATCATCAGAAGCAGACAATATTAGAATGAATCGAATAATTTTATACAATAAAGAATGCATTGGTTCAAGAAAAGTACCGATTGTTGATTTCCCGTGATTTCGTGCTACTCCATAAACTAAGCGTTTTCCCTCTTGATTTAATATTGAATCTAAATCCTGAAGAAACGAACGCTGAAAATCACCAAATTCACGCCAGAATATTTTAGGGAAATAGGCTAATGCAAAATACTCCTTATCAATCTCAGCTAACTTTTTTCTCAAACCCTCTTTACCAGTGAGTTTATTTTTATGTAACTTCAGTAACTGTTCAATCTGGTCAGCAGAGAAATGTCTTTTGAGATATTTAAGGAGCAACTCTTTTTCTTTTTTATCTATTGTTCTCACCACACTTTTTAAAGGTCGATATTTACGACAATTTTTTTTGAAACAGGTATTGTAGGGTATTTGGGACACTATTTAGAATGACCCACCCCTTTAACGGAAAATAAAAAAGACCATCACAATTTTTAGTGATCGCCTTCTAATTGTTGCTTATTCTTTTTGATTCTCTATATAATGTTGCTCTACTTATCTTGGTAATCTGTTCAATCTCATTGACTGTCATTTTATTCTTATCACGGTTATTAAACAATTCTAGTGCATACTGTAAACCTTTATTCTTTTCAGTATACTTCTTTGGTCTACCTTTATAGACTCCTCTTTCCTTAGCCTCGGCAATACCTTCTAGCTGTCTTTCTCTAATCATATCTGCTTCGAATTCTGCTACTGCTGATAACACTGTAACCATCAACTTTCCTGTTGCTGTAGTCGTATCTAACTTTTCACCACTTACATTAAGGACAACAAGACCTACTCCTTTATCTTTCAGTAACTCAATAGTATTTAAAGCATCCTTTGTACTCCTAGCGAAACGATCCAACTTAGTTACTACAATTAAATCACCAGCAACAACTTTATTAAGCAGTTTATTGAATTCTTCACGATTGTCTTTCTTTCTACCGCTTACCTTTTCTTTGAATATGTTCTCTTTGCTGACTCCATATTCTGATAACTGATTTAACTGCGCCGATAAGTTTTGACCTTTTGAAGAAACCCTTCCATAACCGTATGTTGTCAATAAACACACCCTCCATTTATGATACATGTATTTGATACATTGTTAAGTCAATGATATCAATAGTGCCAAAATGTGTCAATAGGGTGTAGTCAAATGATACATTAAAACCAAAAAAATATAATATCAGGAGTTTTCTTCCTTCTGCTGCTTCAACATATCCACTAATTCATTGTAATCTTCATCGCTGGACTTTTTACCATCCTCTAATACGATTGTATTTTTAGCTGTAAGCCCTGCCTTTTCTAGACCTGAATTCGTTGCATTTAACTCTGCATAGACAGTTTTAACATTTTCAATATTCCCATCAGCTATATCTATAAGCTTCTTAGTTAAGCGTTTCGAATTCATTCTAAGCATAGTCAAAGCTTCCTTTACTGTTTCAGCCTCTAACATATTCTTATAATTTTGAGCTTCTTCTCGGTTTAACAACTTATATACTGATGATCTGTTTTCCCATCCACACTCTTTAGCAATTTGATCAACAGTCATTCTGCCTTCAAAGTAGAGTTTAATAGCCTTCATTTCTCTTTCTGTTAACATACTCTCACCCCCTATCTGTGTAACACTGTTGCCCACTTTCACTAATGTTGTTCTGCTAATCCCAAGACTCTTTGCACTTTATTGTTTATCCATACTTCCACTAGCTAACAATTGAGCTGCAACTATTTGTTGTTGAGTTAATTTTTCGTTTAACATTTTCTTATCACCGACTTTACAATGAACACCAATATTCACATTTATTGTATAATCTAATAAGAATTAAAAGGGAGAGAATTCAATGAAGTCATTTAATTTCAACACTCTATTTTTGGATATGAATATACAAGACTTCCAAAATTATATTGAGTTCATGGAAGAAAACATCTTAAGACACAAAAAGAATATCGAAGATGAGTTCGAGGAAAAAGTTAAAGAATTAAACTTAACTGATCCTGAAGAACAACAAGCACTTTTTGAATATTTGTATGATGATCAATATCACGCTGATACATATAAGCAAATATTAAGGAAGTCGTTATTTTTATCATTGTACTCATTTGTAGAAACACAACTAAAATCAATCGCAATTAAACTAGAAAAAAAGGAACTCACCAAAATAAAGTTAAATGATATCAGTCATAGTGGAATTCCTCAATATCTTTTCTTTATTGAAACCGTCCATAATATTCAAATTGATATATCTAAAGATTTAAGAAAACAATTCCTGGGTTACAACATCCTAAGGAATCATTTTGTACACAATGACAGATTCCCTGTTAACAAGAAAAAATACCAAACAGTAAAGCTTATTAAAGGAGTTAAAATTGATGACTCCCCTATACATGATGATAAATTTTACATAGATAAAATAACCTCAGATTTCAATAGGATATATCTAGAAAAAATCCAGCAATTTTTCAATAAGTTACATGAAGCATTAGAAACAATAGACTTTTATTAGCACTTCATAGAAGTGCTTTTTTTATTAAACACTTTGTCAATTATATAGGTGTTAAAATTCACACTTATAAAAACCTTTATAATTACTTCTGTCTCCAGTAATCAGCAGCTATATCCTTAATATCCTCATAAAAATCAATACCATCAACTGTAATACCAACAGCTGTAGTACCGTCAGATTGTTCTGGATAAACTTTAATGTGGCCCTTGGCCTCTAGATATTGATAATGCAAGTTATTTTCCTCTAATACTGAAGGTTCCACATTAACAATTGCACCAATATTCCTCTCACTTACTACCTTTAAGTACAACTCACTCAATATCTCAATTCTCTCTTTTGCCATTTTTCCTTACCTCCATTTATTTTTTATAATAACTGTGTTTCTAAATCCTCATAAATTTTATCCAACTCAACCCTTGTACTCACAAACTCTTTAACAATCTGATCATAATTAGGATCTCGCTTATTCAAACTTACCTTAATACCTAAATCAACCCACTTGTCATACACAGGATTAATATGATCATTCCAGTAACGAATGGTATTTACTTTAACGCACCTAGGACAAACATAATGCCAATGATAAGTTGGTTTACCTTTGTAGTAACCTATCCAAGGTTTGAATACTCTTTTGACCTTAAAACGGCAAACACAATAATCACACTTGGTTAAATTGTAAGCCATAATTTAAACGACAAAAAAAGTAACCATCATAGCAATGATTGCTGCAATAGTTACCAAAGTATAATTTAATTTATTATCTTTTGTATCAATACTCATAATACCTAATCCAAATAACAGAATAAGCAGAAGTAAAAGTATCTGAAATACCATCAACATAAATCAATAATCCTCCAATTCAATATCACCATATACACTGTATTGTAATGTGCCAGCATGAACCCATTCTTCTGTACCTTTTACTCTATAATAATGAGCGACAACTAAGTTCTTATCATCTGAATAAAGTGTTTTTTCTTTTCTTTCAAGTTCGTGTACTGTTTCCAATTAATCAACTCTATAATAAAAAACACCCAGTTACGAGTGCTTAATTAAAATTTCCCTATATTGTTTTATACTCTCTGGAATACCTGTCTTTAATTCTTCTTTGTTGTATGGAAGATTCAAATCCTTTTTTAATTGATTATATTCCTTTACAACAGCTACAACTAATCGTTCGGTAGTTTCTTTTTTAAATTCTCCAAACTGAGAAGAATACTCTATCCAAGCTTCTAATAATTCGTCAGAGCAATATCCAGACTTTTCTATGATAAATTTCTCCATAAATACACCAGATTGATACTCCTTGTTATCAACATTGCCTAACATTAACTTCTTAGCTCTCATAGACATTTCAATTACTAATTTAACTCTAACATTAATAATCCCATACAAAGGAGCATACAAATGTTTCAATTGTTCTCTTTTTCTATTTTTTCGCTCTTTGTAGGGAGTAATAATAAAATGATTTAAAACAGCTATAAATAATGCTACTGATCCAGAAATTAAAACGCTTATTAATTTTACATCCATTGGTATCGCCTCCCAAAAACTATTATAATACAAACAATCGTTCTTGTGGAAGGTATTTACATATTAAGATGTTTCGACAGAAAAGAAGGAACAAAAATTAATATTTGGAGAACATAAAAAACCCCACTCAATAAAGAGTGGAGTTTCATTACGTATGATTACCTTTTATAGTTGTTTGCTGTAGCAACTATTTAGAATTGTTGTTACTACAGTTTGATTTGAAGGTAATCGCTTTTATGTTCCTCCCTAGATGTTCACCTTATACATTGTTGCTCCTAATTAAAATTTGTAAGTTTAAATTAGAAGTGTGATTTGTTAGGCTGAAAACATTAGGGATAATAATCATTATTCTCATTATACAAGAGGATTAGCCTTTTGTCAAAACCTAATTGAAATTAGGAATTCCTCCGTTGATAATTGCAGTAGAAGTAGCATTTTCAACATATTTTATTCCGTCTACGGTCTTACCACTATAAGTATATTGATATTCGGTGAGTATTCCATTTGTTATTAATTTTTCTATTATAACTAAAGAATGTTCATTTGAGCAATAAAGTGTCTCTTTAATTTTCTGAATAAGGAATTCCTTCCCTAAATCTTTACCCTTATTCGTACTCCAGTCAAACAAATCCTTACATCTTCTTAATCCACGAATTATATCATTCTTAATAAGGTGATGTTCGTCAAAAGGTAAGCCCATTATTTCTTCAATAGGTATGAATTCATCCACAAGATTTATTACATGATTAGATGAATTAAATGTAAGTCCCACCAGTATGACCTTTTTAGATTTTTCCTTTAGTTTTTTAATTAATGGCAACATATCTTTGTCACAAGAAACTATGAAAAAGATATCAAACTCATCATTTATACATTTCTCAAGGGCATCCAGAGATAACTCCAAATCTGCAGAATCTTTAATATTTAGAGTATGTACTGGATTAATTCCAATAACCTTATAATGGTGAAGAACCTGTTTTTTATTAAAATAAGAATTCAAATAATCGTCATATGCATATATGGATTGATTTATATACCCCTTTGATTTTAGATTTTCTCGTAATTTGTCTATAAAATCATTATCATATATGTCTTTTTTTGGTGACAATTTCTCTAAGCGAATCCTTATATTCTCATGATCAATAAAAACCCCAGCTCTATTTTTCATTTTCCCATCTCCAATCTTCACCATATTATACCATATTGTGAGATTTGCAGGAGGAAAGTATTAAGAAATTTGTAACATTTTAGTCAGGCTGACTGGATTTGCACCAGTAACAAACACTATCATGGGATAATAGGTTGCTCTACTATTGAGCTACAGCCTGAAAATTAAAATAGGCACTTAGTTAGTCACTTAATGAATTTAACAATCTTATCGCAGTATCAACAGCACTTTCTCCGTTAATTTGATTTGCAAACTTTGCATTGATGTAATGTTCCAGTTTAACAATATCTCTTTCACATTGTTTAAACTCTATCATTCTATCTATCGATATCTCATACATCCCTATTCACTTCCTCATTCTTCATCAATTTCTATTTTAACCTTCGCTTGTTTCCATTCTTCAGCAGCACACCAGCATTCCCAATCAATTAACTTTTCTTCATTCAAATATAATTTACATCTTGAACAATAAATCCCTGTATCAAGCACCTTCTCCATCAATTCAACCCCTTACCGTAACCAATAAAAATTAATCTATAAGCTTGGATATCACTTAAACCAAACGTTTTCCTCAACATGAACACTGTATCTTCGATATTCTTCTTTTCATCTTTAGTTAAGTCTTCAAGATAAATTGTATTCATCTTAGCTTCATCCATTGAGTCACCATTTGCCATTCTTAGATAAATCTCTTTGCAACAATCAAAAACTTTGTCATTAATCATTTTTAATATTCCACCTCTCTTAAATCCTCATATACAGTCCAGTCACCTTGCTTCATTAACTTTTTACAGACGTAAAAAAAGAAGCCTTCATCAAAGTCAGCTTCAGAATTTGTAGTTATGTATTCGAAGAATTGTTTAAAATAATATTTATCCTCAAAGAATTTACTAACACTTGTAAGCCAAAATTCATCTATAAATTCACCTTCACTTATGTCCTCAAACATTAACTTAGCTTCAATGTCTTCTCTTAACCGTAATGGAGGCTCATAACTGAATATCCAGCCTTTATCATCACAATAAAACATCTCATTAAAACTCATATTGATTCCCTTATCAATAACAAACTCCCTAAATAACTCTTCCTGGCTTTCTGCTTCAATCAACTGATCCATTATATAAGACTCAATATCCTGCACTTCAAATGGAACAAATACAATCTGAACATCATCAACGCTAGACATGTCTCTAGAATAAGCAACATAAGCATTACATTCCTTTGGTGCAAATATCTCTTCAACTTTAAAATTATTTAAAACCGTCTTTACTGGTGTTTCATATACATCTAGTTTTTTATGTATGTCAGCAACTTTCCTCAGTGCCTTTTTTTCATTTTCTGCAAATACAACAATCACTTGATCAGGACAATCAATAGCATACTTGTCATAACATTTGAATAACCTCAAACACTTTACCCCTTTTTGATTATTTATTTGGATCTCTTTTAGGTCAACCAAACAACTCGGACAAATATCAATTTGTTTATGTATAACCAAGCATCTTGGACAATACTTTTTAATCATGGGTTCCATCTTTCTTTTGCTCAAGCTGCATCTTTAAGAAAGTCTTTATGTATTCCTGCTCTTTAATAATTAATTCTAAGTCGTCATTCATTTTTGTAAGGAAAGGAAGTAAGCCATTAAAGTGCCTGTCTAATGCACGTTTTGTTGCCCTTAACGATGTATAGTAAATTAAATCATCTAAATCGCTCTCAGTCATTTGTACTACCATTTGATTCTCTTTTTGCACATACAACACACCCTATTCTAATTTCCCTCACGATCAAAGGCTGGAACTCGTTCCGTTCGAGTAAATCATCCAGCCCCTCATGAAGGTTATAATCATACATATTCAAAAGGAGGATCAATATTAAGTCTGAACAACTTGATATTAACCGCATTACCTTATTTTTAAAGTCCGAGATAACGCATTGGCACTCATCACATGGTGAGCGATACGGACGTGATTTTATTCTATATAAACCTTCTGCCATTCAAATTCCTTGGCCTGATTTACAATTTGTTTTAACTTTATCTCCTTATCATGAGACATATTGCATCGTGAATTTAGGAACTGACTTAGCAAACTTGGAGATACTCCCATTTGCTGTGCAATATCCTTAACTCGCAATTCCTTCTTTTTAATTTCAAGTATCAGTTCTAATCGTTCGTTTCGAGTCATCATCACTCCCTCACTTTCTATAAATTAATTCAGTAAAAATGTTTATTAAATAAATTTAGAATTAGACAAAAATAAGAGACAGCCACAAAGGACTGCCTCAACTAGTTACATAGTCAGTATTGAAGTTGTGCTCGTGTACACAACAACAAAATGGAAGTGGGAAGAGGATTACCCCTTCCCTTAATATATATAACTATTTAATAATAATTTTCACTTAATATTAAGTATAGATTTTACATTTGTTTGGTTTATGTATTTATATTCCCTATCATTTGATACTAAATATGTATGATCCAATAATTCATGATGGCTGCCGATGTTGAATTTTATTAAGTTAATTCTCTTCTTAATAATATCCATTACAACCTTTTGATTATCCTGATAAAGAAACATCAATGAACCATGTTTAAGTATGTTGTATTCTTTAACAGTTAATGGATTTAACTTATCTGTATTGACCGGAATCATCCACCCATCAACTTCATTAAACTTTATGTAACCATTAAAGACTCGTTCCAATAATCCCTTGCAGTGACAATCAAACAACTTAACCTTTTCATCTGGATCAATAATCACATTGCCATCTGCAGAAGGTTTATAAAAGGATAATGCTCCATTCTTTGATACTGCAACTAGCTTATGTATTTCATACTTTTTAATCAAATCACTAACCGTTAATTCACCATTATGTACTTTCTCAATATTCTCAATGTTTATTACCTGCTCATTCTTATATGTAGGCACATCTGCATACAACTCATTCAACTCAAAATCGAAATCCTTAATGAGATACTTTTTATCAATCTGATACTCTCTATACTTCCTATTCTCGCTGGCAGGTAGGTTAGGAAATGGAGCATAATCACTTCTCAACTCAACCTTAGTAAGTCCTCTTCTGCCCAACTCTTTATCCATCCTACTTCTCATTGATTTAAGCATATTACGGACTGCTGGTTGCCAGTAGTTATTACTCTTCCCAGGAAATAATATTTCGCCTATTGCCTCTAATTTAAGCTTATTTTCAATTACCGAATGGAATAATTCATTAATATTAACTTCACCCATCTCCACTGCTTTGAGAATGGTATTAAACTTATCCAATTGATCCTGAGTCATAATATCTTTGTAGTTCTCGAACACAAAGTTACTGGTTTCTTGTCTGCCATATGTATGCTTACTTGGTTCATTTCTCATCAACTCATAAAAGGAAATTTCAGTGTCCTCACCAGATGAATCATTCTTCTGAGGTGTAATAATATCCTCAAAAGATACCAACTCTATGTCATTTTTTATATTATGAACCCTACCATCCTTAACCAATCTCTTTACATGCTTATCCTGATTCAACTTAGGAATGATGATTTGCTTTTCAAAAGATGAATTTATGTAATTAATTAATTTATTATATGTATGTGACTCTGTTTCACCAACAAACTTTTCAAGGGTGGGGAGACTAACAGAGATACTTTCATTTACATCAACAAATCCATTTGGAAATGACATTATGTAATTGGTTAACCAGCTTTCAATCTCCCAGGCATCAAAAATTTTCATCGATGCTTTAACTCCTAGCTTTGATCCATTATAATGAGCACTCATTGTATTACCTTTTGATTCACAATACTTTTGTTTAAGTGTGATCAGTAAGTGATTTAACTTTTTATCCATAAACACAATATACTCATGGACAGCATTCTGTGGCCTTCCATCAATCTTCCATACTTCAAGCTTCCGTTTCATCATGAATTGCAATTCCAAATTATATGGATTGCCATTTGCGGCCTGTTTCATTGAAATGTATAAGTTAGGTAAATCCTTTCTCATTTCCAACTGATCATTATTCCATTTTGCAATATCTCTTCCCTTTAAATATGTCATTATTAATCCTCCAATTAATATTAATATAATTATTTTTTAATAGATTGATTGAGTAATTCATTTTAGAACTCTCCTTTTAATTCCGTTTTAGTCGTCTACTCGATGTATATTGCACTTGATCCCTACTCCTGTTGGATACATGGCAAAATCTATGATGTGATATTGGGATATTTACATTTAACTGCTGATTGATTACTACAATTTAATCACTCCTTTCAAATTCAAAAATTTTTTAATTCCCCGGGGGGAAAGGAAATACTTTGTGAGCTCTCTTTGCGAACAATGTATTTTCCTAGGGGCGATGTTTTTAAAGAATCAGGGCTAGCTCGCCCTCACTTTCTTCGCTACGCTTTGAAAGTTCACCCGCCAAGCGTATAAATTTCGTTCCCTAACGGTCACTACATTTATCCACTTGATACTAATTTTTATGGAATAGACTACTTAAATATTATGTATTTGTCCCAGTTTTACTTTTTATTTATATATATAGATATTTAGTAAAAGTGGGGCATTTTATTTAATTCGGGTAATAATTATGTATCGCTTTTTTCTCATTACTCCTGATGTTTCTTGCTTTGGTTTACTTACCGCAAATGGTAACTCCAGTTGATTTCTGACTATAGATTCAAGTGTTGAAGGTTTTAATTTCTTAGTCCTATAATCCGTTTGTGATGATAATGTTATTAATTCTTTGATTATAAGGTCACTTAGTTTATGCTGCTCCTCATCAAATAGTTTTTGACCAGCTATAGTATCAAGATACATTTCCAAAGAAATCACTTCTTCTTTAATCACCACATCTTCAATTAAATTTTCTTCTGGTTCATCATCACTTATACCTAACCAGCTAAGTTGCTCATGGATATAGGCAAACTTCTTATCTATATCGAAAGCATTGATCATGTGTTCTGCAAATTTTATATCCTCATACAACCTTTTACATCCTACCAAGTTATGTTTTATTTCCCCTGTGGTAACATCTCTATAAAATACATCATTCATTCCATTGAAATCCTTTAAATCATTATCATATTTTTTATAGAATTCCATCTTGTTTGAATCTAATAATTCAACTTCAACCTGCTTTTGTCGGTAGGTTTTTAGTTTAGACAAAAAACTCTTTTTGAATCTTGTAGGGATATAAAGGTTAACTTCTTCAGGATTATCAATATCTATTCTTTTTCGTCCAAGCATTTGAATAAAAGTTATTCGATCCCAAGTCATGATTACTATATTCTTTAGTTTACTGTCTTTTATATTGATACCGTTATCCATCGCTTTAGTGCTAACCAATACTTTTTTAGTGAATTTGCTGTTGTTTATTATGTAGTTTAATTCATCACTTTTAGTCCCTGACTTAATAAGCGAGCATCTATCTTCACCTAATTCTTCAAGCAACTTGTTTCCATCCCTATTAATATCACTGATGAATACTAGCCATTTTTCATTGGAAGAATCATTCTTAATAAGATTGATAATAGAATCGATATTGCTGAAGTATAATGGTTTAACGTAACTATAATCATTCCCCGTACTATATTCGTGGACTGTAGGAACGTCTAAGCCAAATCCATTATTCTTTATTTTTTCTACACTCCTGATTATTGGTTCTTTTATCTCATGCATGGTAGCAGATATGAATATTTTCACAATATGTGGGTAATAATCATGGACTACTTTCTTATATGCAAACCTTGTTTTATTGTTAAAGTTCCCATCTGAAAATATGAAATGACATTCATCAAAAACTATGTAATCGTATAAGTTAAAATCACTCTTACTTGCATTAGGATCATATATTTCTTGCTGAATCGCATTGCTAATTGCGTGATATGATGTAATGGTGACTTTATCTGCAATTGTTGTTACATCGTCCAACTCATTTAATGTTTCAGGAATTGGTTGCTTATACTTTTTCAGCAAGTCCTTTTTAAGTTGCCTCTTTAAATTTGTTCTGTTACAAACAAATAGCAACCTTTGGCCTGAATCCATATGATCTAGCAATACCTCTTTTATAAAGTATGTCTTTCCAGTTCCAGTTTGAGCTGATATTAAAACTGTATCGCCTTGTTTCCATCTTTTATAATCATAACCAATGGAGTCTGACACCCATTGTAAATTTAGTGCTCCCATAAATTTTTCCTCCGATTATTTCTATAGATTCTTTAATATTGAATTATTTACACTTGCTTAGATAATTTGTATTGTTTTAGAGCTTCTTGCAATTCATCATTTATGTAATATAGTGAGTAAAGTTTTCCACTCTTTGGCTCCATACCGATATGAATATAGAAAATTCCTTGACCAGTAAGATAATCCGAGACAAATTTGCTGTAACAGTAAAAGAAATGGTTACGTGTTAAATTCATTTTCATCACCCCCTTTCAATTCCTGATAAAATTTTGTTTTTATCGGAATATGCATAGATAATTTACGATAAAATTAGTATTTTATTAGAATGTATTATTTCCCAGAATCACCCCCTTTCAAATTTATTGGGGGTATAATTTTCTTATGCCCTTAAAAAGTGTTGACGGACTATTTTAGCCATGATAATATGTATACAAGGATTAATAATGGATAGGTCTATACATACGTTGGAAATTGAATACTAAAGTAAACCCTCTTGCTCCAAGAAAAAAGAGCAAAAGGAGGGTTATTAGTCGTTTAGATAGGTATACATTATCTATTATATTAAGTTTTTAAAGTGTGGTCAACAAAATCTGGAAAATAAATTCAGATATTCAGAGATTTTTTGAATCCTTCCTCCAGTTTAGCTTGGAGTAAAAATATAGTACCACTGCTGATCCATTCCCCAATTGAATCCTTATCCTTCTCATTCATCATTGCAGTCAATATACGATATACAAAACTCTGGACTGCATAAATTTTTTCATCCTCTTTTAGAACGCTCAGAATAGCCGTTAGAGGCTCGATATTATTTTTAATGGTAGAGTCTACTAAACCTTCTATCGGCTTAATATCGCTTTGTTTTGGCTTGTGTAGGTTAAATTTAAGTACATTGTTCAATTTGTATTCCCCCAAGTTATGAAGCTGGTAATTTTACTGCTAATAGACTCTGTATTTCTTCTTCCTTGACCTCTAACTCATCAATCATTTTTAAAATCGTTTCCTTGAACTCTAAAAACTCATCCACATCGATTAAGTCTTGCAGGAAGTAAATAAAATCCTCAAGGTTTCCCTGTAGTACATACTCCATGACCACTATTAACCTTCTCATGTTCTCTGCTGGATCATTGAAGATGTAGCGTTCTTGTGATGCTTCCTTTACTAACATTTTATTTACCTCCCAGGTCTGATTAAGTGATTAAAGGTTTATATCCGTTTCGTTGTATATAGGTAATCCAGTTTCGATGTCGTAGGCCTGTAAATCCATTTCTAGTACTTCATCAACGCACATTTCGATTTGTTCCCCTGTTGGCAGTGCTAGGATTAATTTTCCACCGATGATTAATGACTGGTCTAAGCTGGCATCAGATTTCGTGCTAACATTTAAAACAACTTGCCCCATTTTGTTTACCATTAAGTTTCTCATTTTCTCGATCTCCCTTTTATGTAGATTATTATTTTTTTATCAGTCAAAGCCCCACTTGAATCCAAACCGACAAACAAACCGACAATGAAAGTAAATTGAAAATCCATGCGAGTGTCATTTTCAATACTCCCCTGATTTAAACTTCATTTCTTTTGATAATGGAGCGACTAAGTAATCTTTCACATATTCAGGTAAATAACAGGCCTTAATCAACACATTCATAGCTGAACGATAAGCATTAGCTTCTTTAAAGGATGGACAATCAGTTAACTTTAGGTATTTGCCTGACTTCCATTCTTCATATAACTCATCCAAGGCAATGTCGTAATAAATCCGAAGGCTGTTAATTGCGTGATCCACGATAACCACTCCTTTCAATTTCTTCATGCATTAACTTCTTATAAAGCATTAATCGTTGATGTCTGAATTTGTAAGCTGCAGGTTGTTTCTTGGCTGGGTGTATCGAACCTTTATCTGCTACTTTTCGAAGGTAGTATGCAATTCTATCTGGAAGAGTTTTCACTTGAACTGTCCTCCCCTCAATCCGTAATAACTTTCTTAATTACATATTACTGTAACGTGTAATAATGGTCAATACACAAATGTGTAATTTTATGTTATAATATAAAAAAAGATAAATTAGGGGTAAAAACATGACTAGAAAAATTGTAGTGAAACTTGATAAGCACATTAAGGATAAGAGTCAAAAACAGTTTGCAATTGAATCAGGCCTTAGAGAAGCTACAGTAAGTCAGTTGGTAAACAATAAGTATGATCGAATACAATTATCAAATTTACTCAAAGCAATGGATACACTTAAGATTGAAGACTTTAATGAAATACTTGAAATAGTTGAAGACAACGAAAAACCCACTGATCAATAACCAGTGGGTTTCATCCTTATAAATTGACTTTAATTTTTGTATCTATATTGTCAATTAACGAATTTAAAGCATAGACTTTTTTCCGGTTTTCAACTGTCTTCCTATCTAATTTCTGTTGTAAATCCTGTAATTCCTGATAAAGAGGTTTTAGATACTCTTCATTTAAGAATTCATCATTGCTTCTTCTATAAGCTTTATTTGCTAGACTGTGTCTTACTTTTATTCTTTCCAGTTCTTCTTCAATATTTTTTAGTTCGTCTTCTAATTCGTTGATTTCACTATCTAACTCTTCTCTCCAATTTTTTAATTCTTCAATTTCCTTCTGTTTCATTAAATCACCCCCTTCGTCTACTTATTTCGACATCAGGAAGTTATTTCCTTTTATTTTGTACTTTTCACCTTGCTTTTGTTTTTTGGGTTTTGCTTGAATTGGCAGAGGTTTGAAACGGCTGGATCAAAGTTGTTGCCTATGTTCAAATGACAAAAAATCAAATGAACATAGGCAAGCGACTTGAATTGTATAGTGTTTGTATCCGTATGTATTCAACCCTATTAGTCGTGGATTATTCATCCTAACAAGCCTACTGTTTCAATCATCCCTGACAGTTTCCCATATTGGTACTTGTAGCTTGTCTTGCTCGCATATCTGCGAATGACCTTCCTTCGACAGCACTTAATGGCAGCTTTCTCCATTCGATAAGGTCAGTAATAGGGAACTGACTGCTTACCTATCTCCAGTTTACGCTATGGCTGGATCAATACCTGACGTGATTTATTATAGTGTGCTTAACGGCTTCTCACACTGGATTTACCAAAAAAGACAATAGGAAACTAGACCTTGCATTTACATATTTTTTTTAGTAAAATGAAGGCATGATAAATCCGTATTCAGTTTTAGCGAGTTGACTATGGATAAAGAGCGTTTAGGGAATCAGTGTTGGTAGCACTGGTTCTCTTTTTTTGTGCTTAATTTAGTTCCTTTCTGATAATTTTTAATACCTTCTCAGCAGTCTCTATTGTCTCATCTGACTGCCTTTCCTCTAACATGATGATCGATTCACAAAACTTTATAACGCTATTCAGTGCCTTTTCAGTTGATTCTGGTTGCATGTTATACACTCCCTTATGAATTTATAGTACTTAGCCTGTTGTTCTTGTTGATATTCATTAGTGGGGAAGATGGCATTGCATTATTTATCAATTCAAAGTCCTCTAGTGATTGTAAATACCTTTGAGTAGTTTGTATTTCAGAATGGCCCAGAAGCTTACTGAGCGTGTAAATATCTATTCCATTCAGCAAACATTGAACCGAGAAGAAGTGTCTGAAACTGTGAGGAGATACCCTTTTCCCCTCTATTCCTGCTCGCTTTCCTGCCATTTTAATAATATTATCTAGGCCAACATGAGATATATCTGTACCTCTATAAGATAAAAAGTAGTGATCTGATGTATCTTTATCTTTAAAATAATGTTTTTTTATCCTTTCATATTTAATTAGAATTCGTTTTAATGCAGGAGATATAAACACATACCTCTCTTTATTTCCTTTTCCATAAACTAAAATTGAAGTCTCTTTTACATTAATACTTAATAGGCCTCTTAACTCCATTGCTCGAATTCCTGTATCAGCTAAAATTGCAATAATCGCCTTGTTTCTTGCCTCAAAATAATCACCATAAGTAAAAACATCGATCATTAATTGAATTTCTTTTGTTGTGAATCCTTTTAAAATTTTCTTAGGTATTTTAGGAAGGATTATTTTTTGTGCAAAGTTATCCTTTATGTAACCTTCCCTTTCACACCAGTTGAAAAATGCTTTGATCATTTTGAACATTGAAACTATAGATTGAGGCTGCAGACCATCTTTCTGCTTAAGTCTTACATATGCGTTTAAATCAAAGGCTGAAATACTCTCTAATTCTGTAATCCCTCTCTTTTCGATGAGGAAATACCTCAGTTGCTTCAACTCTTGATTCTTGTTTTTCATTGTCTTAGGCGTGAAACCTTTTGCCTGACAATAGTACAAATACTCTTTTAAAACATCTTCTAATAACACAAAAAACCACCTTTCTCTGGTTAAGTTTCTAACAGAAAAAAGTGGTTTTTGGTTAAAATATGAAGGTTACACCTTTTTAGGTAACAAATTTGGGTGAAGGATTCACCTTTTCACATTCAAAGTTTGTGAATTTTGTTATTCTAAATTGATAGTAACCCTTGTGAAACCTTGTTATAGCAACGTACTAACAGGTTTTTATTTTCCTGTCTGCTTGTTCATTGCTGACATCATCTGATTGATTTTCTTCTGGGATGGTTTCATTCCCATTTGCATCATCATCATTTTAAGCATTTGTTCGTTGATTGGCGGATTTTTCTTCAAGTAGCTCTCCATGTATTTACGAGCAATGAAAAATCCTAGCGCTACACCGACAATTAGTGCCAGTATACCAACTAGAATATACGTCCACATAAAAACTTCCTCCTTCATGTTGTCTAACATACAGTGTACTAAACCAACAGTTATTATACAATATCTGCAGGTTTTTTTCTCTAGTAAAACAATTCAATTTCAAAACTTTTTGTATTGATCAGCCTTTAATGATTGTCATCAATCATATTATTTGCGATACCTAGACATATTTTCGTTCTTTTATCGGCTTCAACCAGCCATATTTATTTGATTCAAGGTCAATAGCCAGGAAGGATGATTCACATTTACGAAGGATCTCAAAAAAGACCGTTTCTGCGTCTACTTGTCCGTGGGATTGTAACTCCAGCCATCTTTCATGCACTTTAAGTGTGGCAGAGCTATTATTTGATTTATTTTCATAAATATATATGCCGTTCTCAACATGGAATCCCTTTACCTTGGAAAGCTGTTGATGAAGGAGCTGATGGATGCGAAGTGCAGGTATGGATTTCGTGACGAATTTGACTTGCTTGGCGATGATGGATTTAAGATCATGGTTTGCTTGACTATATTCCAAAAACAATTGATAAAACATCCGTTCTCTTCCGAAATAATGGGAGGCAAATTCATCTTCTATTAGATATAGCTGGTAGGATCTCACCTGATCCCCTCCTCTGCAGACAAGCTTTTGTCTTTATTATAGGAAAACGTTGGGTCTGCGTTTGTCTAAAGATGCCGAGAAAATCCACTAATTATGTCGAATTCAAAACTTTCTTACTTTTTATTATAAAATTCTATTTTTCAGTTGTCACGAAATGAGAGGTTTATTTAAAATTTTGCCATGTAAGGAATATCGGGCTGTAATGGGGGGAATATATCAATGTTGATTAGAAAAAGAAAGGATGACTATGCATGGCTACCGTACTTTACATTACAGCAAACCCCAAACCAGTTGAGGAATCTTTCAGTTTATCGGTTGGCGAGGAGTTCATTAAAGCTTACCGTGAAAACAATCCTGACGATGAGGTAATTAGACTGGATCTATATAAAATGGATGTTCCATTTATCGATACAGATGTCTTCAGCGGCTGGGGCAAATTACAGCAAGGATCTGCTTTTGACCAGCTTAGCGATGATGAAAAACAAAAAGTGAGCGCAATCAATAAACTGACGGATCAATTTATTGCCGGAGATAAGTATATTTTTGTCACACCATTTTGGAACTTTAGCTTTCCGCCAAAAATGAAAGCTTATATTGATAACATTGCGATTGCAGGGAAAACATTCAAGTATACGGCAGAAGGTCCCGTCGGATTACTTGGTGGTAAAAAGGCTCTTCATATCCAGGCACGTGGCGGAATCTACTCAGAAGGTCCAGCCAAGGAACTGGAGTTCGGTGACCGATATCTTCAAGCTGTTCTCGCATTCATGGGAATCACTGATGCTGAAACTCTGGCAATCGAAGGCATGGCGGCTATGCCGGATAAAGCCCAGGAAATTAAGCAACAAGCCATCCAGCGTGCAAACGAGCTTGCCAAACAATTTTAACACAGCAAAAAAAGCCTGTTATTCAGGCTTTTTTTACTGCTTATTTCACACCGTCCAAGGGAATATCCATGCGGTGATCGAAGCTGAAAACAGCGCCTTCCGAGATTTCCTGTTCCTCATTGTTTCCTTGCTGAACTCCCTGTTTTACAGCTGCACCGTCCAGTGGAATCTCCTTACCATATTCAAACATTTGTACACACCTCCTGATTATTAGTATGGGTATTTATTACTAATATATTTACCGTGCTCATTCTTTTTTCCTGCCTAGGACAAGAAATTTTAAAAATAAAAAACACCCGAAAAAATCGGATGTCAGCTTGAAAAAGAATTACGATACTTCTCTATATATTGCTTTAATTTTTCTTTTAGATTGATCAGTCCCTCTTTCAATTCCATGCTCTCTGGAACATCAACTACTTTGAGCAAACTGACAAAGGTTAAGAGGTTATGCATCCGAATGAACATTGGTAGTTCTTTTACTAGCATCTGGTCAAGCTTTGTTTCTGATTGATACCCAGCAATGAATGCATTCACAAATGGATTCTCCATGTCATCACGTGTTTTTAATATGTCTCTTAAAGCATAGGCAATATCGGCAACAAACCAGTTGTTCATACAATCATCAAAATCCAAGATGCCGATCTCTCCATCTTGCCAGATTAAATTGTCCAATTCGAAATCATAATGAATCAAACCGAAGTTTTCATTAGAACGGCCCAAAGCTTTAGCCCAATGCTTAATTGCATCAAACTCCTTTAAAGCTGCAGTTTCATAGTCTGGTATATTTTTAAAGACATCATCCAGCTGGTCTTGCACATCTTTTCTAGCTGAACGATATTCTGCTGGCATTTCCTTGAAAATCTTATGCAGCCTTCCAAGGTGGCTTCCCCATGTATGAAACTCCTCTTCTTCAAGATTCTCTGTTTCAAGTTGTTTACCAGGAAGCGCTTCGAAAACAACTGCATAATAAGTGCCAATATCCGCTTCGATACACTCAATGAGATTACCATTATTTGATCTTACAGGAAGTGCCACGCAAATAGGCTGATCTCTTAGATACTCAAGTATCTTCATTTCACTTTCAATTTGCGAATATGCTTTTTCGTTGACATCACTGAACCGTAAAAAATATTTTTTCCCTGCTTTTTTAAAAACAAACAAAAAGTTTGAACTTGCACGATAGTAAAAGACAGTCCCTTTGTCATACCCCCATCTCTCCAGGATTTTTTCTGCCAGAGTGCTTTTCCATTCCCCGTCTACAGTTCTAACTACTTTTGCCATTGAAACAAGATTCATCACTACTAATCCCTCCAGTTTTGTTTAATAACAACCACTGGAATCAATGAAGCCAACCCAATAACGCCTGCCCTCGATCATTCCTGACAGACAATTGGACTGATTAGCACAAAAAAAGACCACGAGTTTAGTTCTTCCCTCGCGGTCCATCTCTCTACTATCTTACATCCGTATAAGTGAGTGGCAAACATTTAATTCCCGAGGTTATTCTTAAAAGGTCAAACATATGCCGTCTCACTCCCTTCGATATTAGTAAACTTATTTTATATTACATTTTTGGTAAAGTCAACCAAATTACTAAAATGAACGTTTAGTTAAACCCTCGCTTAAATCTTCTGGAACACTGACTGTAATGGATTCCATATGTTTTGCAACCTTGGTGCTATAGGTGAAGTCACCATAGCAATAGGGATAGCGGAAATTGTTTTTATCACCGCCGCAATCATAGGTTTGCGGACTTTTTTCAACCTGGATCATGGAGAACTTCTTTGCCAGCTCCTCGCTGTGCTTCCCGCCGTTTTTGGCTACAAAATCAATATAGCCTATTCCCATATTGTAAGACTGGATGACTGTCGGGAAATCAACTTGCATTTTTTTGCCATGGTCCACAACACGCTGATAGTACTTTACACCTTGCTGGATGCTTTGCTGGGGATCCTGGATGCTGTTAGGAGCTAATCCCAATGACTCAGACGCTTGCATAGGGTCTCCACCCTTCCCCCTGCTTTCCTGCATCATCAATGCAGCCACCGTTACGGTGTGGTCTTCCATCCCAAACTTTTTCAATTCGTCTTCTATCATCGGCGTATACTTGGCAACTTCTCCTATCGAACTATTTACACTAACATTCATTTTTTTGAAACTTTCATTGTATAATTCCAGGAATCTATCAAGTAAAAGAAAGCCAATAAAACTCATAAAAAGTAAGATGACCAGATTGAAATTTCTCTGCACTTGTTTTTTCTTTTTGGGTTTCTTATTTGTATATTTCATTGATATTTCTCTCCCAAATTCGTTCTCTATCCTCCTATAATATAAAAAATACAGTAATTTTAAAAGGGAGCGGCAATCAATATGCCGACTCCCTCACTTAGTTTAATCTTCATAAATCATTTTCCGTGTCATTCCACCATCAATAACAAGATCTTGTCCATTAATAAAATCGTTCTCCGGGTCGGTTAAATAGAGGCATGCTTTTGCTATATCCTCCGGTCTTCCGACTCGGTTGGACCAGTGCTGTAGATGGTCCTTTTCACGTAATTCCTCATAATCATCTGTCTGGATCCAGCCAGGGCTTATAGAATTGACTGTGATTCCTTTCTCTTGAAGCGAAGCAGCAAGGGCATGTGTCAAGGCAACAATTCCTCCTTTAGAAGAAGCATAAGCCTCGGAATTCGGTTCAGACATGGTTGCCCTTGTCGATGCTATATTGATGATCCGTCCACCTTTATCCATTCTTCTGGCAGCCTCACGGGATCCAATGAATACACTTCTGAGATTGGTAAAAACCACATCCTCCCATTCCTCAGTTGTAAGCTCAAATAAGGGCTTGAACCTTGACACTCCGGCATTATTGACCAATATATCAATTTTACCAAAGTCATTGATAGCGCGACCCATCAGGGAGAGAAGATCGTCTTCTTTTCTCACATCGGTTTTGTAAAAAGCGGCTTTTCCACCGAATTTCTCTAAGGTTGAAATCAGTTCCTTCCCCTTTATCTCATCTAGATCCGCGATGCACACATTAGCATATTCTTTTGCAAAAGCTTTAGCAATTCCTTTTCCAATCCCATTTGATCCACCGGTAATGATGACCGTCTTTCCTTCAAACTTGCCTGGCATGGTACAGACCTCCTATTTAACCAAAGTAATATTATCATTGATTCAACATCCAATATGATTTCAATCCTTGTAATAAAAATAAGCCAGACTGTCTTAACAGCCCAGCTCGGGAATTATTTCTTTACTTCTGTTGAAACTTGCCACTCGACACCAAATTTATCTGTCACCTGGCCGTAAGCCGGGCTCCAGAATGTTTCCTGAAGTGGCATTGATACTTTTCCATCTTCCTGGAGCTTTTCGAAAATTTCTTTTGCTTCAGAAGCGTTATCCACCATGAGTGCAATTGTTACCTGAGATCCGAGCTGAAATGGATGTCCAGGAAATGTATCAGATAACATCAGTTTCGCATCACCAATGTTCATTTGAGCATTCAGCACTCGATTTTTTGCTTCTTCAGGAAGTGGATACTCAGGATTTGGAGGCACATCTCCAAATGTTTGGAGGCTAACAACTTCAGCTCCTAAAGCCTCCTGATAAAACTTCACTGCTTCCTGGCCATTTCCATCCGTCACCAGATAAGGGACAATTCCTGTAATCATTTCAGCACCTCTTTCGAAAATTAAAGAACATCAGTTCGTAACTATTTTAACATTATCTGTTATTGAGTTCAATTTTATTCAGGTATAAAAAAAAAAGCGGAAGCTCCGCTTTTTTTACAAACCGTTAAAATGGCAAGTCATCACCATTTTTATCTCGGATTATAATCTCATATTCATCTTCCTTAACCCTTGAATTCGGTTTTTCACTTTCAACAAACTTGCCGATTTCCTCACGGATTTTGATGGCCGTTTCTTCAGCTACCTCATCAGATGGTTTTAAATTGGTCTTGATGATCATTTTCATTTTATTTTTTTTGTAGGAATATCCATACCCTGTCACATGATACTCTTTTTTCAGAGCCATTCCTTCATATATGGTTCTCATATATCGCAGCCAAATGTCTTCGCGGTTATTTGGTTCTTCGACAATTTCAATGGAAACTACTTTATCGTACCCATTATTTTTGGCTGCTTGGATCGTTGCTTTTTTTATTTCTTCTAAACTGGTTTCTGTTTTTGGTATACCGACTACAATCTGGCTATTGAATGGACTTACATATACAATGTCATACCCTAATTTCTTTAGGGTAGCTTCTAGGTTTTCACCCAGCTTGGTTAATTCCTTTTCCTCCTTTGTAAGTGTAACTTGAGGAATATAGCTAACATAAATTTTATACTTATCATATCCTTTACTTTTTAGAACCTTATCTGCGATTGCTGTTATCTTATCCCGCTCCCGGTCAGCATCCTTTTCAGTACCCTGAATCCTAATTTCAAAACTGGTCACTTCACCGGGAGTCATCCCGAAGGAGAAATTTTTATACCCTTCTTTCTCCAGCGAATCCTGAATCATGGTATTAACAGGCTTCGTCTGGAAAACCTGTCCCAGGTAAGGAATTTTAGAAGCCATTTCTGCTACAGCAGGATTAAAGAATGCCGAACCAGCCGTTACTCCAAGAGCAATCACTGCTGCTGCGGCGACCTGAAAAGTTCTTTTTCTGCTAATTTTCCCTGTTGATTTCCTTTGTCTTTCTTCCTTCTTAATGTTTTTGGCAAAATCATAAAGTGAAGATGGCACCTCAATCTTTTTCATTTCTTCCTCTAACTCCCTTTTGATCAACTTGTCTTCGGTACTCATTGTGTGCTCACCCCTATGATTTGATTTTCCATTAACCTTGCCTTCAATGCTTTTCTCGCTCTATGGAGATGGGATTTGACTGTTGACGTTTTCATGCCAAGCATTTCTGAGACCTCTTGTATGGAGTAATCTTGATAATAGTACAAGAGCAAAACATTCCGATAATCTCTGTTCTTAATAGACTGTATCCCTTGATTGATTTCCATTTGCATTTCATCCTGGAGCACTTCATCGACTACCTCTCGCTGGTCTTTTAACGTATCGATTTCGATTACAGTCTCCATCAACCTTGATTTCTTCCTAACGTTATCAATGGACCGATGCGAAACCAGCTTGTAGAACCAGGTGTTGAAATAGATAATTTCCTTTCCAGCCATGATGTTCCTATATGCCTCTAGCATCGCGTTTTGGACGACTTCTTCTGCTTCTTCCTTTGACCGGACAATACTATAGCTCGTTTTATATGCCTTTTCAATCAAGGGATTCAATAATTCAGCAAATGCTGACTCATCTCCATTATGAATTCTCAGCATTAGGTCTTTCTGTTCCAAAAACCAGCACCTCCTTTTTTGCTCCTAATCTTTAGGCGAAGTCAACCACCTTCCGGTTGCATGAAGACGGAAAAAATATTTAAATATTTACATTCAGATAAGTCCTAGTTGATTTTAACATGAATTTCCAATATTTATTCCACACACAAAAAAGAGCACAAAACCATTACTGGCTCTGTACTCTTTTACATGCAATTATTTAGTTTTGCTCAAGTAATGCTTTTACACGTGCGACAACATTGTTTACTGAGAATCCATACTCTTCCATGATCTTCTCACCTGGAGCTGATGCGCCGAATGTATCAATTGCAAGAACTTCCCCTTCGTCACCAACATAACGGTGCCAACCAAGTGAAGATCCCATCTCAATTCCGAGACGCTTCTTGACAGACTTAGGAATTACGCTTTCCTTGTATTCCTTAGACTGTTGTTCGAAGCGATCCCATGAAGGCATACTAACAACAGCTGCATCAATACCCTCAGAAGCCAACGCTTCTTGTGCCTTAACAGCTAAGCCAACTTCTGATCCTGCTGCAAGAATCAATGCATCAGCAGTATCTTTTCCAGCTGGAGAAATGACGTAAGCACCTTTCGATACGCCTTCATATGCGTTCTTATCAGTATCTTTGATCGTCGGCAAGTTTTGGCGTGTCAACACAAGTGCGGTTGGTGTCTTTGTAGACTCAATTGAAAGCTTCCAAGCAGCGGCTGTTTCATTGCCATCTGCAGGTCGGATCACAGACAGATTTGGCATAGCACGAAGTCCAGCGAGCTGTTCAACTGGTTCGTGCGTCGGTCCATCTTCTCCTACTGCAATGCTGTCATGAGTGAAGACGTATGTTACAGGCAAGCCCATTAATGCAGCCAATCTGATTGCTGGCTTGAGATAATCAGAGAACACGAAGAATGTTCCGCCAAATATCTTCAATCCACCGTGTAGAGCCATACCATTCATTGCAGCACCCATTGCGAACTCACGAACACCAAACCAGATGTTGCGGCCTTCAAATGAACCTGGGAAGAAGTCACCAGTTCCCTTGATCATGGTTTTGTTTGAGCCAGCAAGGTCAGCGGATCCGCCGATCAAGTAAGGCAGGTTTTTCGCAATGCCGTTAAGTGCTTCACCAGAAGAAGCACGGCTCGCAAGGCTCTTGCCTTCTTCGTATACTGGAATGTCTTTATCCCATCCTTCTAGTAACTCACCCTTCATCGCTTTTTCGAGTTGGGCTCCCAGTTCAGGATATTCACTCTTATATTTTGCAAAAAGTTCGTTCCAAGCTTGTTCTGTCTGTTCACCTTTATCAGCGATTTGCTGTTTGAAGTGATCATATACTTCGCTTGGCACATGGAAGTCTTCTTCAAAAGTCCACTTATAAGCTTCCTTTGTAAGCTTCAATTCATCTGCACCAAGTGGAGCACCATGTACATCTGACTTACCTGAAAGGTTAGGTGAACCATATCCAATGACCGTCTTCACTTCAATCATTGTTGGACGATCTGAATCTGATTTCGCTTCCTCGATCGCTTTAGCGATTTCCTCAAGGTTGTTACCATCTTCAACTCGGACATATTGCCAGCCATAAGCTTTGAAACGACCTTCAACACTTTCTGAGAACGACTTATCAAGGTCGCCATCCAGAGAAATATCGTTTGAATCATAAAGAACGATCATTTTGCCTAATTTCAGATGGGCTGCAAGAGATGCTGCTTCAGCAGATACACCTTCCATTAGATCGCCGTCACCGCAAATGGTGTATGTATAGTGATCAACGAGATTATAGTTATCCTTGTTGTAGACAGCTGCAAGATGGCGCTCAGCCATTGCCATACCGACTGCCATAGCAACCCCCTGTCCAAGTGGTCCGGTTGTTGCGTCTACACCGGCAGTGTGGCCGAACTCAGGATGACCTGGAGTCTTGCTTCCCCACTGGCGGAACTGCTTAATATCATCCATCGTTAAGTCATATCCTGCAAGATGCAGCAAGCTGTATAACAGCATGGAACCATGCCCAGCAGATAATACAAAGCGGTCGCGGTTGAACCATTCTGGGTTTTTAGGGTTAATGTTCATGTAACGAGTCCACAGTGTGTAAGCCATCGGAGCAGCCCCCATCGGCATGCCAGGGTGGCCGGAATTAGCCTTTTCAATTGCATCAATTGATAAGGTACGAATGGAATCAATTGAAAGCATATCAATTTCTTTAAACATAATATACATCCTTTCTATAGGTACTAGCTACATTCTTAATATTATAGCGAGAGCAATCATTATACAACAAATTGTGCCTGAAAGAGACAGAAATGGCCGTATTGTTATATATTTTGACACAATATCGCAAATGATATGTAAAATGCATGGCTCTTCAATTTAAAAAAACAGATGCTAAGGTACGCTTTTACAGATTGAAGACATCGCATTCTCTATCCTACTTAGTCTAATTTCCATTAAATCAGTAGATGAAACGAGCAGGTAACGCCCTTTTTTCATTTTTTCTATTGTAATAAGAAAATAAGCAAAATAAAAATGGAATACATTCGGCATGTATTCCAAATCTGCATATATTTAATGAAGCTTGTTCTTCGCTTTTTCGTCTTTAAGTTTTTCAGGTGTAACATCATTGCCTTCTGGATCCACTATGGTAACACCTTTAAGTGTATTAAGCATAGAAGACCGGAAAGACTGTAAATATTCTGCTCGAAGCTTCGTTTGTTCTTTTGCTTCTTCTTCTGTCAACTTAGATGATTTTGCTTTCCTTGCCAGTTCATTGATTCTAGCAATTTTATCACTTGATAGCATTGTAAAGCTCCTTTGTAAAAAATTACGTCAAATGTCATCTTACTAAAATTATTGAGATTTTACAAGAATAGAGCTTTTATTCGTCTGCTTCTATGTACTCAAGATATCTTCGGTTTACTGTTGCTTTGGATACATTATATCCGAATCCCCTTAGAGTAGCAGCGATCTCCGCAAAGGTCAGCCCATTATTGCGCAGCCTGACTATTTCCTCAATCGGCATCTCTTTTCGTTCCCGTCCCGAATGATCACCCTGGTTCTTTAGATTGCGCTGGGGTTTGTATCCGTGTTCAATCGCCCGCTTCATGCCCCTCTTGATTTTAATGTTATGGATTTTCCTTTGATACTCTTCGACCATACTGACAATTTGGAGCACCATGGAATCTGATTCTGAAAGTTGCAGCTCCCCACTATGCGAGACACTATATAATTTCACATTTTCTTTAAGGATACAATGTAGGATCGCAACTTTTGCATTTCCTCTTCCAAGTCTCGTTTCATCCTGGATCAGCAGTGCCCCTATATTTTTATCCTTAATCAATTCCAGCAGCTCAAGCATCCCTTCTCTTTCAAGATCATAACCGCTGGCCTGTTCTTTAATGATACTGGCTACTTCAAAGCCATAACTGCCTGCCAGTCGAAGCAGCTCTTCTTCCTGCCTGGCAAGAGAAGTTTCCTGTGTTTCCTTCGTTGTACTTACACGGCAATAAATGATTGCTTTCATGTTGTCACCTTATTCTGTTCCAATCTACTTTCCTGCTCCGGCAATCTGAGTAGGTTCAATCTGTTCAGCCACAACAGGGATTACCAGCTCGTCACCCGGATAGACCATTTCACCGACAATTCCATTTTCTTTTTCTACCCAGCTTACAAATTCATTTTCAGATAAATTGTGTTCGTTGGCAAATGATTCAGCAATCTTCCATAATGTTTGTCCTTCTTCTATAGTAACAGTTATGTAAGCCTCTTCGTTATTTAATTGAGCTTTAGCCACGAATGTGAAGACTAAGCTGACAGCAAGCAAGATCATTCCATATGAATAGTTTTCCCATAGTTTTTTCATTTCGACACCTCTTAACGAATGTATGTTCGGTTTATTGATTTCATTATAAATCGAACGTTTGTTTTGTGTCAACTCAAAAATTCGAACTTATGTTTGTATCTGTGGAAAAGACATGGTATAATTAGGACAAGAAAAATATACGAGGTGCGTGAATATGACAAAGTTATCTAAGCGGCAACAAGATATATTTGAATTCATAAAAGGCGAAGTCAAGAAAAAAGGGTATCCGCCATCCGTACGTGAAATAGGCGAAGCAGTTGGACTTGCCTCTAGCTCCACTGTCCATGGACACCTTGCCAGACTTGAGAGCAAAGGCTTGATTCGACGCGATCCTACTAAGCCGCGTGCAATAGAAATTCTCGAAATAGAAGATGATGCACGTATTCCAAAGTATAATGTCGTTAATGTTCCTGTTGTTGGTAAAGTAACAGCGGGTATGCCGATTACCGCCATTGAAAATGTTGAAGAGTACTTCCCTCTCCCAGATCGCCTTGTTCCGCATGATGAGCAGGTTTTCATGCTTGAAATCATGGGTGACAGTATGATCGAAGCGGGAATCCTTGATGGGGACTATGTGATTGTCAAGCAGCAAAAGACTGCTAATAATGGAGATATTGTAGTAGCGATGACAGAGGACGATGAAGCAACAGTAAAGCGCTTCTTTAAGGAAAAGGATTATTTCAGGCTGCAGCCGGAAAACCCAACTATGGATCCAATTATCCTTCGTAATGTATCCATTCTTGGTAAGGTTATCGGTGTCTACCGCCATATGCATTAAAAAAGCAAGCGTCTTCGCTTGCTTTTTTCATTATCTATGAACCTTTTAAGCTGCTAATTTATTAAACTAGCACATTTATAAAAAAACTAGGTACAAACCCTAACAACTTGTCCCTCTCCACATAAGATATTGTGTAAGTATCTTTCATGTTGGAAAGGAGTTGAGTTTCTGATGGGATACAATCGTAATGACAATGATGTTGCAGGTGTATTTTACCCTAACCGTGACAGGGACAGAGTCAGGGCAACTGTTGATTTTGATGACCTTTGCCGTGCTGTGCGCCGTTGTTTGATCGAGGATTTAGTAGCTGGTGCTCGGGATGACCGGGATGACGATCGTGACCGCCGCCACAGGAAGTGCGGTTGCAGAAACTAGCATAAAAAATCCCGAAAGGATTCTTCCTTTCGGGATTTTTCTATCTCCAGTGTATCTGTTGAACAGGCAATACACCTTTTAATTCTTCTATGTGTGCAGTTTTTTGATTTTGTGTGATCCAAATATGCACGGTACCGCTGTCTTGATTCGTTCTGATCAACCTTCCCATCCCTTGTCTTAGGCGAAGGAGCATATATGGAAGATCTACCTCTTGAGCGGGATTTTGTGCATGCTTTCTTTTCGCCTGGAAGACCGGGTCATGAGGCGGGAATGGCAAGGAAGAAATGATAACCTGAATCAATGACTCTCCTGGCACATCCAGTCCTTCCCAAAGATTGTAGGAACATAAAACGGTCACAGTGTCAGTCTGGAATTCCTTTACCGTTTCACTGATTTCACGGTCACCCTCAAACAAAATAGGGAAGCTCCACTTTTGTTTTTCAGTCCAAGCCCGGAATCGTTCCATTTCCTGCATAGTAGAGAATAAGATAAGCGAGCTGCCATTACTGCTTCTTAGGTCATCCCCTATCTTTTCCCACTTCTTCATTTCATCGTCCTCAACATGTGCGACCAGTTCCATTTGGTCTTCGTAATCAAATGGGGACGCTACAGTAAATGAGGAGTATTTCTCGATTCCCAGGCTATTCGCGATATAGCTGAAATCTCCAGCCTGTGACAGGGTTGCAGAAGAAAACACGAACGGGATGTTTTGAGAAAATACTTCTTTTTTCAATATATCCTCAACCAGTCGTGGCATGATAACGAGTGAAGTTTGCACTTCATTTTCTTCAAGCCAGAAAATACCTTCGTCATTCTTCAAGAAAATTGAAAGACCATATGCGAAAAACTCAAGATATTCTTCCATGATTTTTAAATGGTACTCATCAATCAGGAACATTTCTGCATCAAAAACTAATTGGTCCATTAAATCGCTAACCTTTTTCTCCAGAGTTTCTGCGGCTCTCCTGATACTTGAGAGCATTGGAACTTCTTTTCGATTTGAACCTTCTACCGCAGATGAATTCTCAACTAAAAGGTCAAACCATGCATCATGCAGCTCCAAGATATCTTCTATTAAATAAAGAGACTCCTCTCGGACGTCCTGGTGCATATACCCCGTCAGGACAGTGGTCAAGGTTTGTGAGTTGAATCTGTATGTTAATCCCTTTTGCGCTGCGAATTCAAGCAAATGGCCCTCATCAAAAATCACCGTACTAGCATCTGGAAGCAAAGGCATCTGCCCTTCCCGTTTACGGGATTCTTTCGTCCATACATGCTCCATATAAAAATCATGCGAACAAATGATCAAATCCCCTGCATGGCGGTAATAATCACGGTTCAAGGTTTGGCCGCAGCGATGGCGCCAGCTGCATGTAGAGCATTGCTGAAGCGGGTCCCAAGCCATTGATGACCATTTTTCATTCGTGACCCATGGGTATTCCTTTCGGTCTCCATAGCGAGAAAAAGCATTCATTGAAATTCCTTCATCAAAGATGAAATCCGGAAGCCGGTCATGGACATCAAGGATTTCCTTGTCGCTTGATGTATTTGATAGATCATCAAGCTTCTTTACACAAACATACTGCTCTCTTGCCTTTGCCAGACGGACATCGACCTTCAGTCCCAGCGCCTTTTCAAGTTTCTCAATATCGCCGCCTTCTTTAACGAGCTGCTCGATCAGCGTCTCATCTGAACAGGAGACAATCGCTGGCTTTCCCATGTATCTTGCGTATAGAATGGCATAAATAAGATAGACGAATGTTTTACCGGTTCCTACACCCGCTTCTGCGAAAACAATCCCTTTATTCTTAAAGGCCTGCTCCACCTGGAAGGCCATATAAATCTGTTCATCACGCAGTTCATAGCCTTTTTCAGGCAATATATCATAAAAGACATCACCAATATAATCCCCTAACAAATCAAAGAAGGTATCATTCTTGGTAATGGTAAATGGAAGGTTATTTTTCATTAAAGTTCTCCTCGAGAATATTAGTTCTGGCAAAAAAGCCAGCTTTTATCATAACAGATAATCAGTCATTTAGTGAAAGAATTGAAATATAAAATATAGGTAAAAATAATAATTCCATTTTCAGGAATTAACTGTTAAAATAATCCTAATTCTAGTGAAGGGGCGTTCTAATGAAAGCAAAACAAGTCATCTACATTCAATTTGCTGTCATTACTTTACTGATTCTAATTACTATTTTTCAGTACAATAGAATTACAGATTTTAAAAGTGAGTTAGGTTACACTTTTCAACGGACTGTGAGGGATACCCTATTTCTGCTGGAATATGATGGCGATCCAAATATTTGGGTCAAAAACTTGCAAGAAAAAAATGGGGAATTTGCATTAGCTTCTCACATTGGAGAATTAACTCGTCTAAGCAGACAATACCATATGATGAATGGGAAAATATCAATGATTGGAGTAATGCTAGATTCCCTGGCTGATGAATACCATCAACTAGCTGTAAATAAAGAAAATAATGTGGATTACTCTCAGAACAAAGAAGAAGTTAATCGCAAAAAAGACTTTCTCATTCCATTATTAAATAAAGTAGACTCAATATCCGGTGAAAACGAAAGAAAATATTATAAAGAATTCACTGACTCGGAATCTAAAACGTCAAACCTTGTGTGGAGGGAGTACAAGAAATATGAAAGAGAAGATTGATTACGTCATTCGCAAAGAAGAAACAGTTGATTTCACTGGGATTAGAGAAATCAATCTACAGGCTTTTGGGAATGGAGAAAATGAAGCTAATTTAATTGAACTTATTCGTAATTCGGAGAACTTTATCCCTGACTTAAGCCTCGTAGCGGCTAATGGTGATGGTGAAATAATCGGACATATACTTTTTAGCATCATCCATCTTGTTACCGACCAAGGAATTGTTCCTACTTTAGGTCTTGCACCAATGGCGGTGAACCCAGGTTACCAGAATAGCGGAATTGGTTCCTCCCTTGTCAAAGAAGGAATCAAAGCATGCAAGGCTTTTGGATATGATCATGTATTTGTTCTTGGTCATCCGAACTTTTACCCTCGCTTTGGATTTTCACCATCCAGCCAATTTGGAATAAAAGCCCCTTTCCCTGTGCCTGACGAAGTATTTATGGCTCTTGAGCTAAAGAAAGGCTCATTAACTGGATTAAAGGGAAAAATTGAGTATCCGCCAGCTTTCAATGCAGTGAGTTAATTGTTTTGTATTAAAAAGTAAGGAGAAATGGATTAATTCCTTTTCTCCTCACTTTTTTTGCATTAGATCATAAAAGGTCATACCAATAGCCAATCCTAAGGGTATTCCAAAGTCCAGAATATATAGCCTTTCTGGTCTAAAAATATAGTTAAGAGTCCATGTTACCACCAATAAGAATGCAAACGTCCCCACGAATATCAATAACCGTTTTTTTATATCGGTTAAAGGCAATCTCTTAATGTTCATAATGACGTTAAACATTTGAAAGAGCGTAAATAAAAGCAAGAATAAAACAAACCCGATTACAAATCCAAAGGAATATGGCGTATCTTTATCTGTTAATATGATGTACATCGTAACAATCAGGCCTATCAGGAACATAAGATAAAGAGTGATTGTAATCCACTTTTGTTTTTTAGTGTTCAATGCAATTCCCCTATTCCGCGGAAAGCAATACAGATTCAAGAAGATCAACCTGCTCTTCATCTTTTAACCTTCCATAACCCTCATTTTCTTTTTCACTTATAATCGCGGCCGTTTCGCCTTCAAACCAAATCCGATATTGGTACAATCTTTCCGGCATATTCTTATCTTCTCTGATGAAGAATGACGCTAGTATATCCTCTTTCCTGGACATTTCAGCTTCTGTTCTTGGTGACCATTTGACTTCATCAAAGGCTTTCTGGATTTTCATCAGCCTTTCCTTTGAGGCAATGATTTTTTCTTCCCCACCATTTATGCCTTCTTCAGTCAGTATTTGCACATCGATTCTGGTCAACTCAGGCTCAAAATTAGCACAGCCTGCTCCAAAAAGAATAAGAACAAATAAGCCAATAATAAATTTTCTCATCTCAATCTCCAATTCTATTCATATAACTACTTTTTCTGGAAATCAATCAGTTGATAGTTTTCTTCAGACATTTCTTCAAGGGAAGTAATCACTTCAAGAAACCGATTGTACAAAACCTGGATTTCAGGCTGTTGGTCTACTGAAGAAACAGTGTCAGTATAGCTCTTCTTATCCTGATAAAAATGTATTTCCTGCCAGATTTCCTTATCGTCCTTGCATTGCAAATACAAAGTCTGTTTCTGGATAAAACTTGAATACATTCGTTCGGCTTCATTTTGTATTTCGAGGTATTCCTGCTCCTTACCCGGCTTTAAGCGGTATCTAAATATTTTTACAAACATGTTCCTACCTTCTATCTTTATTTACTTAGTTGAAGACGAATCCAATAGCACAGCATCCCTTTACATCAATCATATAAATCTCCCATATTGTTGGTTAAGGTCACATTGTTTTCCTGGAGTTTTTCCATGATTTTAAATTTATTGTTCTGTACCTTGGTGTTATAGGGCAGTTCGACTACTTCTCCAGATTTAGTGATCAAAGTCAGATGGTCAAGAACTGTTACTCCGTTGCTCTTCACAAAGATCTCTTTGGCTTCTTTGATATCGTTCCAATAGTATGAGTCAATTGTGTTGAACGTTTTATGGTCATTAAAATGCATACCCTTATCATCAAGGTAGTAATAGTTAGACACACCAAACAGGAAAAATGGAATGCTGCCTAAGATAAGGAGAAGTGAGACCCACTTTAGCCCTTTCCAATCAAACTTCCACCGTAAAAATAAATGCAGCAATAAAGTTACCGCGACCCAAAGCATCCCGAACATGAAAAGTATATAAGCAGAAGGTGGCGTAACGTAAAACCATTTATCACCTGACAGATAAAGATAATCCTGTATAAAATAAACGAAAACGAGTGGCATGAACAAACTGCTGATGATTATTATAATCGCTGATACGAGGATAAGATTCGATGTATTCTCTGAATTGAAACTTGAACGCGACATAACTTTTCCCCCTTTTTGCTTTATATTAAGTACTACGCAAGTTAGGAGAGAAGGTTTCAAATAATCTGACAATTTACATCCAAACGTTCATTGCTTCTTAAAATGCCTTTCCATCGGCTCCTTACTATGTGTGTAGCCATTTCTTCTATAAAACTCAATGCCTGCATCACTGGGCCAGACGATGATGAATTCGAACTTGTTTTCCTCAGCCCAATCATTGATACATGATAGCAGCTTGCTGCCTATCCCTTTTCCCCTATGTCCCGGGATAGTATATACATTTGTCATATAAGCAAACGGATTTGTGGTTCTGCCAGGGCGGGGGACCTTTTGGATCAATTCAATATAGATATGGGAAACGATTTCTCCGTTATTTTCGGCAACCCAAACAAACCACTTCCCACTGCGTATGGCAGTTTCGAGAAACTCTCTGCATTCATTTCCAAAGGAACCATACTCCACGCCCTCCCCCATTTCAGGGTAATCTTCAAGTGTGAAATCCCATCTCATTTTAATTAGTTGATCAATATCGGTTTTCTTGGCTAATCGAATTTGCATATCTTCCTCCGTTGATGGATTTTCTGATTACAATCCATTTTATCTGCTAATCTTTCGCTTTCTCGCCATAAAGTAACTCATCCCAAAGGGAATCAATGGGACCAGGGCTATAATCCTGAGCCAATTCTCTGCTCCTCCAAAATAAAGGGATGGAAGAGTAACAGCAAGTCCGCTCATAAGAAGCAGCTTCCAAGATTTATAGATCAAGCCGCCAATTAACAGGAAGCCAAACGCTACTATCAACAGCCAAAATATTGTTCCAGCCATGCATCTTCCTCCTAAAAAACTTCATGAGTGTTTTTTTTCAAAGCACCTAAATCATATAAAATTCCAGCATCGCTATTCTCACACCACATTTCTTTAACCTTACTGCCTTCAAATACAAAAATCATGATGCCTGTCTCTTTTACCCGTTGGTTTTCTGACGGAATATCAAACCAGCCACCTTTATAAGTCATCCAGCCAGTGTAGCGCACCACCAGCTTATTTCCCTGCTCAATCAAATCCTCAAGTACCCAATCATCATCATGAAAAACAGAGCGATACCATTTCATGAAATCAATCATAGAGTCCCTGGTGTTTTCGCCATTTCGCGAATGGTAAATAAAGTCCTCTGTAGTAAGTTCCTCAATCACACTAAGATTCCCCTGTGTAAAATATTCATTGAACCATTTTTCAACCACTAATCTCTTATCAAGACTAATCATATTCCCACCCCTAAAATCATCATAATCACTTGTCCAGCAGCCATAGGCCACCAATATTAATCCCGCTGAATTCCTTTACATTGCCGTCTTCATCTTTCAGGATCAGCTCTCCTCGGGCAAAAAGCAGATACCAATCAAATGAAAAGTCTTGTATTGAGTATATTTTAACTTCAGTCTCCAGGTTACCCTCTACTATAACCTCAGAGACTTTCACACATTCAATTCTTAAACATTTGTATTCTGTCTGCTCGCTGACGTATTCGATGAAAGAGTCATAATCGTTTGGAAGGCTGTTGCCCAGGAAAGCTATGATTACCAGAAGAACAGAAATAATCGATGATTTATCAAATTTCAATTCAATAAGCAATAATCCCAATGTTATAACTGAAAAGAAACTAATCCATAGCATCAATCCTATGTCAAAGAACATATTGGCAAAATAACCGTTAAACGCAAGGAATAACAAATAGCGAATAACACGCGCAATGGGTCGAGCTTCCATTTTATCAATGATTTCCTGCTCCAACGATAATGTCTCTTTACTAAAATACAATTGATAGACGGAATATAAAATGGCCCCCGCCATAAAAACAAAAGAAATAATCAATGAACCGTCCATACTGCCACCTACCCATTCATTTTCATAGCTATAACACAAGACTGAACCACCGGCCATGGCCATCGGTCTCCCCGATTGTGTTCAAGCTTTCCTTACGATCTAGATAATAATCCAGATGTAGCTTTGCATCATAAATATTATTGTATATATGAAAAATTGTCCTTCGTTGTCCAATTTCTTTTATGTACTCCAAAAGTTTCCTTTTTTTATTTACAGACATTTGATTAGCAACATGGGTATGGAATACACAAATCACCTGGTCTTCCGGAATTTCGCTTGCCAGGGACCTGAGCATCTCCACTCCATCACCTTCTATTAAACGTAATGTTTGATTGCTCACATAGATCGCTGCTTTTTCAAATAACTTCCGTCTTTCAAAATGTTCTGGCCAGATCAATGCCTTTAGCCATAAATAATCCTCTTGATTTCTAACATCATTTATATGCAGGTCGACTCCTGTTCTTGTTGCAACATCAAAATGGTGCAATGTATCCAGGAGCGATTTATCTCCTCTTATTTCTGAATTCAGATGAACTTCCGAAAGAGAGTTACCGAAATTCTCAACTGTGCCATATGTATAACTATATTTGTCAACAAATAACTGCAGGCCCGCACTCGTTCCGATTTCAATCAATGCCAATGGCTTTTTGGTCAATTGAGAAATGCGGCTGAAAATAGGATAGAGGTAAGAACAGCGCCTGACCTCATTTGTCTGGACAATCTTGCTTTTTATCAACTCGATGATCTCAACAGAATATGTCCGGCAAAAATCAATGAAAAAAGGATATGCTTCTTCTGCAGGAAGAGGTTTTTCCGTCAAGCTTGGATAGAACTCTGCAAGAGGATGATTATATCCTTTCATTAATAGATAGTGTACAGCTCCAAAATATAGATTTGGGACAGGTTGTCCTTCTCTCGTTTTCCCTGCAAGATCAAGCATTAAAATATCCTCAGCTATTTTAGAAGAAAGGAATTCATATAGCGGACTGGACCCCCTGCATTCAAGGACTGCAAATCTTTTGAACTTTATAGAAATATCTTCAGACATAAACATCACCTAATCCTTTTAAACAACTCCTTGATACACACTAGAAACATATAAACAAACAACACAGCTGCCATCACGAGGAATAAATAGTTACCTATTATTATCTTCGTAGGGTTCTCCTGCGGACTCACTAATCCTAATTCAAACGGAAAAGCATCATCCAAAGGTGTCAACCAGGTGTTCTGTTCAATGATCGGCAGCGGAAGTCCCAGTCTGTGCCTTGTCAAGTCATAATCAGAGGTTACAACGACAGAGTCAAAGAAAGGAGTTATAGAAATACCGATCCAACCAATCAAAAAAGATATGGCAAATAATCTGTTACGTTTTAACATATTAGTCCCACCATAGTGACAATTTTCTTGTGCCTTTGATTTCTTCCATTAAATCATTGATGCTTCCCGTCCCCTGTTCTACAAGGTCAGGACAGAATTCAGCAATTTCTCTGGCAAATGAGTTTAGCTCTTTGCCATTAGGTAAAACTTCAAATTCCACTTCCACCCAGTCATAGGAAGCGCCGATGATGATGAAAGGATAGTTTCTATACCATTCCTTCAATTCAGAAATAACACTACTGTTGCTAATATCGTAATTATCTCCATTCGTCTGCTGGATCTTCAGGATTTCAAACTGATCTAATCCAGGGATCATGGCGACTTTTTCTCGATTGGAATCGCATATAAAGGCCAAATAGTTTATTGCCTTAAGTTCCTCCCTTAGTTCCAAAGCCAACAGTTCCGTTTCATCTTGTTTGCATTTCACACAAACCCCTGCAATTTTGACAGGTTTTTCAGAATACAAATCTTGATTGTAAAAAGGAAGCAACCTACTGTTTGAATACCTTTTAACGATTGTCATTGCTTCTTCTGAAATACTGCATTCTTCTATCTTGATTTCGGCTTCCTTACTTTTGCCAAAGCTTAATAGCTTCTTCAAATTCATTGCCCATCACCTGCAGATTCTTTCAACAATTCAAAATATGAAATGACCAAATTGGCCTTTTCTTCAGGTCTGAGCTTTTCCATGTAAAAATCCTCAGCTTTCCAGTATCTGTTTCTGAACTTTTCTATGTTCTCCTGAGTTTGACTGTTTTCCCTGCCAAACCTAACATCTCGGGGACAGTCTATAAAAACGGTATAATCTAGATACGATTTCCATTCTTCTCTCTGAAGGAAAATCCCTTCGACGATGATGATCTCTTTATCAGCCAAATTCAAGGTCTTATCAATATACTGATCCTTTTCAATATCATAATAGGGCAGTTCAATTTCTTCAGAGTGAATCAGATTTTCAAACAATGTTTTCCTTAGCCTCTCTATATCCCACTGTAAATAGTAATACTCATGCCATTCCTCGCAGCCAGTATTGTATCTTTTGGATCTTTCAACAATGTGGTCATCCAGATGAATTGCAATGCCTTCAATCTCTCTTTCCGAAAGCATAGAAAGGAGCATATTCGTTAAAGTTGTCTTCCCTGACCTGCTGAGACCATCTATGCCAAAAATAAATCGTTTATTTTGACGAACATCCAGATTGATTTGTTTCAATAATTTATTAAATGCTTCCATCTAACCAACCTCACACCTCAACTTTGCAAAACATCTTTACTTATTCGCTAAATCAGCATTCATTTCCTTTTTCAGGCAAAAATAATACCGCCTTGTACCGGCGGCATCATATAAGCTGGATTTTACTCGATATCTTCTCAACTTCTTCAATGCTTTCCTTTAACCAAACAGGAGCATTTGGATGGGCAAAGATTTCTTCCGCTGCCATCCAGTATACAGCAGTAACTTCATCTGGACTTTTGGCAAACGGTTCTCCCGTCTCAATCTCACAATAAAAAACCAGATCGAGGACCTCCCTTCCATCTGGAAGAATAAAAGATGTATTGCGAACATAGGTGACTTCATCCTTAATTGTAATCCCTACCTCCTCAAAGAGCTCCCGCTTCAAAGTTCGTTCAAGCAAGTCTTTTGAGAATCCCTCATTTTCCACCGTACCGCCGATAAGTGACAAAAGGCCTCCAGCATGTTCCTCTTTGGAGCTCCTTTCAATGATCAGCCATTTTCCGTCTCTGGAAATGGCCCCTTCAACATTGATAACAAACATGGTTACCCTCCTGTTCAATTGCCCTTTTCCACACATTGATTCCATTCATTGAGACCGATTCTTTATGACAATAGGCCTGTAACTTTTTCCAAAGGTCTCAAATATTAAATTTTACCAAAAAGTTACACATAGTATTTACCATTAAAATATACTGAAAATTCGATAAATTTACACATGCTTTTCCACCATTACTACTTGTATAATAGTAATACACCTAGAGTTACCTGAGGTCGACCAACAAAAATCTGGACTTTAGGAGAGTGATGAACATGTTAGAAAACATTATTTTCGCACTGGTCATCGGTGGATTTGTTGGACTGACAGCACATGTAAGAAGACGTGGCAAAATCATCATGCCGAGAAGAACAAAGAAGTTCATTTACCTAGGTTTCTTTGAAGAGATCCTTACAGGATCATTGGCCGCCGCTCTTTTGGTGGTCTCATCCGAAGCTGATTCACTGCTAAGAGTTTTTTTGATGTCAATCATGGCTGGCTTCGGGGGTGATGCCTTACTAAGAGGACTTGAATTATTTCGAATAGGAAACAGTAGTCAGGTCAGGGAGGATATTGGGAATGAAAAGACCAACACCTCAGCCTAAAAGAAAGAAGTTTGCTAAAGACATTGGTCAAGCAGCTTCCAGAGTGCTTGTTTTTTTTTGATGAAAAAGAAGTTGGGAAACTTATAAACCAACTCCTTCCCCTCAAACATTACCCTTCCTATAAATAAATCCCTTTTTAAGCGATAACCGGAATATTGATTATCAGTTCAGGTTCATCTGTTAAAGGATCAAAGCTTCCTGGATACTCTTCCAGATGCTCTACTTCACCCTGTTTTAATGAATAGCCATTCTGTTTGATCCATGCGTACAAGCCTGTATATGCCTCATGCACTGCTGTCCCCTTATATTCTGTACTGGCAAAAGCATAGGCGGGAACCGTAATTAATTCCATTTCTTCCGGCATAGCCGTCGTATCTTCCACTTCCAAAGCCAGATAATATGTAAATCCAGTTTTGTTGATGTGATAAGAAAGCCCAAGAATGTTTTCTGGATTTACAGCGTATTCTATTTCATTTCTCCTTTTGAGAAATTCCTTATGAAAGCCTTTAATTTCTCCCTTGGCGGCCTGTTCAAAAGTGCCAATCCATTTGACTCCTATAGCCATGAATGCTTCTTTCTTTACCAGCTTTGCTTCCATTTCTAACCCACTCCTTTTTTTCATACATTTTTAGGAACAGTCAGGGAAAAGTAAGGTTAAAAATAATGAGGAGAAACATGATGGACCTTAAACTTTTTCAGCTAATCAACAGACTTTCTGGGCGCGTATCACCGGTGGATCAAGTGATGATCCTTATTTCTAATCGTGTGCGCTATGCTTATCTTTTGATTTTGATATTGATGCTGTTTAAAAACAGATTGAATAAACAAATTGCACTTGAAACAGGCATGTCAGTAGCCATTAGCTTCATTTTACACTTCTTCATCCATATATTTTATTTTAAACCTCGTCCTTTCATGAAGCGACGTGTCGGAATCCTTATTCCTTCAAAAATGGATTCTTCCTTCCCCAGCAAGCATACTATGCTCGCTTTCGCTGCTTCTACCACTGTAATGATGTTTCATCGAACCCTAGGTACAATCATGATGTGGATGTCAACGCTAACCGGCTTCTCCCGCGTATGGGTTGGTCACCACTATCCATTAGACATCATCGGAAGCGCTATTCTTGGCTCATTGACAAGTGTGGCAGCGCGTATCATTTCATTCAGTAAATTCGGGACCAAACCTGAAGCCAACTAACAACCTCTTCAGTTAGAACGGACACTTTTTCGGGATTTCCTCTCGTTTCTGTCCGTCATAGCTTTAATGATGGACACTTTTTCGGGTCTTCCTCTTATTTCTGTCTGTCATAGCCTTAATGACGGACACTTTTTCGGGATTTCTTCCTATTTCTGTCCGTCAGAGCATTGATGACGGACACTTTTCCCGGTAATCCCTCTATTTCTGTCCATCATAGAATTGATGACGGACACTTTCCCAGAACTTACACTGATATTTGTCCGAAGTATCAGTGTACCTCGGCCTTAAGGGTGTAGGCAGCCAATTGCTCTCCCCAGGGTGCTATTTCTGTCTCCAAAAATCCGGCTTTCTTATAGACGGCTCTTGCCCCACCATTTTCCATATGATAGCCAATCATGACCAATGGGATTTGGGCTGTGTTCCTTCTCTTAATCTCTTCGATTACTAATTTTACTGCTGCGTAGCCATACCCTTTTCCTTGATGCTTTTCATCGATCATCAAGCGAAAAATCCAATAGTTACCGTCATCTGGGTCTACTCCAAACATCGTAAACCCGACCATTTGGTCTCCTTCATAAATGCCACACGCTATGAACTGATCAAGAAATTGGACTTCTGCGATGGAATATAGGTTGGAGGCGATAAAATCCTTTTGCTTTTCCTTCACCTTCAATTGTATGGCCTCTTCCCAGTTATCCCTCGTGATGAGTCGTAAAGTCAACTCCATAAAAATATCCCCCTACCCCTTCTACAAAATCATCATTCTGAACCGATGATGTTATTATAAAGACTGCATGTAAGTATTTAGCTAATTTTACCATCTGGTTTTCTATAAATAAATCAATTTATATGTAACTTTTGGTGATGTTAACTGTCTATGTTTTCCAGAGAGAGGGGGATGGAATGTCAGACCCAAGAATTGAATTATACGAGACCTACAAGAATGCTATTTTCTTGTACCTGTATCGCTCAACTTTAAATGAGCATATTGCCGAAGATCTTACCCAGGATACATTTTTGAAGGCCTTTCAATCACTTTCAAGCTTTCGTAGTGAGTCCTCATTGAAAACCTGGCTTTTTAAAATAGCAAGAAACACATATATCAATTTCAGCAAGAAGAAACAAAACAAAATGGAATACCAATCGGATTTGATTGACCAGCAAAAGTTTAATCAGCCAGATCCATACAAACGTTCAGATGATCAACATCAAATTGAGCTGACATTACTGAAGCTGCAGGAAAATTACAGAACGTATATCATCCTGCGAGATGTCAATGGCCTTTCATATGAAGAAGTTGCTGCCATAACAAACGAATCAATCGGACAGATGAAGGTTGGACTATACAGGGCCAGGAAAAAATTCAGGGAAATCTACCGTGAAATGGAGGCTAGAGAATGATGCTGGAGCATGATGTTGTCCAGGATTTATATCCATTATATGTGGAAAATGACTTAAGTCCTTCGGTAAAAAAAGCAGTTGATGAACATTTGACTGAATGCAAGGCATGCAAGAACTTTTACGAAACAGGAGAGAAGTCATTCCCCATCAACGAAATAGAAGAGCCTGCAGCACCACAATCACTCGATGAAAAAATTGTTCTAAGAATGAAACTGAATCGAGTTAGAATTATTTCTGTTGTTCTTGCGGCAATTATTTTTACAATGGTTTTCACAGATTACATCAATGAGCGTGAACAATTGTTCATGGCAGTAGATGAATACTATGCTTCCATCGACCACTTTACAGGGGCATTTGAAATGATAAAAAATAAGGAGCAAATTACTCTTGATCCGTTCCAGCAGCTAAGTCACGAGTTTTTTGAAACCAATGCTAAACTAGAAGAGCACATGAACTATATTGAGCAGAAGAGCAAGAACTCTACTGAGTTTAGTCTATCGCTTGACACCCAAAGACTGAACTCAATGGCCGAAGTCATGAAAATCCGCTATGATCAGGGCAGATGGTCTGAAACAGATGAAGAAGCCTTCAATGCGATTAAGGAATACTTTAGTGAACATCATGAAATCGTTGGTGAGCAGTATAACAAAACTCACCATGGATACAGTTCATACCTGCATATTTTAGATGTAAAAAAGATGGATAAGTTTTACCAAAAAGTCAATACATTAACCTATAGCTATACTCGATTTCATAAAATGCCAGATCAAGTGAAGCCGATGGCAGAGTCCGCTTTGAAAAGCAGGATTGCCAATGTCCTGGATCTTGATCCAAAAGATATCAAGCTGAAAAAGGAAAGCCCGGTCAATGACATGTATGTCTACCATTTTGATATTGGCAATGGCTATGGTGGAGATATTGATGCTATTACCGGCCAAGTCACTAATTATATGGGTAATACCGGACCACTAAGTGATGACTCAATCATTGATCAAAAAGAGGCTGAAACCAAAGCCAGGTTTTACTTAGAAAGATTTTATGGGAAAGGTATCAACCTCGAACTTGTGTCTTTAGGCTTTAATTTCAACTCGTTTGCAGATGATCCTCGATATAAGGTATACAGCTTCAAAGCTGTGCCTAAATTAGACGGTTATACATTGTATACTCCTTTAGAAACAGAGACCATTTTACATTTGAATGCCAGGAATGGTGAACTTGAAAGCTTTGATCACAATCGTCATGTTCCTTCTTTTGAAACAATGGATCAAGTAGACCTCGCAGTTTCATCTGGCAATATTGATAACCAACAGAAAGTAGTCATTTACTCAGCTTTGACAGGCAATTTCGAACTAGTCTACATGAAACCGGATTTAGAATACTTCCAGGAAGATAAATTCATTTCTGCCCAAACGGGACTTGAAGAAAAAGTCTATATAGATGCATTTTAAAATTAAAGGCTGCCTGTAAAATGGCAGTCTATTAATTTGTCCTATGTTCTTCCTTATCAAGGTCAAGGTTAAAAGCGGATTCCTACTTAACAAAATATTATTATTCATACCACCTATGGATTTGAGGAACCCTTCTTTACTTTTCCTTACTCAATCGCTCAACCTCTTTTTCCAGAAAATCCAGCCTTCTATGAATCCTGTAAAAGATAGGCAAGTATGCTATGATTACAATGAGCAGCCATCCCATTTTTCTTCCTCCTAATAAAATTTATTTATTATTACTTCTTTGTCTAGATTCTTTATCCTCTTTAGATGTAGGAAATATGCATTTATTTGAATAAAAAACGTCAATTTGTTACATTTAGTAAAGATTAAGTTTCACCTATCTGCGTGTTGTTAATTAAAATTAAATTAAATAATCAGGGAGTGTACATAAAATGGAATCAACCTTTAACCAAAGAGATGAAGTGACCGATTTCATTAAAGCCAATAGGGAACTTTTTGAGCAGCACTTGTTGTCGGAAGCAGTGAATGTTGCTTCTAAAATCAATGAGATTCTCCAAAAAGGAAATATTGATCTTTTAAAGAACGCTGAGAAGTTAATTGTTTACATAGTGGAGCAGCAGGAAGAGAACCTGGTTGCTTTTGCAGAACAAGAAGGGATTGCTTGGGCAGAACATTCACTGACTGTTGCTTTCAAGCTGGAGTGGATTCAGGCCATCCGTCGAACTTTATGGCACTTCCTAAACAAATATGATCAATTGCATAATAGATTTTCTGACCGCGAGGAGTTTTTCCACCTTGAAAAGAGGATCAATGACCAAGTAGACCAATTCCTGAATACCTTCTTCCTGACTTATACAAAGTACAAAGACGAACTGCTTAACTCGCAAAGGAAATTGGTTGAACATTTATCTGTTCCGATCATTCCAGTCAGTGCCACGGTTGCTGTTCTGCCACTAATCGGCATGATTGATGACTACAGAATGCATATTATTGAAGAAAAGATCCTAATGGATATTGCAAGACTTAAGGTCCAAACCTTGATTATGGACCTTTCAGGGATTGCGGACATGGAAATGAATGTCATTTCCCACTTCCAAAAAGTATTGAGTGGTGTTTCCATGATGGGTTCGAACGCAGTAATAACTGGAATGCGCCCTGAACTTGTAAGAAAAATGATTCATACAGGAATCACTTTTGACCAAAAGGCAGAAACCAAAGGTACATTACAGCAAACATTGAGGTCTTATCTGGATAACGAGGCTGCTAAATAAAGAAGTAAAGCCCCTATTACAATATAGGGGCTTTACTATTGCCTATAAATATCTCTTGTCGAGCTCAGACACCAGTCTATTATTTTCATCAATATCGTGATGGATTCCATCTATTTCAGAAGAAATATTCATTTCTTGTTGTTTGACTGAAATGATTTTCCGTTGCTGGGTTTCTTGCTGTTCGGTGATTTCTCTGAGACGCTCCGCAAGTGAAATACTATCAGCCCTAATAGATAAGATACCCGTTGAAACCTTTTCGAGCTCTTTATTTTGGTATTTCACCTTCGTGTCTATCTGCTGCATAAGGTCGTCAAAGTCGGTGAAAGAAGAAAAACTTGAACTGATTTTGTTCTCTATTCCTTCTAATTGTGTAGATATATTTTGAGATGCTTCTGCAGAGGCAGCTGCCAGCTTGCCGACTTCTTTTGCCACCACAGAAAATCCCTTACCGTGTTCACCAGCACGTGCCGCTTCTATGGAAGCATTTAACGCAAGTATTTTCGTTTGTGCTGAAATCGATGAAATCGTAGAGCTGATACTGCCAATGGTTTTGGTTAGACTTACAAGTTCCTTTAACAATTCTGATGTTTGATTCATATGCTCGACAGCCTGCTGATTATCATTAATAACAGCAACAGAACCCTCTGCTACCTCTCCAATTGCTCCACTGTACTTGCTAATCTTTGATTCCATTTGTTCAAACACGGTGAAAAATTGAGTTAGTGCTTCTTTATTTTCAGTTAGTTCGTTCTCCAATTCGTTAATAGAAACTAAATTGTGATTCACACTGTGTTTAATCGTCTGGGTGGATAAGAAAATATCATTAAAGGTTTCTTTCATAGCACCAACGAATACATTTGCCTGACCACGCTCGTCTGCTTCCTCTCCATCAGAAGTTGATACATCGATTTCGTGGACGATATTCAAAATTTCATCCAAAGCTGGACGGTCAAATTGCGAATCTCCTATATAGCTGTAGCGAATCACATGGTTTTCGTCCAATACATATGTGCTAGGAATGGCGATCCGGAAACTGTCCCATTTTATGGGTACAAAAACCTCGTATTGTTTAATCACTGATCTCTTTTCATCAGAAAGAATCGGAATCTTGATGCCTTCCTTTTCAACATAATTCTGAATTCCGGTGATATTTTGCCCGGCAATTCCAAGGACCTGAATCCCCTTTTCTTTTAAGAAATCATATTGTTCATTCAGCTGGACCAGCTGATTCCGGCAGTTAGGTCACCATGTGCCCCTTAAGAAAACAATAATAATAGGCTGACCGGCGAAGTCTGATAAGCTGTATTTTGTATTATACGTTCCCGGTAAAGCAAAATCAGGTGCTGGCTTGCCTACGTTCAAACCTCTATTTGCCAAAATAATCTCTCCTCTAACAGCATAGTGTCAAAGATTATTATCGGCTTATCTAAAAAAATATTAAATACTTAACTCTCTAATCCGCTAAATCTGCAAAATTTCACGGATATCTTCTTCTGTCAGTGAAGCGGATTTTTTTTCTTCAATAATTTCTTCTATTATATTCCGCTTTTTATCCTGCAGCTCGTTCATTTTTTCTTCGATTGTGCCGCGTGCAATTAATTTAATGACCTGAACTATGTTTTTCTGTCCCATTCGGTGTGCCCGGTCAGCCGCCTGTTCCTCAACAGCGGGATTCCACCATAAATCATAAAGGATGACTGTATCAGCTCCTGTTAAGTTTAAGCCTGTGCCTCCTGCTTTCAGGGAAATAAGGAAAAAATCCCGTTCTCCCTCATTGAACCTTTCACAGGTTTCCACTCGCTCTTCAGGTGGTGTTTGACCGTCCAGATAAAAGAACGGAATTCCTTCATGTGCCAGCTCCCTGCCGATCAAGTCGAGCATTTTGGTGAACTGTGAAAAAATGAGCACCCTTCTGCCCGCAAACCTTGACTCCTCTATGATTTGTTTCAACTGTTCAAATTTTGCTGAGCTCCCCTTGTATCCATCTACAAACAAGGCTGGATGGCAGCATATTTGCCTCAATCTCGTTAATCCTGCCAAAATTTTAATCCGGTTTTTCCTGATGGTATTCTTGTCCAGCTGCTTCAGCGTTTGATGTCTAAGCTTTGCCAGGTATGCAGCATAAAGCTTTTTCTGCTCAGGCAGCAATTCAACTCTATCGATTGATTCAATTTTTTCTGGCAGTTCTCCAAGTACTTCTTCTTTTACCCTTCGCAATAAAAATGGCCGAATCCTGCGAGCGATGGTTTTGCTTGTCAAATGACTGTATTCCTTCAATCCTTGAAACAGTTCCGGAAAAACCACTCGAAAAATAGACCATAATTCCTCAGTCGAGTTTTCAATCGGTGTACCGGTCAATGCGAAGCGGTGGTCAGCCTGAATGTTCATCACCGCTTTTGCCGTTTGAGTCAGCGGATTTTTGAAAGCCTGTGCCTCGTCGAAAAACACCGTGTGAAAATTGATCTTTTCGTATAGGTGAATATCCTTGCGCAAAAGCATGTAGGAGGTAATGACAACATCAATACCCGAAATATCCTTTAAAAGCTTGGACCGCTCTGCTTTATTGCCGTCGATGATGATTGCCTGGATCTCAGGAGTGAATTTCATGAATTCACTAAGCCAGTTATAAACAAGGGATGATGGACAGACTATCAGGATCGGATGTTGCCTATCCCTCACATTGCGAAGTTCTGATGAGATATACGTAATGCTTTGCAGCGTTTTACCAAGACCCATATCGTCTGCCAGAATTCCGCCAAATCCGTAGCTAGCGAGCGTTTTCATCCATTGATAACCCTGTTTCTGGTATTCACGTAATATGGACTGCAATGATTCAGGGACAGCAAACTTCACCTTGCCAGGAGTACTAATTTCCTCGAGAAAATTCCGGAAAGATTCCTCTAATTGAAGAACAGCTCCATCCTCGAATGTCTCTATCAACTGCATACCCCGTATAATTGGGACATTCAACCCTTTTTCAAGATCCTCATCCTGTATAGGCCCTGCATTCAAAAAACGCTGGATCTCTTCCCATTCCCTTGTTTCCAGTGACATTAGTGAGCCGTTGCGTAACCGATAATACTTCCTTTTTTCCTCAAGGGCTTCGAGTATATCCCTGATCTGTTTTTCAGGAATGCCATCCATTTCAAATTTGAATTCAAGCCAGTTTGTCCGTTCTTTTTTCACCTTGACTCGAATCTGCGGCCGGACCGGCTCCCGGAATATTCGAGTCCTGACAGCTGTTGTAGCATAAATCTGCACAAGCTTTTCCAGTTTTGGCATAACATGATACAGAAACTCATATTCGAGCTCTTCATTATGTAAAAAATAACCTCCATCTGTTTTCGCAAATGAAGCTTCATCCAACAGCTCCAGGATCTGATCCTCCTTGACACTGTCCCTGATCAATAGAGAATTCACTTTCGGTTCCCTGTCTTCTAGAGGGTTAAACTCGATTTTCCCATATTGGAATTCGATTCCAGCCAGTAAACGGTTATTCACACGATCCAAAAATAGTTTTGCTTTGAATGGCTCCGTCAAAAATTGCTTCGTTATATCGCCGTCTATTTGAACTTCTCCAATACGGCGCAGTCCCGGCACGACTTTTTCTACAAAGAAGCCCATCTGATCATCTAAAATTGGTATGCTATCCGTTTTGGTTTTGGCAAGCATATTTTTCAGTTCGAATAATCTGCTGCAATCCTCTGTGCTGAGCTGAATCAATCTGGATTCCAACCAAACAAGATCATATTTATCCATCACAATGAGTTCAGAAATACCTGCAATTTTTAAAGAATAGTCTCTCTCTGTCATTTTTTCAAAATTGAACAAAAGTGGAAGTTTTTCTTTTGAAACTGAAAATGGCCCAGTGATCTTGCCTTCCTCAATAAACTTAACATCCTGAATATTTTCCAGCAGCGGCAACAGCCGAACCCAGAAGGATGTCGGAATAATTAATGTTGAGGTAAGAGTACCGTTTTTCGCCTCATTATCAGCGTCCTCGACGATTTGAATGAGGATGTTGATGATTGAATCAATATCATTTTGAAAGCAATGAAGCTGTGGATCGTAAGTGAATACTTCAGATAAATGTGCTGCCTCCCTATTTGCTATACTCAACAAAAACCCCTGAATATCCACGATTCCAATTGGACCAATGCTCATCGAAATACCCAGGAGCATTTCCCTGTCACTCATTTTGACAGGTTCAATATTGAATAATGTGTTCAGGATTTTTCTTGTTTCAAAGTGGAGCTGATGGCCGCTTGTCCTGCTAGGTCCTTCACTGAAAATAGTCAGCAGGCTTTCAGCCAGATCGCTTCCTTTATGTTTATCATTTTTATGTGCATGTGAAGTCCCTTTTTTTTGCTCGTCCATGATCGCAAGTAAGACTGCGGCCACATGCTGGCACTCATGCTTGACAGACGCCAGCTTTGGACAAGTGCACTCAGCTGCGAAACGGCCGTCCCCTGTTTCCGTGACCATAACATGGAATATATCCGCTCCCGTTACGGTTGCGCTAACCCGATCCACATTGTCATCAGTAAACTCAACTTTTCCCGCTCGGTAAAACGCATCCCCCCGCTTGAAGGAAACAGTTCCGCATAAATCTTTAATGTTTTTTTGACTTAGTATGATATCCATGGACTGCTCCCTCCTGGAAGATGCAATTCTCAATAATTATTAGTGTAGACCTTATGTACTCATTTGTTAAGCAGGAATGTAAAAAAGCATGGAATTGCTCCATGCTTGGAAGTTAAATATGCGGCCTGGAATGGATGATCGAGGCTAATTTTCATCTGAGAGCTATCTAAAAAGGGGCAACCTTTCGAAAGGCTGATCTAATCATCATCTTCCACAAAATGTTTAAGTGCAGATAGCTTATTATCCCAATATAATTCAAAAAATGAAAGCCATTCTTGCAATTCCTGAAGCGGTTCTGGCTGTAGGGCATAGCGAGTTTCCCGCCCAATTTTCTTACTAGATACCAGTCCTGCTTCAGATAAAACAAATAAGTGCTTATTGACGGCCGTCCTTGTAATCGGAAACTTTTCAGTTATGGAAGCAATCGGCATCTCCTTGTCTGCGAGCAGCTTCAGGATTTTACGGCGAGTTGGATCGGCAACAGCCTGGAACACATCATATCTCGCTTCTAAGGCTGTCATATTAACCCTCGATATAGGCTGGAAGTGCTTCGTTAACGATTTTATCCCAACCATTATCCATGATTCCCTGGATAATTGAATGAGGTTGTCCGAATTCAGTGACCTTTTCAGGATCCCATCCTGAGTGAATTAAAGTAAACTCCGTTCGGCCATCAAGTTCTTTCAATTCGAATAGAAGATGCCAATCTTTTCCCCAATCAAAACCGAGTCGATTCGGCGGCTCCAATTCTGTCACTTTGCATGGTGAATCTCCAAAAGGACCTGCGTGGAGGATGAACTCTTTGCCAAGTTCTGGCTCAAACGTATTCGGCATCCACCAGGCAGCAATGCCTTCTGATGTTGCGACTGCTTTCCATACTTTTTCGATCGGTGCATTTAAAATAATGGTTTTGCGAATTTCTCTTTGTGTTTCCATGTTTTTTGCCTCCATCAGTTAATAACACTATTTGGTGTCGCTTTTACAGTATATAACACCTTTTAGTGTCACGTCAATAAGATGGACCAGGCACTCTTTATAGTACCCGGTCCATCAGCGAAGATTAAATTTCAATAATGATTGGCAAAATCATCGGCTTTCTTCTAGTCTGTTGGAAAATATGCTGGCCCACTGCTTTTTTGATTCCTTGTTTAATGACATTCCAGCGATGTACATTGTCTTCTTGAAGATCGGTCACTGTTTTGGTCACCAATTTGTTCACATCTCTCATCAGGTCCTCGGAATTTTTCACAAAAACAAAGCCACGCGAGATGGTATCCGGACCGGAAATGATTTTCCGTTCTGCTTTGCTCAATGTCAGGACAATGACCAGCATTCCGTCCTCAGATAGCTGCTTCCTGTCCCTGAGTACGATTTCGCCTACATCCCCAACACTTACGCCATCAACGTAAGTATCACCTGCTGGGACATTTCGTGTCTGGCGCGCTTCGCCGTTTTCAATGTCAACGATATCCCCATTCCGAATAATGAATGTATTTCCTTTTTCAACGCCAACGGATTCCGCCAGCAAGCGATGATGATGCAGCATCCTATACTCCCCATGGATCGGGATGAAATATTTAGGCTTCATCAGGGTCAGCATCAGCTTAAGGTCTTCCTGGTAGCCGTGGCCGGAAACATGCATGCCTGTTGTGCTGCCGGAGCCGTAGATGACTTTCGCCCCGAGCTTGAACAAATTATCAATGATCTTGGAAACATCCTTTTCATTTCCGGGAATAGGCGACGCCGCCATGATGACGGTATCCCCTGGATAGATTGAGACATCGCGGTAATTACCGGAAGAAAGGCGGGAAAGTGCGGCCATCGGTTCCCCTTGGCTGCCAGTACACAGGATTGCTACTTTCCCAGGATCCAATTGGTCAACAACATTCGGCTGGATCAACATTCCTTCAGGGACATTTAAATAACCTCTTTCGATCGCAACATCAACCACATTAACCATGCTCCTGCCCAGTAAGGCAAGCTTCCTGTTCGTTTTGATCGCTGCCTCGACAACCTGCTGAACTCGGTTAACGTTTGATGCAAAAGTCGAAACAAAGATTTTCCCTTCTGCCTTCATGAAAGCTTCTTCAAGATGGCTGGCTACCATCCGCTCAGATGGCGTCAACCCGGTCCGCTCTGCATTCGTGCTCTCTGACAGCAGCGCAATTACACCTTCCGTTCCAATCTTCGCCATCTTATGGATTTCTGATTGTTCATCATTGGCGGGCGTCAAATCGAATTTGAAGTCTCCCGTATGGACAATACTTCCCTCAGGAGTATGGAACACAATTCCCAAGCAATCCGGGATGCTGTGGCTCACTTTGAAAAAAGAAACCTTCACCTTGCCAAAATCCAATTGTGAATCCGAGTTGATTTTATTGAGTTCAGTTCCTCTTAAAAGCTTGTGTTCACTCAGTTTGAGTTCAATTAAACCAAGAGTGAAATTTGTTGCATACACAGGTGCCTTCAGCTTTTTGAAAAAATAAGGGACCCCGCCGATATGGTCCTCGTGTCCATGAGTCACAATCAGTCCGCGGATTTTCTCTCTATTTTCTTCTAGATAAGTCATTTCCGGGATAATCAAATCGATACCCAATAAGCTTTCATCAGGAAACTTTCCTCCACAGTCAATCACAAAAATATCGTCCTCATACTGGACAACATACATGTTTTTCCCGATTTCATTGATGCCGCCCAAGGCGAATATAGATAAAGTCACGTCTTATCCTCCTAATCCGTAGTCGATTTTGTTAGTATTGCCCATTGATTTTCCGATTATTTGGTATCGCTGGGAAAAATGCATCCTCTAAAAAGAAACCCGAAAATTTTTTTGGCGATCATTTCATTTTATTGGCGATTCCACCAGTTTATTGGCGAAAAAATGATTTAATTGGCGATTTTCACATGTTTATTGGCGAACTGGAAAAAAAACTGGATTATTTCCAATTTCCCACACAAAAAAACCAACCCACTCCATAGCGAATTGGTCGTCTTTCCTTATTTTTCGATCCAAGTATACATATACTGGCCGTCTTCGATGTCCTTGGCTTTCTTCACCGTTTTCAACGGGCGGAATGTATCGATCATGACGGCAAGCTCAAGCGTTTCTTTTTTGCCGATGCTTGCTTCTGTCTTGCCCGGATGCGGTCCGTGCGGGATTCCGCTCGGATGCAATGTAATCGAACCTTCTTTGATTCCTTTGCGGCTCATGAAGTTTCCTTCCACATAGTACAGTAGCTCATCGCTATTGACGTTGCTGTGGTAATATGGAGCTGGAATCGCTTCAGGATGATAATCGTAAAGTCTTGGCACGAAGGAACATACCACATAATTATGGCCTTCGAACGTCTGGTGGACCGGAGGCGGCTGATGGATCCGGCCAGTAATTGGCTCGAAATCCTCAATATTGAACGCCCAAGGATACAAATAACCGTCCCAGCCGACGACATCAAGCGGATGATGGTTCAATACGTGGCGATGCATATGGCCGCGTGTCTTCGTGATCACCTCATGCTCCCCTTTTTCAGAGAAGGTTTCCAGCATTTCCGGCCCGCGAATATCACGTTCACAGAATGGGCTGTGCTCGAGCAGCTGGCCATATTCATTACGGTAACGTCGAGGAGTCGTGATCTGGCTGAACGATTCTACAATCAGCGCTTTAGTCATTTCAGAATCATCAGGGACCACTCGATATATTGTTCCAATCGGAATAACGACATAATCACCAGGACGATAGTTCAATGTACCGAACATCGTCTCCACCTTGCCGGAGCCATGATGGAAAAAGAACATTTCATCACCATCACCATTGCGGTAGAATTGCTTCATTGGTTCATTGATATTCGCAAACCCAATCAGAAGATCGTCATTACCGAGAATATATTCCCTTCCACTTAAGGCATCTCCGGTTTTCGAAATCTGGTCGGTAAGGAAGTGCCTGTGGTTCAGTGATTCCTGTTCCTCATATTCAGGCAGGTAACTGCCGATCAATTCACTTTTTACTACCTCAGTCGGCATATGGTGATGATAAAGGATTGACTGCGTGCCGGAAAAGCCCTTCGTCCCCATTACCTGCTCGCGGAAAAGAGAACCGTCTTCCTTTTTAAAAATCGTATGGCGTTTCTTCGGGATTTCTCCCAGCTGGCGGTAATACATATAAACACCTTCTTTCTAATCTTGAATAATTTTATTTCTCAGGACACCAAGTCCTTCAATCTCAAGTTCTACTTCATCGCCGGGCTCGAGCCAGCGATGAATATCCGTTCCCAATTCGAGGATACATCCTGTTCCCACTGTGCCTGAACCGATTACCTCACCAGGATACAGTGTCGTACCCTCGGAAGCGCGCTCAATCATTTCTCCGAAGGAATAATAAAGGTCCTTCACATTGCCGTTTGAAAGCTCTTTTCCGTTCACTCTTGCTGTCATTTGCAAATTGAAGCCTTTCGCCGCTTTGCGGGGCATCAATTCATCCTTCGTTACCAGGCAGGGACCGAATGATGTCGCAAAATCCTTGCCCTTCGCCGGCCCAAGTCCGACCTTCATTTCCTTCCGCTGCAAATCGCGGGCACTCCAGTCATTCATGATAAAAAAGCCAAAAATATGCTGTTCAGCATCCTCAGCCTTGATATTCCGTCCTTCCTTGCCGATAACACAAGCAATTTCAAGTTCATAGTCCATCCATTCACAGTTCTGCGGCCGCCTGATTTCTTCCTCAGGGCCTTTGACGGCAAGATGGTTGGTGAAATAAAACACCGGGATTTCATACCATTCAGGAATCATTTCAAGGCCTCGGTTCTCCCTGGCTGTTTTCACATGCTGCTCGAATGCATAAAAATCGCGGACGCTCTTCGGATTAGGCAGCGGCGCGTTCAAGGTTACATCTTCCAGAAGATAAGAACCATTGCCTGTCTCAATCAGTCCCTTATTTTTTTCGATGTATTCCATAAATTGCTCGTGGTTTTCGATGAATGCCAGTATATTATCAGGCAACATCCCGTTTGATACTTCATTCATATCGACAACTTCATTGCGTGAATTGATCCAGCCAGCACTTACGGTTCCGTCTTTTTTCGTAAAAGTTATGAATTTCATGAAATCACCTATTTTCTTTGAAGCTCAAAGGTTTTTGCCAGCGGCTGAGTGTATGTGGCGCCTGCCAGCCTTCCCACCGGATTCAATTTTTCCGAATTGATTCGTCCGTTTTCATACAGTTCATCTTCGACATGTACATGGACGACCTTCCCGATGACCAGACTGCCAGCTCCGGCTTCTTCGCCACCAAAGTGGAGGACCTGATCCAACAAGCATTCTAATTGTACCTTCGATTCTTTTACCCGCGATGGTTTTACTGCCATACTGTCAGCCTTGGTCAGTCCAGATGCCTCGAATTCATCGACATCTGAAGGAAATTCAGTCGCACAGTCATTCATCTGCTGAACGAATTCCTCGCTGACAATATTAATGACGAACTCCTTTGTGGCTTCAATATTTTGCAAAGTATCCTTTTTCGCTCCATCAGTCCCTCTTCTCATCGGCGAAAAGCAGACCATCATCGGATTCGCGCTGATGACAGTAAAAAAACTGAATGGAGCCAGATTGGCGTTCCCGTTTTCATCGTGGCTGGAAACAAAGGCAATGGGCCGTGGCAGGACAGAGCCTTGTAATAGCTTGTATGCGTCTCTCCATTCAAGTTGATCTGTTTTTATTTCCAAGGCTTACACCGCCCTTTCATGAAAAAGCTGGCTGACGATCCGGAGGATGAACTCATGGTCTTCACGGCTGCCGAGGGTGATTCTGAATGCTTCCTTGTATCCCGAAAGCTGCATCTGTCTGACGAGGACGCCATTTTCCGTCAGCGTCTGGATAATCGGCCTATTCGTGAAGGCAAACAAGAAGTTGGATTGCGATGGGAAACTATCAATCTCCAACTCTTTGAACTTACCTTTCAGGAAGTCTCTTTCTGCGCTATTTTTAGCTGAACAGTCCTGGACGAATGACTGATCCTCAAGCGCTGCCATCGCTGCCGCCTGTGCCAGCTGGTTGACATTGAATACATCCCTGACTTTGTGAAGCTCTTTCGCAACGTCTTCATGCATGATGCCATAGCCAACACGCAAACTGGCAAGGCCGTAGATTTTCGAAAAAGTCCTTAGGATCACAAGATTTTCATATTGCTTAAGCAATGGCATCGTATCCAGATATTCCTCGGAATCAGCATATTCAAAATAAGCTTCGTCCATGATAATCAGTACATTTGAAGGTACATTGCCGAAAAACTCAAGCAGTTCCTGCTTCGCCACAATCGTCCCGGTTGGATTATTCGGATTGCAGACAAAAACCATCTTCGTTTTTTCGCTGATTGCTTCCAGCATTTTTTTGAGGTCATGCCTGCCGTCAATCATCGGTATAGTTACAGCTCTGCCGCCCTCGATCATCACATTCGTTTTATATCTCGGGAAAGTGACCTCAGCCATCACAGCATCGTCATTTTTATCAATATACGCTCTTGTCAGCAGGCGGATGATTTCCTCCGAACCATTGGAAACAAGTAAATGCTTTTGATCCAATTGATAATGTACGGACAGTTTCTCTATAATTCCTGATGTCATTCCGTCCGGATATAATGCCAGGTTAGCAGATGCCTGCATGATTGCTTTCTGGACCTTTGGCGAGGTGCCATACACATTTTCATTATCCGAAAGCTTCCTTACTGTCTTGATTCCATACTGTTCCTTGATTTCCTCGATGCTTCGGCCGAGGGCATATGGCGTGATGCCTTCCAGTTCTGCTCTTGCTTTTACATTCAAGATGATCCCCCCATAATCAGTCGCACTTATAACGAAAAGGGAGCGAACCGCCCCCTTCTCTCCCGGCTATTAAAGGTTGCCGCGTCTTTCCTGTTCACGCTCGATTGATTCGAATAGCGCTTTGAAGTTTCCTTCACCGAAGCCTCTAGCACCTTTACGCTGGATGATCTCAATGAACAGCGTCGGACGGTCGACGATCGGTTTTGTGAAGATCTGCAGCAAATAGCCTTCGTCATCACGGTCTACTAATATACTAAGCTCTTTAAGTTTATCGATTTCTTCATCAATTTCTCCGACGCGCTCAGATAGCATTTCGTAGTAAGAATCAGGAGTGTTCAAGAATTCCACACCATTTTTACGCAATTGTGCTACAGTGCTGACGATGTCTTCTGTCAAAATCGCAAGATGCTGGACACCAGGTCCGTTGTAGAACTCAAGGTATTCCTGGATTTGCGATTTGCGCTTTCCTTCTGCAGGCTCATTGATCGGGAATTTGATGCGGCCGCCATTGTGCATAACCTTGGACATCAGCGCTGAATACTCTGTCACGATGTCCTTATCTGTAAAGTGCTTCATCTCCTTGAAGCCCATGACATTCGCATAATAGTTAACCCATTCTTCCATTCTCTCAACATTGCCAACAACGTGGTCGATGCCGATGAACCCTGCGTCATTCACAGGAACAGCCGATTCATGCTCAACATAACCAGGCATGAAAATACCTTTATAATCTTTTCTTTCAACTAAAGTATGGATCGTGTCACCATATGTACCGATGACTGCCTTTTTTAACGTACCGTGCTCATCAGAAACCTCATGCGGCAGCTGGATCTCGATTGCTCCTCGCTTAACCGCTCCCTCATACGCCTTATCGACATCATCAACTGCAAGCGCGATATCCTTGACGCCATCTCCATGAGTCTTTACAAACTGAGCAACGCGTGAAGAGTCATTGTATGTTCCAGTTACAACCAGGCGGATTTTACGCTGTTGAAGTACAAAGGACGCTGTTTCGCGGTTGCCTGTCTCAAGTCCGGAATATGCAACTACCTTAAAACCGAAAGCCGTCTGGAAAAAGTGAGCTGCCTGCTTGGCATTCCCTACGTATAGCTCTAAATAATCAACATCCTGGACCGGAAAAAAGTCCTCTGTACTTTGGCCAGATACCATCACTTTTTCTTGCATTGTAAAACCTCCCGAAAGAATATTTATAATATTTAAAATAATTTTATAGTAATTGTCCTTGCACTCTCAAGAGCACGATGTAAAGCTATAATGCTTTTGAGCACTAAAGAGGCCTTTCATATTATCTGTTACATCAATTCCAGCAGCATCAATTTTGGGTTTTCAATCAGCTGTGCGAAACGGTTGGTGAAAGCCACAGCTGTTGCACCGTCTGCGACTCTATGGTCAAATGCCATTGATAGATTCATAATTGACCTGATTGCAATTTCATCTTGATCCGTGACAACTGGCCGCTTCTTTGTCTTATGGAATGAAACGAGCGCTGTCTGCGGATGCTGGATGATCGGTGTGGCACCAATGCTGCCGCCCAGCGGACCGACATTGCTTATTGTGAAGGTACCGCCCGATATATCCTTGACCGTTAGCTTGTCATCAAGTGCAAGCTTTGTCAGACGCTTCATTTCATTATGGATTTGCTTCAAGTTCTTTTTCTCCACATTGCGGATAACCGGTACAATCAATCCATCCGGAGTGTCCACAGCAATCCCGACATGATGCTCACGCAGCAGCTGGATGCTTTCATTTTCTTCATCGAGCTTTGCATTAAACACAGGGAATTCTTTTAACCCAATCGAAAGAGCTTTAATGAAGAAAGCGGTCGCAGAAATTGAGTTTCCGGCTTCCTTGATTTCTCCCCTTAAAGCGATCAACTCGCTAACATCAATCTCCTCAAAATGGGTGCAGTGAGGGATGGTGTACATGGATTGGACCATCTTTTTCGCAATCTGTTTGCGGCGGCCGCGGAATGGCATTGTATCCTTGTGAACGACAGTATGCTGTTCTTCGGAACCAGATTCTGAAACATTCGGAGCCTGCAGTTCGGAACTTGCTTCCGAAACCTTCGGAACCAGATTCTCAGAACCTGCTTTCGAAACGTTCGGAACCTGCTGCTCGGAGCCTGGTTCCGAAGTGTTCGCAACCCCAGCCTCTCTTAATTTAACAAAGGCCAATACATCCTCTTCGGTGATTCGGCCTGCTGGACCGGTTCCTTTAATCTCCATAATATTGACGCCATTTTCGCGTGCAACTTTCCTTGTATAAGGAGATGCAAGAATCTGCCCCAATCTCGCACTCACACCTACAGGAACCTTTACTTGAGCGGGTCTGTCCAATACAGCAATTGCAGCTTCCGCAGGCTGGGATTCTTTCTTTATTATGTCATTTACCTTCTGGAACTCTGCTGAATGATCTCCACCGGAACGGTCTTCCATGATCAGCAGGGTAGTCCCTACCTGTACCGTTTGCCCCGGTGATAACAGCAATTCTTTAATTACACCTGAGCGGGGAGCAGGAATCTCTGCGGTCATCTTGTCTGTCTGGACCTCCACCAAAGGATCATCTGCCTTGACGAAATCCCCCGGCTTCACCAGGTAACAATTGATGTCCGCTTCGGTCATGCCTTCCCCAATATCGTGGAGCTTTACTTCAACCATCGGCACGCCTCCTAAAACTTCATTACTTTCTCTATTGCAGCTGCGACTCTTTTCGGCGTCGGCAGATAATGATCTTCAAACCCAAAATACGGCACAGGCGTATCATAGCCTGTCACTCTTTCTGCAGGAGCCTTTTGGTAAAGGAATGCTTCATCATTGATCAATGAAATCAAATCACTGCCAGTGCCTCCTGTCGCATGGGCTTCATGAACTATTACCGTCCGCCCGGTTTTCTGGACTGACTCTATGACAAGGTCCTTGTCAATCGGATAGAGTGTTCTTAAATCAATGACCTCACAATTGATTCCCTTCTGATTCATCTCTTCTGCAGCCTTCATTGCAACCGGAACCATGGCTCCCCAGGAGATGACCGTCACATCTTCCCCTTCAGTCAATTTCTTTCCTTTGCCTATTTCAACTACGTACTTCCCTTCAGGTACCTCATTACGAGAGGAACGGTAGCTTCTCATTGGTTCTAGGAAAAGAACAGGATCGGGATCTTCGATGGCAGCAATCATGAGCCCTTTTGCATCGTAGGCATTGGATGGACAGACCACTTTCATGCCTGGCATATGGGTAAAAAGCGATTCCGTGCTGTCACAATGAATTTCAGGTGCACGAACACCAGCGCCATATGGAGCACGAATGACCATCGGCACAGTGAAGTGACCCATTGTTCTCATTCGAAGTCTTGAAGCATGGGTCATGATTTGTTCATAGGCAGGATAGATGAAGCCAAGGAACTGGATTTCCACAACTGGCCTGAACCCATTCACTGCCATGCCGATCGCTGCACCAACAAAACCAGCTTCACTTAAAGGAGTGTCTATGACGCGGTCCTCTCCATACTTTTCCTGCAAGCCATCGGTTGCCCGGAAAACCCCGCCGTTTTTTCCGATATCTTCGCCAAGAAGGATGACCTCCTTGCTTTCACCAAGCATCGTATCAAGTCCATCTGTGATCGCCTGGACCAGGGTCAAAGTCTTAGTCTGAAGCGCTATTTCCATCATGCTTCACCTCCGATCAGCTCAAGGTATTCCCGTTTTTGCTTCTCAATTGTCCACGTAGGCTTTTCAAAAACATAATCAAAGATCACGGCAGGGTCAGCTTTAGGGAACTTTTCCATTTCCTGTACAGCTGCGTCAATTTCTGCAGCTGCCTGCTCTTCTACTTCCTTCACCCATGCTTCATCGAAAAGCCCTTCATTTTTCAGCCAGCGTTCCAGTCTTAGCAATGGATCGGTTTCCATTCGCTTAAGAGCACTTTCTCCCTGGTCACGATATTTTGTGGCATCATCAGCGGTTGTATGGGATCCATACCGCCACGTCATTGCTTCAATAAGTGTTGGCCCATCGCCATTGCGTGCACGCTCTAAAGCCTTTTCTGTTTCAGCAAAAACGGCAAAAACATCGTTTCCATCCACTCTAACGCCCGGAATATCATATGCAAGAGCTTTTTGTGCGATCGTTGCGGAATTCATTTGTTTGCTGATTGGGACGGATATCGCGTATTGATTATTCTGGCAAAAATAGACGACCGGAGATTTGAAGACGCTGGCAAAATTCAAGCCTTCATGAAAGTCCCCTTCTGATGTCGCACCATCGCCGAAATAACAAATCGCCGCATTCTTTGTGCCTTTTTGTTTTTCTGCAAAAGCAGCACCCGCAGCGTGCGGAATTTGTGTGGCGATTGGTATAGCTGGCGGGAAGATTTTTTTTCCATCCGGCGGCACACAGCCCTCGTTCCGTCCGTTCCAGAACAATAAAATATTCCTCAGCGAGTGGCCGAACACTGTAGCCGCTCCATGATCACGGTAGGTCGGAAACATCCAGTCTTCACTGTCAAGCGCGAGAGCCGTTCCTACCTGGGATGCTTCCTGCCCTTCAAATGGCGCATATGTTCCGATTCTGCCCTGCCGCTGGAGACTGATTGATTTCCTGTCCAGCGTCCGGATCCTTACCATTTCAGAATAAAACTTTTTCACTCGTTCCTCGGTCACCAATTCCTTATATTCCTCAGACACAATGTTTCCGTTTTGGTCCATCACTTGAAAAATCGGAAAATCCTTTTCCATCGGCTCACCCTTTTTTTAAAGTCTATGAATCTATTACATCCTTACTGCCCATTTAGGACGCTTCATATGAGAGAAGAAGCTATTGCGTCTTGTTCTGGCTTCGATGCGGTTTTCACAGAATTTATTCGCCGCTTCTACAGTGGTGATTCCTTCACCCTCTGCCTGCCTGTAAATATTTAAAAGAGAATTATAGATAGCCTTCGTCTTCTTTAAGACTCGTTCCTTGTTAGGTGAATATAGCTCATCCGCCACCTGGATCAACCCGCCAGCGTTGACAATATAATCAGGCGCATAAAGAATCCCTTTCTCCTGAAGGATGTGACCGTGTCTTTCTTCTTTGAGCTGATTATTCGCTGACCCAACCACCGCTTTGACCTGAAGCTGTGGAATCGTCTCATCGTTAATGATTCCTCCCATTGCGCATGGAATGAAAACGTCTGCAGGCTGGGAATAGATTTCGTCACTGTTTACAACCTTGATGCCCGCTCCCATATCCTTCGCTTTCTGGACAATTTGGTCGATCGCTTTCTGGTTGATATCTGTTACATACAGGTCTGCCCCATTTTCCAGCAGGTACTCTGCTACCTTGTAGCCAACCTTGCCCAGCCCCTGGATTGCATAGGATTTCCCTGATAAATCATCTGTATCCCAAAGCGCCTTGCTCGTTGCCTGCAAACCAAAGATGACGCCTTGAGCCGTTGGTACTGAAGAATCACCGCTGCCGCCATAAACTTCATCGACACCAACGATACAATTCGTTTCTTTTAGTGCATGGACAAAGTCTTCCGGATCTGTCCCCATATCTGTTCCCGTATAAAAACGGCCCTGGATCGACTCTACAAACTGGCCAAATGCCCTGAATAATTCCGGGCTCTTATCCTTAGTAGGATCGCCAATGATAACAGCCTTCCCTCCACCGAAGTCGACGTCAGCCGCAGCACATTTGTACGTCATGCCTTTAGAAAGCCGCAGTACATCTTCAAGTGCATCATCAACTGATTTATAAGGGTACATACGGCATCCGCCCAAAGCCGGCCCCAACCGTGTGCTATGGATTGCAATAATCGCCTTAAGTCCCGTTGCTTCATCATTACAAAATACTACCTGCTCGTGTTCACGAATTTGTTCGAACATATCCATTGTTCTTTCCCCCTTTATTCCGTTAAACCATGTTAGCGCTTTCATTTTTGCGCAAAAATTTTAGCTGCCTGTAAGTAATTCCTTTATCTTCTCTTTAGGAAGGACAACTTGCTTGACTTTTCCCAGTCCGATCAAACGGCCTTTGCTTTCAGCCTTTACGTCGGTAAGGATTGTATTTCCCTCTAGTCCCGTAACGGTTGCGGTTACAGTCACCTCAGCACCCTCGATACATGGAGCGATGTGTTTTACTGTCACAGCGCCGCCCATACCTTCTTCATGATCCTCTAAAAAGGGAATAATAATCTGCCTCGATACCCACTCCATGTGATACACCATCGAAACAGTGGAGTATACCGGGTGGACGACTTTTCCCTCAAAGCGGGCAAACATATCTGGTGTAACAATGACATCGATGGAAGCCGTATGCCCAGCGATCAAACCATCTCGCATCATATCCCACCTTTCCAAGTTGCAAATATGTATAACGTTTATTTAACGCTATCATAACATTTCGTTAAATAAACGGTCAATAAATTGTAAGAAATTTTGGTATTTTCTTAAAAATAATATTGGTATAATATTTGACTCCAAAAGTTATGATTAGAATTTGGGACGGTTGATTTCCACTCCAGGTTGCTTCGCTTTCCGCGGGGCGTGCGGTGAGCCTCCTCAGCGCTAAAGCGCCTGCGGGGTCTCACCTGTCCCGCTGATCCCGCAGGAGTCTACGCACCTTCCGTTCCAATCAACCTGGTGCTGTTAAAGATATAACAATAAAAAAAGCCGGAATAATTCCAAAATAATGGAATCACTTCGACTTTTTCAAATGTGCAAATTTTTATATTCCTGGCATTTTTTCTATCCTAACAATGCGCGGTCGCTTGCCAGTTTTGTACCACGGATCCGCTGGAACTCATTGAGCAAGTCTTCGATTGTCAGCTTTGCTTTTTGTTCTTCGTTCACCTCGAGGATGATCTGGCCTTTGTCCATCATAATCAGCCTGTTGCCGAGATCGAGTGCCTGCTGCATGTTGTGCGTAACCATCAGTGTAGTGAGATGGTATTTATCGACGATTTCTTTTGTTAGATTGGTGATTAACTCGGCACGAGCAGGATCAAGTGCCGCGGTATGCTCATCCAGTAAAAGAATGGACGGCTCAGTGAATGTTGCCATCAGCAGGGATAAGGCCTGGCGTTCTCCTCCTGATAACAGGCCAACCTTCGCATTCAAGCGATTTTCAAGTCCCAGGTGCAATGATTCAAGTACCTCCTGGAAAAGTTCACGGCGTTTTTTCGTGACGCCTCGGCGCAGAGAGCGACGCTTGTTCCTTGAATAGGCAATCGCCAGGTTTTCTTCAATTGTCATGCTTGGAGCAGTGCCAGCCATCGGATCCTGGAATACTCGGCCAATCAATTTCGAGCGGTTATATTCGCTCATGTATGTTACATCCTTACTATCCAGTTCTACCTGTCCATGGTCTGGTATCATGACACCGGAAATGACGTTCATTAACGTTGACTTTCCGGCCCCGTTACTCCCGATGACAGTGACGAAGTCTCCTTTTTCCAAGGTGAGATTTATATTATCCAGGGCGATTTTCTCATCGGGAGTACCCTCATTGAAGACTCTATGAATCTGATTTAAGTGCAGCACCAGCTTCACCCTTTCCTTCAGAAGGAACAGCTGACATCTTCATGTGCTCAAGCTGTCTTTTCACCTTCCGTTTTTTCTCTTTGTAGCTATCTATCATTTTCGGTGCAGTCAGTGCCATTATGACGATAATAGCCGTGATCAGCTTCATGTCGCCTGGCTCAAGGAACTCCACCCTTAGGGCTAGTGTGACTACGATTCGATAGATGATCGCTCCGCCAATAACAGCGAGCGTTGTTCTAGCAATCGATTTTGTACCGAACAAAGCCTCACCGATGATGACAGACGCAAGACCGATGATAATCATCCCGATCCCCATACCAACGTCCGCAAAACCACCCTGCTGGGCGATCAATGCGCCAGAAAAAGCTACCATCGCATTTGAAAGGCCAAGACCTAGGATGATCATCAGGTTCGTATTAGAAGAAAAACTGCGGATCATTCTTTTGTTGTCGCCAGTTGCCCGGATTGCCAGTCCAAGTTCTGTTTTAAGGAAAGCATCCGTAAGGAATTTGATTGCCAGCGTGACGACAATCATGAACAGCAGGATTCCCCATGTTCTCGGGAGACTGTCGCCAAGTCCGACTGCCGTCAGGATTCCATTGAAGAAACCGTCAATTCCCGTTTTTTCGAAAAAGTCCCTTACCGCTGTCATGGCAGTATCGGTATTCAGCAGCGGTACATTTGATTTGCCCATGATTCTTAGATTGATAGAATACAAGGCGATCATCATCAGGATTCCCGACAGAAGCGCATTGACCTTACCGACTGTATGAATGAAGCCTGTCAAGCATCCAGCAATGAAACCTGCAACCATTGCTACCATCGTAGCAGCAAATGGATTCGCTCCATTTACAATCATGATGGCGGCGACCGCAGCTCCAGTTACGAAGCTGCCATCAACCGTCAAATCCGGAAAATCAAGTACCCGAAAGGATAAGTATACACCCAGAGCCATGATGGCATAGATAATGCCGGACTCAAATGCTCCAAATATTGAAGTAAACAAGTTGAATCATCCTTTCTCTTATTCTTCGTAAAACTCAGCGTCGTCTCCCCATGCTTCCTTGACTTCAACACCTTGCTCCTCAGCGGCTTTTTTGTTGATTGTAAGTGTTAATGATTTCGGAAGTTCAACAGGGATCTCAGAAGCTTTCTTGTTGCCTGATAAAATTTCAGCAGCCATCAAGCCTGACTGGTAACCAATGTCATAGTAATTGAAACCGCTGGCAGCAACTGCTCCTCGCTTCATCGAATCAAGCTCACCAACGAATAATGGGATCTTTTTGCCATTAGCTACAGAAATAACAGATTCAAGTGCAGATACGACTGTATTATCCGTAGGAACATAGATGGCATCAACGCGTCCGACAAGAGATTCTGCAGCCTGCTTAACTTCAGCTGAAGTTGAGATGGAGGCTTCAACAACCTTCGCTCCATTCGCTTCTGCAAGCTTCTTGACTTCCTTCAGCTGGACTTCAGAGTTCTGCTCCCCAGCGTTGTAGATCACACCAATCTTCTTGGCTCCAATTTCATTCGTCATGAAATCTACCGTCTTTTTAGTTGCATCCGGATGGTTGTCGGTAGTTCCTGTGATATTGTCACCAGGCTTATCGAATGCTTCGACAAGTCCTGCACCAACAGGGTCCGTCACAGAAGTGAAAATGATTGGAATATCTTTCGTCGCATTCAATGCTGCAACAGCGCTTGGTGTAGCATTAGCGAAGATGAGGTCCACTTTATCGCCGACAAAATTATTAGCAATGCTTGCTGTGTTATTCATGTCTGCCTGTGCGTTCTGGAAATCATACGTTACATTGTCACCCTCTTTGAATCCTTTGTCCTCAAGTGCTTTTTTAAACCCCTCAGTTGCGGCATCAAGCGATGGATGCTCTGCGAATTGAGTCAGGCCAATCTTGTACTGATCTTTGTCTGAAGAACCATTTGATGCTTCATTCCCTCCGCAGCCAGCCATGAACAAGGCACTGGCAAGAACAAGAGAAATAGCTTTTACTGATTTTTTCATATAAATCCCCCTTGAATATTTTTAACCGGCAGTAAAACTATGTAGAATTAATCTTGCAAGCAGCCGGAATGCACCATTTTAAAAAAAGTTAGGCTAAGATCTTGCTGACAATTTTTGAAAGCGATTCCAAAAAGTATGATATTCACTATAGACACCGTAAATATAACGTTATATTAACACCAGCAATAATTTAAAGTCAACAAAATTCCGAAAATTTAGTATGTTATGATTTTTAATAATTAAACCATCACTTTAGCAAACTATCAAGATGTTTTTTAAAAATAATATAACTTTTTCGCTTTTAAGCACGAAAGTAACTGATAAACACCCATTTTAAAGGCTTTTCTGTTTTCGACTAGTTAATAGTGCCAGTTAGGGACATCATTTTAAAAAACAATATTTGCAAAAAACATAAAAAAGCGTGCTCCATGTTTGAGCACGCTTTTTAAAGATTATAGTAAGAGTTCTGCAACCCTTAATCGGTCCTTTGCTTCAATTACCATTCGATCAAGTAATTCTTGTACCGATGGGACATCTGAAACCAGTCCTGACACCTGGCCTCCATTCATGAAGCCGTGTTCCTCGCTGCCTTCCAGTGCACCTTTTTTATGTAGTTCCTCCGTCGTCAGTTCAGCGAATTCTTCCGGAGTAAGACCTTGTCTTTCTGCCTCGAGCAATTTGCCTGCATAAGAAGTATTCATTAGCCTGCGAATTCTGCCGACAGATCTGCCGACTATAACGGTTTCATGGTCACTTGCCTGCAAAAGTTTTTCCTTATAGTTTTCATGGAAAGGAGCTTCCTTTGTCGCGATGAACCTCGTTCCCATCTGGACGCCGCTCGCTCCAAGCGCAAGCATAGCTGCAAGGCCCTTCCCATCACCAATTCCACCGGCCGCAACAACAGGTATGTTCACCTGAGCAACAATCTGAGGAATCAGCGCCAGAGTCGTTGTTTCCAGGTTCGAGTTTATACCAGCCGCTTCATATCCCTCAGCAACTAAAATATCAGCACCAGCCGCTTCAGCTTTCTTGGCTTGCTTCACTGATGCAACAACGGTAATAATCTTGATTCCTGCCTCTTTTAGCTTAGGGATGAAAGGGGCAGGATTACCTGCTGATAATGTTACAACTTGAACCTTATGTTTGACGGCGAGGCGAAGGATTTCCACCACATTCGGCGAAACACTTATTGCTACATTCACTGAAAAAGGCTTCTGTGTCCTCGATTTCGTTTCCAGAATAATTTTCTCCACTTCGTCAGCAGGCATCGTACCGGCGCCAATTGTACCAAGACCACCAGCTTCGGAAACAGCAGCTGTTAAAATGGCGTTGCTGATATTGCCCATTCCACCCTGGATGATTGGATATTTTACGCCCAGAACAGAAGTAATTCCATTCACAAAAATTCCCCCTTCGTTAAATTAATGTTATACTAGTTCTAAAATTATGACAATTAAAAAAGGGGGAATTTTCATTGATTCTAAGTTATTCTGATAAAAAACCGGTTGTGGATGAAACAGTTTTCCGGGCACCGGGGAGTTTTATTATTGGAGACGTGAAAATCGGCAAGAATTCCAGCGTGTGGTTCAATGCGGTTTTGCGGGGTGATGAGGATACGATCACCATCGGCGAAAGCTGCAGCATCCAGGATAATGTCACATGCCACCTTTATGAGGGCTCGCCACTTGTGATTGAAGATGAAGTCACGGTCGGCCACAATGCAATCCTTCATGGATGCACAATTAAAAAACGATGCATTATTGGCATGGGCTCAACAATCCTTGACGGAGCAGAAATCGGGGAAGAGTGCATCATCGGCGCCAATACTTTGATCCCTGCGGGAAAGAAAATCCCTCCTCGGTCTCTCGTTGTCGGCGCACCAGGAAAAGTCGTAAGGGAGATTGGTGATAAAGATCTCGAGCTGATTCAATTATCGATTGATACATATGTGCAAAAGGGTAAGGAATACCGGGAAAGCTTAAAAGATATCACTTGAAGACAAGAGCCAGGCATTTGCCTGGCTCTTTTTTCACTCTCTTATACCCATTTGACGATATCATCCAATGGTCTTCTTGTCTTTGGATTCGGTTCTTTTACACGATAGCCGAACGCACACATTACGGAAATACCGAAATGGCCCTCTTCAAGCAATCCCTCTTCCTCCAAAAGTTTGTTCATGTTTTCAAAATTGAAGCCCTCTATTGGACAGGAATCAATTCCGATTTGCGCTGCCGCCGTCATCATGTTGGCTAATACGATATAGGTTTGCTTGCAAGCCCAATCAAACAGCGGGCGGTCTCCTTCGAGCAATTTAAAATCAGACTTCTGGAATTCCTCGATTCGCTTGAGATAATTCGCCATGAATTCCTCAGGCATCTTTTTCTTGTTTCTAAAATGATCCTGAAGATATTCAGAATCATATTTAGTATCGACTTTCGTCCTCGCAAGGATAATCACAAAATGGCTTGCTTCCGGAAGCTTGCCAAACGCTCCCCATGCAGTATTCTTAACTTTCTCGCGAAGCTCTTCACTCTGGACGACTAGAAAACGCCAAGGTTCAAAACCAAAAGAGCTTGGAGATAACTGGCCTGTCTCCAGAATAAAGCGGAAGTCTTCCTCTGGAATCTTTTTGCCTGGATCGAATTCCTTTGTCGCATGCCTAAAGTTGAAAGCATCAAGAATCTCCTGCTTCAAAGTCTCTTTGTCTCGCATATGTATCTCTCCTTCCAAGTTTTGTTTTTTTAAACTTATCATATTTCTTTTAAAATTGCCTAGAAAAAGGGTATGCCTCTATTACTCTGCCTTTTCTCCCTTTAGTTGGCTCAGCCTGGGATAATGAATTCAGGATGGCTTCTTCTGATACTTCTGCTGAAGCCGTGAAGAGTTCGTTCATCGAGTGATGGTCATCTCTTATGGTCCTGCTTGTTTGCAAGAGATCGTCTGAATCATGCATCGTTTTATTGGAAGTTGAAAAAGCGATCACGATATCACCGCTTCCATGACTGAAATGACTTCCGGTCCTGCCAAGGCCGATTCCACATCTCTTTGCAAGGCGCAACAACTGGCGCTCGCTTAAGGGGGCATCGGTTGCAAGGATGATGATAATGGAACCGTCCGCTGTCTCGGATAGTCCTGATTTCGTTGATTCAGCACCGTAGTTCCCTGCCAAGAATTCTTCTTTTTTGCCAAAATTGCTGAGCACCAGACAGGCTATCGTATAAGAAACGTCAGATTCAATCATTCTTGATGCTGTCCCAATGCCTCCTTTATGCCCAAAGCAGACCATTCCTTTTCCTGCTCCGACTGCCCCTTCCTCTGCCGGATTCGCCGAAGATTTCTCTATTGCTTGTATCGCATGCTCGGGCTTTACCGGAAAAAGTCGGATTGAGTTTAAATGGCTGTCATTGCATTCTCCGACGACAATATTGATCGTGCCTGTCGTCTCGCCAATCTCTTCATTTTGGGCAAGCATATACTCCAGCGTGCCCTGGGTAACAGCCGGCACTCCAAATGTATTTGTCAGCATAATTGGCGACTCAATTGTGCCAAGTTCATTCACCTGTACCAGTCCCGTCGTTTTGCCAAAACCATTAAGCACGTAGCTAGCCGCCGTAACTTTCTCTTTGAATAAATTACCGCCATGCGGCAGGATTGCTGTCACACCGGTACATGCATACTCCTCACCTTTGTCATCCAGTGGGAAATCCAGTGTCACATGGCCAACCTTCACACCCGGCACATCGGTTATACAGTTATTGATCCCCGGTGACATTTTGCCAATGATAATGCCTCTGTCTCGAACTTTCATATGATTCCTCCTAGGACTGCTATTTTCGAAAGATCACGTCTGTAACGCTAAACAAATGAGGTTAGCTTCAGACATACCCGGGGCGTCCGAACATTTCTAATTCGCAACCACTTCTGACAGCTTTTCATCTTTTGGCATCAAACCTGTCTTAAGTCGGGCTTTCTTTTGACAGCTTCACTGTGTTTTAACCCAAACCTGTTTTAAGTTGAGCTTTCTTTTGACAGCTTTGCTGCGTTTGATGCCAAACCTGTCTTAAGTCGGGCTTTCTTTTGACAGCTTTGCTGTGTTTGAAGCCAAACCTGTCTGAAGTTGGGCTTTCTTTTGACAGCTTTGCTGCATTTGGTGCCAAACCTGTCTTAAGTTCGGCTTTCTTTTGACAGCTTTGCTCCGTTTGATGCCAAAGCTGTCTTAAGTCGGGCTTTCTTTTGACAGCTTTGCTCCATTTGATGCCAAACCTGTCTTAAGTTCGGCTTTCTTTTGACAGCTTTGCTCCATTTGATGCCAAACCTGTCTTAAGTTGCTCCTTCTTTTGACAGCTTTGCTGCGTTTGATGCCAAACCTGTCTTAAGTCGGGCTTTCTTTTGACAGCTTTGCTCCATTTGATGCCAAACCTGTCTTAAGTCGGGCTTTCTTCTGACAGCTTTGCTCCGTTTGATGCCAAACCTGTCTTAAGTTCGGCTTTCTTTTGACAGCTTTGCTCCGTTTGACACCAAACCTGTATTAAGTTACCTCTTCTTTTGACAGCTTTTCCTCTTTCCATTACCAACCTGCCAGAACCTAAAGTGCTTAACCTTCGAATATGATGAAAGAAAGCCATCCAAGACTATGCAAGGATGGCTTGTTGCTATTCTAGTATATATGGGTGGTCCATTACGTTATAGTCCACGTCTTTATGTTTGATTTCGTTTCCTTCTTTGAAGACGGATTCGAAAAAGCGGGATGCGGGTTCTGCTAGCTCTTTGTAGTATTCGCTGAACAATGCGGCAGCGTGGCTTCCGAGCCATTTTTCCGGCAAAAGCTCCTCAGGAAGGCCCGGGTCGAAGAAGAGGAACTTCCTGTATTCATGGACCAGCTTCGTGCGTTCGACGAAGCATTCTGCGTCAGACATGCTGCCCTTCTGGATTTTGTTTTTATCAATGATGTATTTCTGGCTGTACTCACTGATAAATTCCTGGTACTTCGCATTGATCTCCTTCAGGTCCCAGCTTTTTTCGACTAGGCGCAGATTTTCATGCGGCCCTTTGTACTCAGCAACAAAGAAATCAACATATTGCTCGATTTCGTATTTCTCGATCAGATCCCTGACTTGTCTTTCGAGATTATTGGCTGAAATCCAGAAACTGTTCGACATCGAACCGAATCCGCTCCAAATCAGTTCTTTACGCAGCTCGTCACGAACATTGCGGATTTCCTCAGGAATCGTGTACATAAGGATTCTCCATTTTCCGTCCCATTCCTCTGGCTTCAATTTAAAGATACGCTTGCCTGCCTCGTCGATCCTTTTTTGGCCGCGAGGAGTCAGAGAATAATAACTCTTGTTGCCAATCTTTTCGGCCTGTACCCAGCCTTGCTTGTTCATGCGGGAAATCGCCGCTCTCACCGATTGGTCATTGTGGCCAAATTCATTCAGCAGCCGAATCAGGCTGCCAATCCAAATCTTACTCCCATAATGGGAGATATAGTCACCGTATAAGGTAAAAATCATTGATCTAGTATTCAAGCTTATGTCATCCTCGTCCGTTTTTATTGTACGTAATAAAACCGTTATAGAACATTTTACAGTATAATCATTATTTTGCAAAAACTTTTTACTCAAAAAGCGAAAAAACCATAGGGATTTCTCCCTATGGATTATTGAGCAGTAAAAACAGGCTTGCGTTTTTCACTGAAGGCATTCAGTGCTTCAACACGGTCCTTGGTTGGAATCGTTACTTCATAAGCTTTGGACTCAATTGCCAGACCAGTCTGCAGGTCGGTGCTGCTGCCATGCTGGATGGCATACTTCGCCTGCCTTACTGCAATCGGTGCATTCTGGAGGATTTCTCCGGCTAGTTCCTTGCTGGCTCTGATAACATTCTCTTTTGATTCCACAGCAGTAAGAATCCCGAGTTCAAAAGCTTTCTCAGCAGAAATTTTTCTAGCTGTAAAAATCAACTCCTTCGCTTTCATCTCACCAATCAGCCTTGAAAGGCGCTGTGTTCCCCCTGCCCCCGGAATGATTCCCCAGCTAACTTCCGTCATCCCCATTAAGGCACTGTCTGCGGCAATTTTAAAATCGCAGGCAAGCATCAATTCGAAGCCGCCGCCAAAGGCAAAGCCGTTAACTGCAGCAATCGTTGGATGCGGAAGTTCAGCGATTGCACTGAATACATCACGAATCTTCTTCACATTCCGTCGCACTTCTTCCTCAGTAAGATGCTTCCTTTCCTTCAAGTCCGCTCCTGCGCTGAAGGCTTTCTCGCCTGCACCGGTAAAAATGACCACTCGGACGTCGCTATCTGTATGCAGACTGTCTACTAAATCCCCGAGTTCCCGAAGAGTCTCATAATTGAAGCAGTTCAGTGATTCTGGGCGGTCGATCGTCACATATGCAATATGCTGCTCTTTCTGGAATTTTATGTTGTCCATCTATTTCTCTCCTATATTCTCGATAATTGTGGCGATTCCCTGGCCTACACCGACACACATAGTCGCAAGTCCGTATTTGGAATCCCGCTTTTTCATTTCATATAAAAGGGTTGTCAATATCCGGGCACCACTTGCACCAAGCGGATGGCCGAATGCTATTGCTCCTCCATTTACATTTACCTTGGATTGGTCAAGTTCCAGCTCCTGGATGCATCCTAGGGACTGGGCAGCGAACGCCTCATTCAATTCAATCAGGTCCATATCCCTTACGGTTAAATTGGCCCGCTTCAAAGCCTTTTGGACCGCATAAACAGGACCCATCCCCATGATCGAAGGCTCCAACCCAGCTGTCGCTGACACAATATATTTAGCCAGCGGCTTCAATCCAAGTTCTTCTGCTTTCTCACGACTCATCAATAACAAAGCCGATGCACCGTCATTCACACCAGATGCATTGCCCGCAGTGACCGTCCCATCCATGAATAAAGGCTTCAACTTTGCCAGTTTTTCAACCTTCGTTCCGGGCCGTGGATGTTCGTCACGGTCAATTACCGTCTTGTTTCCCTTTTTATCTTCATAAACAACTGGAACGATTTCGTTTTCAAATCGCCCGGCTTCAATCGCATTTTGTGCACGCAGCTGGCTTTCTGCAGCAAATTCGTCCTGTGCTTCCCTTGAGATGCCATACTTTTTCGCGACATTCTCTGCTGTCTCTGGCATGCTGTCTGTTCCATACATTTCCTTCAGTTTGCTATTGACGAAACGCCAGCCAATGGTCGTGTCGAACATCTCCATATTGCCACGTGGAAAATCCTTTTCCGGCTTCGCCATCACGAATGGCGCCCTTGTCATGCTTTCCGTCCCGCCGGCAATGAAGATGTCACCTTCTCCTGCTAAAATTGCTCTGGCCGCATAGTTGACTGCATCCAGGCCGGACCCGCATAATCGGTTGATGGTGGTCCCAGCAACCTCTACAGGCAGTCCCGCCAAAAGTCCGGACATTCTTGCGACATTCCGGTTATCTTCGCCTGCCTGGTTCGCATTGCCCAGAACTACTTCTTCAATTTCAGCTGCAGGCACGCCAGGATTGCGTTCGACCAATGCTTTGATGACAATTGCCCCTAAATCATCCGGACGGATTTGACGGAGGCTGCCGTTGTATCTTCCAATAGGTGTCCTGACTGCATCGACAATTACAACTTCTCTCATTGCCATCCCCCTTATTTCGTGGTAACTGACTCTCTATAATCGTACACACCGCGCCCGGTCTTCCTGCCAAGGCGGCCTGCTTTTACATATTGCTCTAGCAATGGAGCCGGGCGGTATTTTTCACCGAGCTTCTCATGCAGGTATTTCAAATTGTTCAGACGAGTATCAAGACCTACCAGATCACCCAATTCGAACGGGCCCATCGGGTAATTCAACCCTAGCTTGATGGCTTTGTCGATATCTTCTGGAGAGCCCAATCCTTCTTGTAGCATGTAAAATGCCTCATTGCCAACAAGCGCGCTGATCCGGCTTGTGACAAAGCCAGGAAATTCATTGATGATGACAGTTTCCTTGCCCATTTGGATTGCAGCATTCTGGATTGCTTCTGCTGTTTCATCGCTCGTTTCAAGACCACGAATAATCTCAACAAGCGGCATTTTATGCACCGGGTTAAAGAAATGCATCGCAATGACCTTTTCAGGTCGCTTCGTAAAAGAAGCAATTTCTGTCGGGCTCATAGTCGAAGTATTAGACGCAAACAAGCAATGTTCTGGCGCGTGCTGGTCAATCACTTCAAAGATCGTTTTCTTGATATCGATCTTTTCAGGTACTGCCTCGATAATCAAATCCGCATCCCTCACGTTCTCGGCAAGGAAGTTTGAATATTTTAACCTTGCCTTGGCAGTTTCTGCATCGTCTATCGTTACTTTACCTCGAGCAATCCCTTTTTCAAATATGCTGTTGATTTCTTGTTCGGCGTTAAGAAGCTGTTTTTCTTCCACATCAATCAGTACGGTCTCGAATCCGCCTATGCAGCTGACGTATGCGATGCCTCTGCCCATAACGCCAGAACCGATTACGACGAGTTTCTTCATTATATACTCCTCCTGATCATAAAAATTGAAAGGCGAGCACCCGGATCATAGAGTGCTCGCCTCGTGATTAGACGTTAAACGGATTTAGCGGGCGGCTGCCGTAGTAAGAGACGATACTCTTTGTTTCTGTATATAAGTCCAGTGTTTCGATGCAAAGTTCGCGGCCGAACCCGGATTGTTTGTAGCCGCCGAACGGTGTGCCAGGGAAAGCGGAGAACGGGCAGTTTACCATGACGATACCTGCCTGGATTTGCTTTGATACCCTTGTTGCACGGCCGTAGTCCTTTGTCCAGATCGCAGATCCAAGTCCATATTCACTGTCATTTGCCAGTTTGACTGCTTCCTTTTCATCCTTGAATTTCATGACCACGACAACTGGCCCGAAGATTTCTTCGTTCACAGCTTTCATGCTGTGATCTGTTTCAGCGATGATGGTAGGCTCATACCAGTAGCCATTTTCATAGCCTTCAAGACTCGCAGCCTTACCGCCTGTCAGAACTTGTGCTCCATCTTCGACCGCGGATTTCACATAGCCGTCGATTACATTCATTTGCTCCTGGCTGATGACAGCACCAACATGCGTTTCTTTATCAAATGGATTGCCAAGCTTAAGCTGCTTTGTTTTTGCGACGAATTTCTCCATGAACTCATCGTATACATCCTCATGTACATACAAACGAGAACGCGCTTCACATGATTGTCCTGTATTGTAGAAGATCCCGAAAAGAGAACCTGCTACGGCAGCATCCACATCCGCATCTTCAAAAACGATGCTCGGTGACTTTCCGCCAAGTTCAAGGGTCACGCGCTTTAACGTTTGGGAAGCTCTCGCCATGATATCCTTACCGATAGGCGTGGATCCTGTGAACGCAACTTTGTCGACTTTTTCATGTTCAACTAGATAGTTGCCCACAACAGAACCTGAACCAGGAATGACATTCACTACGCCTTCCGGAACGCCTGCTTCAATACAAATCTCACCAAGGACAATGGCAGTCAGCGGTGTTAATGAAGCTGGTTTAACTACAACGGAGCAGCCAACTGCGATCGCTGGGGCGATTTTCCACGCTGCCATCATCATTGGATAGTTCCAAGGAATGATTTGGGCACAAACGCCGACAGGTTCTTTTTCGGTGATATTCTGGAATGCACCAGGCATGCTGTTTACTGCACCGCGGTGGCTGACGATGGCACCTGCGTAAAATTCAAAGTCCTCAATCGCCTGCATTACTTGTCCCTGCGCTGCAGCGAGTGATTTACCTGTATCAAGAATCTCCAACTCTACTAGCTCATTGAACCTGGACCGCATAATTGAAGCGATTTTATTCAGTGTGCGAGAGCGCTTGTTCACAGGGAAATGACGCCACTTTCCGAAGTCGAACGCATTTCTCGCCGCCTGGACTGCAAGTTCTGCATCTTCCTTTGATGCCTTGGCCACAGTTGCAACTTCCGCGCCTGTCGCTGGATTGTAGACTTTGTACGTTTCACCATTTACGCTGTCCTGGCGAACTCCATTGATGATCAATTGATATGTCTCGCGTTTTACTGCCATTGCTTCGAATTTTTGCTCTTTTACTGTTGTCACGCTTAACATCTCCTTTAAGTAGATTGAATACTTTCCTTATTCACCTTTGAATACGGGTTTTCTTTTTTCCATGAATGCCTGGACGCCTTCCTTATGGTCGGCAGATTGCCCTGCAATTCTCTGGCTCTGGGCATCTCTTTCCAGAAATTCCTCAATACTTGAATCCCAGCTCGCCTTCAAGTTCCTCTTGATCAGGCCGATTGCCTTCGTTGGCATATTGGCCAGTCTTTCTGCAAATGAAGCGACATGGTCGTTCCAGTTGTCCAATGAATAGACTTCCGTAACAAGACCAAGATCCTTTGCCTTATCTGCCGGTATTTTCTCCCCAAATACAGCAAGCTCCATCGCTTTTGCATGGCCGATAAGCCGTGGAAGATAATACAGATTGCCGGCATCAGGCACAAGGCCGACATGGATAAACGCTTCTACAAAACTAGCTTTTTCAGAAGCAATCCGGAAATCACAGGCGAGCGCAAGGCTCATCCCGGCTCCTGCCGCCACACCATTGACAGCTGCTATCACAGGCTTTTCACAACGGTTTAGCTCCATCAGCATTGGATTATAGCGTTTGCGAAGCACCTCACCGTGGTCCATCTCATCGGATACACCAGCCAGGTCCTCCCCGGAGCAAAAAGCTCTGCCTGCACCTGTGATCACCAGTGCTCTTACTTCTTTATCGCGGGATGCAGACTTGATTGCACTCTGGATTTCCTTGTTCAACTGCTGAGTGAAGGCATTCAATTTATCAGGACGGTTCAGGGTGATGTAGGCTACCTGATTCCGCACTTCATATAAAACGGTTTCAAACACAGATATGTACCCCCTTATTTCCCTTTAAAATCTGGCTTTCGTTTTTCTTTGAAAGCCCTCATGCCTTCCTTCTGATCTTCTGTCGCAAAAAGCATATAGAAGTTCTTGCGCTCATATTGCATGCCTTCATATAAAGGGTAATCGACCGCTTTAAGTACAGACTCCTTGATCAGCCTGACGGCAATTGGCGCCTGTTTTGCGATTGTATGCGCAAACTTCAGGGTTTCTTCCATCAATACTTCCTCTGCAAAAGTTGAATTGATGATTCCATAATGCAAGGCTTCCTTTGCGGTAATACGCTTGCCGCTAAGAATCCATTCCATTGCCTTCGTTTTCCCGACGAGCTTTGTCAGTCTCTGGGTACCGCCTGCTCCCGGCATCACGCCAAGGTTGACTTCTGGAAACCCAAACTCTGCAGTCTCAGCAGCGAACAGCATATCGCAGCATAGTGCCAATTCAAAAGCACCTCCAAGCGCGAACCCGTGCACAGCCCCGATGACCGGTTTCTTGATCCAGGCAAGCCGGTCCCAGTCGGTGAACTGATTCAACGTTTCCATGCTGATGGCATTCGCGTCCATCATTTCATCGATATCTGCGCCTGCAGCGAATGCCCTTCCTTTTCCGGCGAGGACAATGACCTTCACCGCGGGATCATTGTCGTATGCTTCCATAGCAGAAAGAACTTCAGAAACCATTTGCCTGTTCAGGGCATTCAAGACTTTCGGGCGGTTCAGCTCGATTAATCCGATTTGTCCTTTTACAGTCGTTTCGATCATTTCAAAGTTTTTATTCATTCACTTCTTCACCGATCATCATCGTGACCAGATCACCCGCAAAACTCATAACATCCTTTCCAGAAGCTTTGCCTTCAGCAGATTTCATCCCAGCTTTTAATGCTTCATGGTCGTCATAGTACATTTCACACATTAAATAGTATTTGCCCTCTCCACCCATTGGGCTGCCGACGATGCGAGTCACTTCCATTTTGCGAAGTCCTGGGATTTTTGCAGTCAGTGGAGCGTGTGTTTCAAAATAGTGCTTGTCAAATGCCTCTTTATCCTGTGGATGCTTATAAATCGCGATTAGTTTTACCATTAAAAATCTCTCCCTTTTCTTTTCAAATTTTTATAGACCAAATAGAATATATGCTTTGCTTCTTGAAGCTATTAATCAATTGATATGGCACCAGAGTTTCTTTTTTCGACTTTGGCGTCACATCAAAGTTGATACAGGTTTCATTGCTTCGAATGGGTTTTTGCATGATTTGCAGTATAGGATGCTGCGGCAGGCAGTCGGGCCAAAAAGGTTTTCCATTGTCGTATAGGTGGATCCACAGTAAGGGCAATCAGCTTGCCACTCGCCCGTTTCCTCAATATGCCTTGGCGGCGGTGCGATGCCAAATTCCTTTAGCTTTTCCCTGCCTAGCTCAGTCACCCGGTCTGAAGTCCAAGGAGGATGGAAAATGAATTTCACTTCGACGTTTTCCACTCCTTCAACGCTCGATACCGTATTGATCACATTGTTTTTAATAATATCAAGTGCCGGACAGCCCATGAAGGTCGGCAATAGCTTTATCAAGACTTTGTCTGTTTGGATTTCCAGCTCCTCAAGCATGCCGAGCTCGACAATCGATACACTGTCGATTTCAGGGTCTTTGACAGCTTGCAAGGCTTCAATGACTTTATCTCTTAGCATCAAGCATCACCAGCTCGCTGCCGGATCGAAGCTATAGACCTCGCCCAAAGTATCCAAAGCAGCCTGCAAATCAGCTGTATGCTCGCCATTTCGCCCATTTCCGCTTTTCATTCCGAATTGATCCGGCATCTTGAGACCCAGGCTTTCAAAAACAGGTGACATCATTTGAATCCATCTCGTCCTTAAATCTTCCTCTGAATCTATCAAATGGTGTTTTGTGAACTCTTCGGCCTGATCACCCATGGAGAACAGTCCTTCTAGTTCATCAAACACTTTTGCTATCGCTTCTTCCATCCTCGGCCTTGCCTCTCCACCGGCACTCACTAGCTGGGAGAACCATGTCTTCCAGTGCAATAGATGGTAGTAAAGTTCCATATTGACTTTGACTGCTGCCTCCGCCAATGGCTGGTAGGATGAATTCTTCAGTGATTCAATCTTCACTTTCTTGGCCTGGGCGTAAAAATAGTTCCTTACTACCGCCAATGCCCAGTCATAATGCGGTTCAGTCAAATACGTACCCGGTCCGTTCACTTTTTCTAGTAAAATCGCATTCTTTCGTTCTTCTGATGGCCTTGCATGGGCAAGCTGATCTGCATCCCCAGCTCCCAGGTCGCTTAGAAGCTGATAGAACATCGCCGCGTGGCCCATTGTATCCTGGCTGATTGAGGAAAAAGCGACGTCTTCTTCAATATGAGGGGCAAGCCCAAGCCATTCTGAACCTCGGTAGGCAATCATGAAATCATCATCTGCGAGCTGGAACAGGAGCTCAACTGCAGCGTCACGAAGGGCTTCATTTTTCAACGCATCTTCTAGTTCATATTTCATTTCTCCTGCTTCCCTCCCCATGACAAGATCTCTTTTTCATCAAGCATTTCCTGCTCGTAATGGCGCCATTTCTTTTTCAAATAGCCGTAGCCTTTCGTATTCCTGTAATCCTTATTATCAAGCCTCTGCAATGTTTGCCTCTCTTCAAGCGACATCTTTCTGACATCATCGCGCTTGACGACCCAAATATCGGCAACTGGCTCCCGTCTCATGAAATTTTCCTGGGCCATCACAAGGGCCAGCTCATGGTTCGGTGCCAGCAATGAGAACTGGTACTGCATCGGGGAAGTTGCCGTCCTCTTGCTGAAGACTTCGAATTCCTGGTAAAATCCACTCCCAGACATGATCCTCTCTCCTTTCCGGTGATATTCCTGGACTGTTACTATAACGTTTTCTAGTTGTTTTAAGCTTTACCGCTTAATGCGTCGATGACCCACTTGTTATTACTGTAGGAGATTTCCCTCAGCCTTAAACGATCCTTTGATTTCGGACCATTATTCTTGATGATTTGTTTGAACTTGCTCCAATCTGGCTGCTTGTATTGCCACATGCCTGACTCCTGGTCAAAATGCATCGTCTCATCTGGCAGCTTCAAGCCAAGTGACAGGACTCTTGGAATATATTTTGTAAAAAAGTCCTGGCGGAGCTCCTCATTCGTTTTCGTTCTGATCCTGTATTTAATGGTTGTATCCTGTTTGGAAGTTCCTGTAGTAGACGCATCCGCCGGTCCGAAGAACATGAGAAGCGCTTCCCACCATCTGTCGATTGAATCCTGGATCATCGCTTTTTGTTCATCGGTTCCTTCGGCAAGCGCCATGATGATCGCCTCACCATGCTGGGCGTGGAAAACCTCCTCGGCACAAATTCGCTTCAGCGCTCTTGCATACGGACCGTAGGAAGCATCAAGCATATTCGTTTGGGAGATGATGGCGGCGCCATCGACAAGCCAGCCAATCAACCCCGCATCTCCCCACGTTTTAGCTTCCATGTGGAAGACATTGTGGAATTTCAAGTCGCCGGAAAGCAAATCATGAATGATGTTCTCGCGTGATTTCCCGAGCGGTTTCATCAAATCCTCGGCTACCCTTAACAAAAGTTGGCCGTGGCCCATTTCATCCTGCACCTTGGCCATGATCCCAAGCTTTCTTTTCAAGGAAGGGGCTTTCGGCACCCATTCCTTTTCAGGGAGCGCGCCCATTATCTCACTGATGCCGTGCATGGATATCAGCTTGATCAGTGTCATTCGATAGTCATCCGGCATCCAATCTTCTGCTTCAATCTTATCGCCAGCTTCGATCCGCTTCATGAAGTGCTCATATTTCGCCTCTTCAGTCAGCTGATCGAATGAAATTGTGTTTTCCATGCTGCTTTCCTCCTTAAGTTTTAAGTTCCAATCGGTTCTTTCGTTTTATCAACAATCCGGACTGCCTTTCCCTCAGAACGGGGGATTGTTTTTGGTCGATGCACACGCACTTCCATCGAGATCAGACACTGACTTCTAAGCAATGACTGTATCCTCTTCTCCAGCTGGTAAACAGAATCAGAAATCGGATCCGCCCCGATCATCGTGAAATACTCCTCATTCATCTCAACATGCAATTCCAGGACCTTTAATGTTCGCTTCTGTAAAATTTGAATTTGGTAATGCGGCGCAAGTTCAGGTACTGCCAGCAAGCAATGTTCAATCTGAGAAGGGAAGACATTGACTCCATTGATGATCAGCATGTCATCAATACGTCCTTTGACTCGTGACATCCTTACTGTCGTTCTTCCACAGCTGCATTTTTCCTTCGTTATGGAAGCGATGTCTCCAGTCCGGTAGCGGATGACCGGAAACGCTTCCTTTGTCAGGCTGGTAAAAACCAGTTCGCCTTCTTCCCCATCAGGAACAGGTTTCAGAGTATCAGGGTTAATGACTTCCACATAAAAATGATCCTCAGCAACATGGAGTCCTGCCTGTGCTTCATGGCATTCATTAGCGACACCTGGCCCGATCACTTCACTCAGTCCATAAATATCGCATGCCTTTATTCCGAGCTTCTCTTCTAGCGTTTTTCTCATTTCTTCAGACCAAGGTTCAGCTCCGAAGATACCGTACTTAAGGGAAGTGTCGCGCGGGTCCTTGCCCATTTCCTCCATCGTTTCAGCAATATTCAGGATATAAGAAGGTGTCCCGCAAATGACTTGCGGTTTAAAATCTTCTATTAACATGATTTGTCTTTGGGTATTACCACCTGAAACAGGCACTGTCACCATTCCCAGTTTTTCACTACCGTAATGCAGGCCCAATCCACCGGTAAAAAGTCCATAACCATAAGCGTTTTGAAGGAAATTGCCTGGTTCACCACCACCAAGTGCAATTGACCTGGCGACAATCTCTCCCCACATATCAATATCATTTTGTGTATAGCCAACCACCGTCGGCTTCCCGCTCGTTCCAGATGAGGCGTGCACCCTGACCAATTCACTTTGCGGAACTGCGAACAACCCAAAAGGATAGTGATTACGCAAATCCTGCTTCTCGGTGAAAGGAAGCGCTTCCAAATCTATCAGACTATTTAGCATTTCAGGAGAAAAATTCGCGTCCTCAAATTTCTTCTTGTAGAACGGCACCCTATTAGCGATTTTCTCAACTACTGTCTTGAGTCTTTGGAGCTGAATTTCTTCAATGACCTCACGACTGCTCGTTTCGATTTCATGTAAAATCAAGATTTCGCCCCCTGTATTACATAAAATTTTATTTATATAACGTTATATAATCGTAACACAATAAAAGTGTTATATATTTTAAAACAAAGATAACGTGTAAATAGGAAAAAGTCAATTATTTTTCTGAAAATTTTAATATTTGACGACAGTTTCTTTACCAGAGGATTGGGAGAAAAACGTAATTTCAGCAATTTACGCAGTGGTTGTGGAAATATCGTCTTAATTTCGAGGTGATTCGTATGGGATTCATAAAAAGCAGAATGATTACTGGCAGCCGATTATTGCCATTTCTTATGCAAAAAAATGACCACCTGACAGAGTCAGGAGGCCATTCTTTTCTATTAATACATGCTCATGTATTGTTCGCGTTCCCATGGGTGAACTTGAGTTCTGAACATATCCCATTCGATTTCTTTCGCTTCGATGAAGTGTTCTAGGATGTGATCGCCGAGTGCAGCGCTGATGACTTCGTTCTTTTTCAGCTGGTCAAGGGCTGCTGCCAATGTTGGCGGCAGATCGTCGATTCCTTCTTCTACGCGCTCTTCCTTGTTCATCACGTAGATGTTGCGGTCTACTGATGCTGGAGGAGTCATTTTGTTCTTGATTCCGTCAAGACCTGCTGCAAGCAATACTGCCATTGCAAGGTATGGGTTTGCTGCTGGGTCAACACTGCGGACCTCAACTCGTGTACTCATTCCGCGAGATGCAGGAATACGGATCAATGGTGAACGATTTTTGGCAGACCATGCAACATAGCAAGGTGCTTCATAGCCAGGTACTAGACGCTTATATGAGTTTACAGTTGGGTTTGTTACAGCTGTAAATCCAGAAGCATGCTTCAGTGTTCCTGCGATGAACTGGTAAGCAGTTTCGCTTAACTCTAGTTTTTTATCAGAAGGATCAAAGAATGAGTTCTCGCCGTTGCGGAACAATGACATATTGCAGTGCATTCCGGATCCGTTCACTCCGAACAATGGTTTCGGCATGAATGTTGCGTGAAGGCCGTGTTTGCGAGCGATTGTTTTAACAACTAGCTTGAAAGTCTGGATCTGGTCACAAGCTGTCAAAGCATCTGCATATTTGAAGTCGATTTCGTGCTGTCCAGGAGCAACCTCATGGTGTGATGCTTCAATTTCAAAGCCCATCTCTTCAAGCTCAAGCACGATATCACGGCGGCAGTTTTCACCAAGGTCAGTAGGCGCAAGGTCAAAATATCCACCGTTATCATTCAATTCAAGTGTTGGTTCGCCATTTACATCAAGCTTGAAGAGGAAGAATTCCGGTTCTGGCCCAAGATTGAAGTTAGTGAAGCCCAACTCTTCCATTTCCTTCAGGATTCGCTTCAGGTTACCGCGCGGGTCACCAGCAAATGGTGTACCATCAGCATTATTGATATCACAAATCAAACGTGCAACCTTACCTTTTTCAGCTGTCCAAGGGAAGACCACCCATGTATCCAAGTCAGGAATCAGGTACATATCAGATTCTTCGATACGAACGAAACCTTCAATTGAAGATCCGTCGAACATCATTTTGTTATCAAGAGCTTTTTCAAGCTGGCTGATTGGAATCTCTACGTTCTTGATTGTTCCTAAAATGTCTGTGAACTGCAGACGGATGAATTTTACATTTTCTTCTTTTGATAAACGAATAATGTCTTCTCTAGTGAACTTTTTTGCCATCCCAATTTCCTCCTAAAATTTTCAACAAATGAATTAATAGTTTTTAAATCCTTAATGGAAAAATCTCGACATGTCGCCGCGGTCAGTGGACCTATTGAAACGACCTGCCTGGAGAAGCTCTTTCCTGAGCAGTTTTCTCAACTCAGAATCAGAAAGATCTCTTCTCGTTTTTTCAGCCTGTTTTTTCTCAGCGGCACTTAGTTTTGCCTGTTGTTGAACATTGAAAACCTTCTTGATGCCTGCCATATTGACTCCCTGGTCAATCAAGTCTTTGATCTCTAGGAGCTTGTCGATATCATTTAAGGAAAAGAGGCGTTTATTGCCCTCTGTTCTTGCCGGAGAAATCAATTCATGCTCTTCATAGTACCGAATTTGCCTTGCGGTTAGATCTGTCAGCTGCATGACAATTCCAATACTAAAGAGCGGCATATTCCGGCGAATTTCACTTCCGCCCATATGATTTCTCCTCCTCCCTTTTAAGATAATCTTATTATATTCAATGTAAGGAATCCTGTCAAATATATGTTAGATTATCTAACATGAAATTTCATAAAAAAAGAACAGGACTTATTTAGCAAGCGTCCTGTTGTATATTTACCTATTTTAAAAGTATTAAACCTTTTTCAATTAAAGAATCGAGAGCTATGCACACGGCCATTTTCACATGTGAATACGTTAAGCCTCCTTGTACATATGCAACATACGGCGGCCTGATCGGTCCATCAGCCGTCAATTCAATGCTAGCTCCCTGGACGAATGTACCAGCAGCCATGATTACTTCATCTTCATATCCCGGCATGTAAGCGGGGTGTGCGGTTACGTGAGAATTGATTGGGGATGCATATTGAATTGCCTGGCAAAAAGCAACCATCTTTTCACGGTCGTCGAATTGGACTGCCTGGATAAGATCAGTTCTTTCCGCGTCCCATTCAGGCATTGAATTCATTCCTAAACGATCCAGCATCGCGGCTGTGAAAACTGCCCCCTTCAAAGCCTGCGCCACAATATGCGGTGCCATGAAAAACCCCTGGTACATTTCCTGTAATGAATAAAGTGAAGCACCGGCTTCGGCACCGATACCAGGAGATGTCATCCGGTAAGAACATGACTCGACAAACTCTTCCTTGCCAACAATATATCCGCCTGTCTTGGCAATACCGCCGCCTGGATTTTTAATCAAGGATCCAGCCATCAGATCAGCGCCAACATGGCATGGTTCCAGCTCTTCGACAAACTCACCATAGCAGTTATCAACAAAGACAACGACATCGGATTTGATTTCCTTTACGAACTTCACCATTTCACCAATTTGCGCCACAGTGAATGAAGGTCGTGTCGCATACCCTTTCGAACGCTGGATGCCGATCATTTTCGTTTCAGGCTTGATGGCCTTCTCTACTGCACCCCAATTGATTTCTCCAGTTTCCGTTAGATGGACGGAATCATAGGAGATTCCGAATTCCTTCAATGATCCGTTTCCGGTTCCCCGTATCCCGACAATCTCTTCCAGAGTGTCATATGGTTTCCCAGTGATATATAGCAGCTCATCACCAGGCCGAAGGATGCCAAATAACGAAATCGAAATCGCATGAGTTCCTGAAATGATTTGAGGGCGAACCAGCCCAGCTTCAGCACCAAACACCTCGGCATAAATTTTTTCGAGCGTCTCCCTGCCCGCATCGTCGTATCCATAACCAGTCGTCGGAATGAAATGAGAATCACTCACTCGATGCTTCTGGAAACTTTGCAATACCCTGAACTGATTTGAATCAATCCGTCCGTCTATTTTTTTGTGGATATCAGCAATCTGCTGCTCAATTTCGCTGACAAGCGGCTGCAGCATTTGCCCATTTTTCAAGTGTGTAAACATGTTGCTCTCCTATCTTGTATAAGTATCAAATTATATCGAGAACCGCTTCAGCTGGCCGGTAATCTGATGATCAGCTAAAGAATAGCCCTTGCAGACATAGCCTTGCTTTTCTTCGTCAAATGCAAGCTCACGAAGAATGGTTTCATTTTTCAATTGTGCCAGGAGTTTCCCTTCATCTGACGGCACGAGTACATGGAAAGGTTCCATCATTCCAATGATTGACTGTTCAATTTTTACAAGCAAGTTCTTGCGGTCTTCCTCATTGTACGCACTAATAAAAGCCGTCTCATTTTTTGCGTTTGGCACAAAATCCTGGTGTGCGATGTCGCGTTTATTGTAAACGGTAACCTGTGGGATTTGGTGGACTTCAAGGTCCTCCAGCAGTTTATTAACTGTTTGTTCATGTGAGTAGTAATCCTCATTGGACATATCCACTACATGCAAGAGCAAATCTGCTTCACGAACCTCTTCCAAAGTAGAGCGGAAAGCAGCAATCAAAGTCGTTGGCAAGTCCTGTATGAAACCAACCGTATCTGTTAATAGAGCCGTAAAGCCGCTTGGCAAGATCGCTTTCCTTGTCATTGGATCGAGGGTGGCAAACAACTGGTTTTCTTCAAAGGAGTCTGCCTCTGTCAACCGGTTAAACAGCGTTGATTTCCCTGCGTTCGTGTATCCGACAAGGGCAATTTGGAATGCCTTGTTTTTCTTCCGGCGCTCCCGGTAGCGGTCACGGTGCTGAACGATCACCGATAATTGCGTTTTAATATCGTCGATTCGTTTCCGGATGTGACGGCGATCGGACTCCAACTTTGTCTCCCCTGGTCCTCTCGTCCCGATCCCGGCACCAAGACGTGACATTTCAATCCCCTTGCCGCCAAGACGTGGCAGCAGGTACTGCAGCTGAGCAAGCTCTACCTGCAGCTTCCCTTCTTTTGACCGGGCTCTTTGAGCGAAAATATCAAGGATCAGCTGGGTACGATCTATGACTCTCGCCTTCAAACCGGCAGAAAGATTTCTGTTTTGGCTTGGAGACAGTTCATCATTGAATATGATTAATTCCGGCTCGAGCTCCTCTTCAAGTGCTTGAAGCTCTTCCACCTTCCCTTTGCCTATGTATGTAGCAGGATGAACCCTTGGCCGTTTTTGGACAACCTGCATCAGGACATTGCCCTTAGCCGTTTCCGTAAGTGATTCAAGTTCCTCCATTGAATATTGAAAACGAAGATCTTCCTCTTCAGCCGTCTGGCAGCCAACAAGAATCACTTTTTCAAATACGTTTTCTCGTTCCAAATAACACCCTTCTTTCCATATATATAGCTAAAGACATCATACCAAAATAACGCCAGAAACAAAAATTTTGAAAGCTGGGGAAAAAGTGGTTGTAAATTAGAATATACATGATAAAATCAATATGTTTTCATTTACCGTTTTAGTTTAAAGCATCAACTTAACACGAGGAGAAAAGCATGATGACATGGGAAGTACTCAGCATGATTGGAACAGTAGCATTCGCGATCAGCGGTGCGTTTATCGCAATGGAAGAAGAATATGATATTTTCGGTGTATATATATTAGGAATCGTGACAGCATTTGGGGGCGGTGCCATCCGAAACCTGCTTATTGGGGTACCGGTCTCAGCTTTATGGGAACAGGGTATATTCTTCAATTTAGCATTGTTGTCTATCACTATCGTTTTTTTATTTCCTAGCAATCTATTAAAACACTGGCAGCGTTGGGGCAACTTCTTTGACGCAATCGGGCTTGCGGCTTTTGCGATTCAAGGTGCCATTTATGCATCCAATATGGGCCATCCAATTAGCGCCATCATCGTGGCCGCTGTATTGACTGGAAGCGGCGGCGGCATAATCCGTGATCTCCTGGCAGGCAGAAAACCATTGGTGCTGAAGGCTGAAATTTATGCAGTATGGGCTGTTCTTGCCGGACTTGTCATCGGCCTTGGTATGGCTAATAAAGCTGTTGAACTTTACGGTCTATTTGCTGTCATCACAGCACTTCGCGTTCTGTCGTATACCTACAAATGGCACTTGCCAGTACGTAAACTCGGAGTCCACTAAAGAGAAAAAAGCAGAGCTGATCTTTTTTATGATCAACTCTGCTTTTTTATTTATATAATTTCTATATGATTTTCCTGCCCATTTGCCCGATTGCGTAGTGGATGCCATGCTGAAGTGTCTGGAAGCAATCAAACTTCGATAAATTAATGTTGGATTGAGTGATTTCAATCCCAAGATTCGATGAAATACCTACTAGGATTGTCTTTGTACCGATAATCCTTGCTGCTGAACCAATTTTTTCGATCAGGCTGACAGCATGCTGGCCGATTTCCTGGTCCATGCCTGTCAAATCCAGAACAAGATAGCTTGCTTTATAAGACGGCAGTCGATTCAGCGTATTTACAATTAGCTGATCTGCTCTGTCTTCCTCATATTTTCCGATCAAGGGAACGACGACGATACCCTCAAGAACTGGAATGATTGGGGAAGAAAGCTTATTGACCAGTTCCTTTAATTCCGCAGTTTTCCCTTCGACCAGTCCTTCCAGCTTCTTGATTTGTTCCGATTCTTTCTTACGTGCAAGCTGATGAATATTATCGGCGATAGTCACATCAGAAGGGAAATATTCAATTACGCTGTATTCATGCCCTTCTAGTTGATGCTGCTTGATTTCATACCAAATATTTGTTCCGAAAAGCGCCGTGAAAACTCCAGCATAATGAGCGGGCAGAAAGCTCCCGCCCTTTTTCTTGCCCTGGGCAACATTCACCTTATGCTCCCAGCTGTCCTTCATGAACGTCGTAAAAGTTTTTGTTTCAAAATTCAGATCCTTAATTAGCGTTAACCCCCAGCCGGCGGTTGCATATGTATTGGTGATCATATCAGCTGCTTCAGCAACACTGACTTCTTTCATTTTTTCAAAGTATTGGCCGACCACAAGTCCCTGGCGAAACCCAGTAGATTCGAAAACCAGGTTGGATGCCTCTTCACCAGAGATCTCTTCAATTGTATCGAAAAAGGTTTTCATTGCCGATGAAATCCAAAAAAGCACGGCATCATCGCCCTCGAACGTAAACTTCCCTGATTTGACATCCCATCCGAACTCATAACCTGCGATGTCATAATTATACTCATACCCCATATATTATAGCTCCTTTTTATCTATATAATTTTAAGCTTTTGCAATAATGAATAGTTTTCCCAAAATGAACCTAGGGAAGCCACCTTCATTTACCCTTTTTTCAATTCTCTTAAACTTGATTTCCAACTTCTCATAACCAGAATTGCCCCCACTTGATAATATAGGTTAGAACTACGGTAGATAGAGGGGAGGGGGCGGTGCAAAAAACGACCGAAACTCCAGAAAGACTTCTATGAGGAAGAGTTATAAGTCATGAGGAAGTTATTTGGCTGTAAATAAATAAGGATTCCAGTAAAACTGGAATCCCCTGTCATTATTTCAAGAAAGACATGACTGAATTAGGGTCGAACCCTAGTACCCAATTTCCATTTACGTTTGATTGAGGCACACCCATTTGGCCGGTTGCATTGACCAATCTCTGTGCGGCGATCGGGTCTTGCTGTACGTTCACTTCTTTATATGCTAACCCTTTATCGTCAAGAAAGTTCTTTAACATTGTGCAGTAAGGACAAGTGTTTGTGGTGTAAACTGTAATTTCGTTCATTCTGAATTCCCCCAATGAATAAAAATAAATACATGTACGGGTATAATAGAGAACTAAAAAAATAATGTCAACAAATCTGCTGACATTATTTCCCCTTGTTATCATCTGTAAAAACAAGGTCATTGCTGCGGAGTGTCATTAGTTCATGGCGATCATACTGATTCTGCATTAACAACCGCATGGCCTGTGCCCGGATCGATTTCTCTATCACGTTACGAACATAGCGGCCATTCGAGAAAGCCGCCGCCCCCAGTGTTGATTTTACATTTACGAGATGTTCCCGCAACTTACGTTCTGCCTCGTGGCTAAGGCTATATTCCCTGTCCTTCAGCATTCGCTGGCCAATTTCCATTAGCTGTTCTATTGAATAGTCAGGAAAATCAATCACGAGCGGGAACCTTGAATGAAGCCCCGGGTTTAGTGTTAAGAAAAATTCCATTTCTCTCGAATACCCGGCAAGGATCAAGATGAACTCATGCTGCTTATCCTCCATATGTTTAACGAGGGTATCGATCGCTTCCTTGCCGAAATCTTTTTCCCCTCCCCGGCCAAGCGAGTAAGCTTCATCAATGAAAAGGATGCCTCCCATTGCTTTTTTTATTAAATCGCGCGTTTTTTGCGCGGTATGGCCAATATACTCGCCAACAAGATCCGCTCTCTCCGCTTCGATCAAATGCCCCTTTGACAGGACATTCATCTTAAGGAAGAGCTTCCCGATAATCCTGGCGACCGTTGTCTTTCCTGTTCCCGGATTGCCCTTGAACATCATATGAAGAGCCTGTTTTCCAGCTTTCAGGCCCATTTCTTCCCGTTTCTTGTTCACATAGATCCAGGCATAAATCTCCTTGATCATCCTTTTCATTTCTTCCATGCCAACAAGTGCACCGAGCTCTTCTTCGATTTCTTTTAAAGCTGCATGCTCCTGCGGGATTGACTTTGGGACCAGCTGCGACTCGGGCAATTCCTTAGTCAAGGTTTTCCTTTGCTGTGCATTCAACACAATACTGATTTGTCCGTTGTTTTTCTTACGAAGCGGTTGGTCCAAAGATTTCACCTCTCATTCTGGAAACAGTATACGCATCATGGCTGCATGTGTGATATCCGCCAATAACATCTTCTATCTTGGCTTTATCTAACTATATTCTTAAAGGTTCACACTACGGGAGTAACTTGATTGTTCGACAAGCTCCGGCAGTTTATTTTGGTTTTGTCACAATATGCGGTTTCCCAAGAAATAAACTTCTATATTTATATGTATTCAAGAAGGTGGAAATTCATTTTTAAAATAAACAATTATCGCGGTAAAAGGAGCAAACGGTTGGAATGAGAAGCTTAAGAAGACCCGGGGTGCAGGACCCAAGCGTCACGAGGGGCTAGGCACGGAAACTGGATCAAGATACCCAAATAGAGTTATCCACACAAAAATACTTTTATCATACAAAGAAAAAACCCGCGCTCTGGCGGGTCTTCTTACTCGTTATTTAATTAAGCCTGAACATCGAAATCAATCTGTACATTCTTTTGCGGCGCGAAAGTCGAAATGGCATGCTTATAGACAAGCTGCTGTTTTCCTTCGGATTCAAACAGCACCGTAAAGTTATCAAAGCCTTTGATTTGGCCTCTCAATTGAAATCCATTCAATAAGAAGACGGTCACATTGATATTGTCCTTGCGGAGCTGGTTTAAATACTGGTCCTGAATATTCACTTGTTTCATGGGCGGATCCTCCTCTTTTATCTCTATTATTATGTATTCGCTTTTATCTCGAGCTTTCCTTCAATGAACTTGGAAATTTCGGCGAATTTTTTTTCATCGTCATTAGACTCTGACATATCAAACCATTCCACATTCATCTTGTTTCGAAACCATGTTAGCTGCCTTTTTGCATATCTGCGCGAATTTTGCTTTAAATTCTCGATTGCCTTTTCCAGAGGAACCTTGCCATCAAAGTAGTCATAAAGCTCTTTATATCCAATCGCCTGGATGGACTGGCAGTCTCTTAAGCCCTTCTCATAAAAGTACTTAACCTCATCTAGCAACCCCTGTTCCATCATTAAGTCGACGCGGTAATTGATTCGGTTGTATAGCATTTCCCGGTCCATTGTCAGTCCGATTAGTGCAATATCATACAAAAGTTCCGGTGATTGGTTTTCCTGCAGTTCGCTCGCAGTTTTGCCTGTACAGTGAATGATTTCCAGCGCTCTAATCACACGGCGGACATTATTAGGATGGATTCTTGATGCACTTTCGGGGTCGGCTTCTTGTAATTTTTCATGTAAAAATTCCTGACCTTCAGCCTCTGCTACTTGTTCCAAACTGTGCCTGAAAGCTGGGTCAGAGGGAGCATCCGTAAAATGATAATCAAAAATAACTGACTGGATGTATAACCCTGTACCGCCAACAATCATCGGCATTTTCCCGCGAGAGCTAATCTCATTGATTTTCTCCCGGACAAGCTCCTGAAATTCAGCCGTTGAAAAGCTTTCATCCGGTTCCTTGATATCAATTAAATGGTGGGCGATCCCCTCCATCTCTTGCACGGTGATCTTTGCGGTTCCTATATCCATCCCTTTGTAAATTTGCATGGAATCACCGCTTATGATTTCACCGTCGAATTTCTTCGCAAGCTCAATGCTTAGCTTCGTTTTGCCAACAGCAGTCGGCCCAATTAACACAATCAATTTCTGTTTTTGTTCCAAAAAATTTCACACTGCCTTTTCATATAGGGTGTCAGCTTTCTGACAACTTAAATTTATCTTACCATTAAATAGAAAGCAGTTGAACATCTATGCATTATACCCGTATTTTACAAATATTATTCTCTTATATCATCTTCTGAAAAAATTTTCCTCAACCTTTACAGTTAGATAACGATTCAGTAACAAACAAGCTTTCACCCCCAGATTCATGATAGTTTAGTAGAAGTCTATGATGGTTAATAATTTTTTAGGGAACTGGGTGAAGACACTATGTTATCAACTACAGAAATAGGGATTGATCTAGGTACAGCCAATACACTAGTATATAGTAAAAATAAAGGAGTCGCCTTGAATGAACCTTCAGTAGTGGCGATCGATACTGAAACGAAAAATGTTCTTGCTGTCGGCAAGGAAGCGAAGGAAATGATCGGCAAGACACCTGGAAAAATCGTGGCGATCCGTCCGTTGAAAGATGGAGTCATTGCTGATTTCGACGTAACAACGGAAATGCTTAAACAAATCATGAAGAAAGCTTCAAAAAAGGGCGGCTTTACACTCCGTAAACCGGATGTTGTCGTCTGCACACCGTCTGGCTCAACCAGTGTTGAACGCCGTGCGATCCAGGATGCAGTCAGAAATGCTGGAGCAAAGAAGGTACATCTGATTGAGGAACCAGTTGCCGCGGCAATTGGAGCTGGACTGCCTGTTGATGAGCCGGTAGCGAACGTTGTCGTTGATATCGGTGGCGGCACAACGGAAGTCGCAATCATTTCATATGGCGGTGTCGTTGCCTGCCATTCCATTCGCATCGCTGGCGACAGATTGGACGAAGACATCGTCCATTATGTACGTAAAGAATACAATGTCCTCATTGGTGAAAGAACAGCTGAGAAAATCAAAATGGAGATTGGGTATGCGCTTGTTGACCATGAAATGTTGGAAATGGAAATCCGAGGCCGTGACCTTGTAACAGGCCTTCCAAAGACCGTGACCCTCAATTCCTATGAAATCAGGGACACTCTGAAAGAATCCCTGCTTCATATCATGGAAGCGATACGTGCTACACTAGAGGACTGCCCTGCAGAACTAAGCGGTGATATTGTAGACCGCGGCGTGATCCTTTCTGGTGGCGGCGCTTTGTTGAACGGGATGCAGGATTGGCTTGGAGGCGAAATGGTCGTTCCAGTACACATTGCTCCAAATCCGCTTGAATCGGTTGCGATAGGAACTGGTAAAGCATTGCAGTACATTCATAAGTTACAGCCTGCTGTAAAGTAAAATAACTGTCACTAAAAGATCGCGATAGAATACGCGATCTTTTAGTTTACTTTCATTCACACAAATAATCTGCAAAGAAGATTTTATCCATCCTCTCTCATAAATGCTCCTAAAAAGTCTAAAACCATTTTTAGCTGCCACTTAATAAATACTTCTCTTTAATAATCTTCAGATGATGGAGTTCATGCCCGCTGATCATGTAAGCGATGGTTTCTACCGATACATCGTACCCATTGGCTTTGCTCATGATAAGTAAAGATTTTTGCGGAAGGCCTTTTAACAGACTGATTGTTGCTCTTCTAACGTTCTGATAATCTTCCAAAAGATCTGTCATCGTGCGCGTGTAAAAGGTAGCTCTCTTTACAAACTCGTTCTCATCGAATCCCATTAGAGGAGTTGTATCTCCTCTTGCAATGCGAAGGATTCTATAGGACATGATCCTTTCAGTATCTGTCAGGTGTCCAAGCACCTCGGACAAAGTCCATTTCCCTTCCCCATAGCGATAGTTGGCCTGAACCTCGGTTACTTTGGATAATAATTTGTACGTAGTCTCAAGCTGTTCAGCAAGAATATTGGTAATGTCTCCTTCTGGGACCAGTTTAATATAGCCCCTTGTATACTCAGGAAACATTTCTAAAGCTGGCTTTTTGAACATTATAAAACCCCCTTCATTCTTTTCTTATATAGTAATTCGTGCAAAACAGATTTTTCCCTTTTAAAATGCTTGTTTCCTTGCGTCAAAATAAAAGGACACTGTTCTTTAACAGTGCCCTCCATTTCATTCCTTATATTGTTTCCTTAGCCTATTGAAATACAAGAATACCGGCAAAGGAATGACAATAAAGCCAAGGCTCTTGATAATCTGATTGACTGCCCTGTCTTTTTGCCGTTGCTTTTCTTCTGTAACATACACATCATAATTGCTGCGAAGTTCTTCCTCAGTCAGTTCTGATTTGGAACCTTCGATTTTTCCATTGTTCACCATTTGTTTGTATTCAGTAAAACTTTGATAATATCCGGTTGGACTGACAAGATCGGCTGTTGCCATGAATATCGAAACCCCTCCGCCAATTACCATCATCAATGTAGCAAACAATACTAGATAAGTATATAAATGTCTGACCACTTTCTCTCCTCCTTGCTCCTTATTTTTCACTGCAAAAGCCACTATAAATACCAATAAAGCTACAGGTAAAACGGAAAATACTAATGAGAAAGCAAACAATCTTTCGCCCCCTTTGATAAGTATAAGAGCCAATAACCAAATCAATGGATTTACATTTTTCCTATTAGTGTAATTTTACACTATGTTCAGGCGGATTTAAAGAATTATTATCCATCTCAAGTAAAATTTTCATTACACAAAAAAACAGTGTCCCCACTGGAAACACTGTTTTTTCATATATGAATTTTCATTTTTATCTCGCTATTCTTATCACATTACCCTTTTGAACATTTTCTCCATTTCATATGTGGAGTAGTGGACGATGATTGGCCGGCCATGCGGACAAGTGAACGGATCCGATGAACGCCGCAATTCATCCAGCAATGCCTGAATCTCATCGTTTCGCAGATGGTGATTGGCTTTGATTGATGCCTTGCAGCTCATCATAATCGCTGCTTCTTCTCGAAGCTTTTTAAGATCCACTTTCTTCATCATGAGCAGCTGTTCAATCATATCTTCAATCAGATCTTTTTCCTCACCGCGAGGGAACCATTGCGGGTGTGATCGAACGATGAAACTATTGTAGCCAAATGGCTCAAGGAACACCCCCACTTTTTCAAGTTCATGCTGATACTCATTGATTTTGATGCATTCATCCGCCGAATATTCAAGTGTGATTGGGACAAGCATTTCCTGAAGCTCAGTCGCCACCTCGCCTACCTTGTCCCTGAAGTATTCATATTTGATTCTCTCCTGGGCGGCATGCTGGTCAATGATATATAAACCACGATCGTTCTGTGCGAGAATATAGGTCCCGTGCATTTGCCCTATTGGATAAAGAGGAGGGACTCGAGAAGCCTGCACTTCAGCAGCCGGTCCGACAACTGGTGAGGCAGCAGCTGGAGCAATCACTTCCTCCTCACCTTGTACAGATTCGTCTTCAACTGGTGAAACTGATGAAGATATGGAATTCTCTTGGGCTACAAAAGCATTTCTCCAGTCTGGTGCTTCCTGCTGTTGATTAATCGCAAGTTCGGGAGCATTGAAGCTGTTGCTGAGATCCGCCGTTTTATAGCTATTTCCAAGCTCAATGGCCTTCTCCTCAACAAATGATCTTCCAACGTTGGGTGTAGGGACTAAGTTGGGCTTATTTTCAGCTTCAGGCAAATGATCGAGATCCATAAAAGTTTGTTCTGATTTTGGCTTTTCCTGCTTCTGAGTGACCATCCCAGCCGGAATCAATTCCTTCGTTTTAAAGGCACCTTTTATGACACTCGAGACAAGCTCATTCAATTCATGCTCCTTGCTCAATCGTACTTCCATCTTGGACGGATGAACGTTCACATCTATCAGAAGCGGGTCCATTTCAATATTCAAAAGAACGACAGGATATCTGCCTATAGGAAGCAATGTATGGTAGCCTTCCTGAATCGCCTTTACGAGAGCATAGTTTTTGATAAAACGGCCATTAATCATCGTCGAAATATAGTTTCTTGATGCCCTGGTGATTTCTGGCATTGAGATATAGCCGCTAATTCTATAATCCAATGATTCTCCCGAAATAGGAATCATGGATTTCACCATATTAATACCATAGATGGCGGCCAACACCTGGCGTACGTCCCCATTTCCTGTCGTCTTTAAAAGCTGTCGTCCATTATGGACAAGCCTGAAGGAAATCTCTGGATTTGCCAGCGCCAGACGGTTAACAACATCCGTTATATTGCCAAGTTCTGTATGAATGGTTTTCATATATTTAAGCCGTGCCGGAGTATTGAAAAACAGATCCGAAATGATGATATCCGTACCTTTTCGGCTGTCGGCTTTCTCCACTGACTCTACCTTTCCGCCTTCGATGACCACTTTATTGCCTTCGATGCCGGTCGATGTTTTCATTTCAAGCCTTGAAACAGAGGCAATACTCGGCAGAGCCTCGCCCCTGAACCCAAGAGTCCTGATTCGGAACAAGTCATTTTCGTTCTTGATTTTGCTAGTGGCATGCCGCTGGAAGGCGACGAGAACATCGTCTTCCTCTATGCCGTCTCCATTGTCTGTGATCCTGATCCTGGCTAGTCCAGCTTCCTCAAGATCAATCTCGATCACGGTACTATTAGCATCAATTGCATTCTCCAGCAATTCCTTCACAACCGATGCCGGCCGTTCAACTACCTCACCGGCAGCAATCTTGTTTGATAAGGCGTCGTCCAGCTGAATAATTTTCGCCATTCTGTCACCTCCAGCTTTTCAATAGTTTTAGCCGCATTATTTCCTTAGCTTTTTTTGCAGCTCGTAAAGCATATTCATAGCCTGCAAAGGAGTCATATCAAGGATTTCCAGTCCAACTAATTGTTCAAGAACCTGCTTTTCCTTCTTGCTTGAACCACTAGCTTTCTTCTGTTCAGGCTCCTCATCAAAAAATGATAGCTGAGCCGCGGCTGCTGTTTCAGCTGCTTGAAGCATGCTTTGGTTTTCTTCTTCGTTATGCAAAGTTTCCCTTACAGAGTTGAAGCTCTCCTGACGATTAAGTTCAGATGAAACTTGTGTGTCTGTTTGTTCAAGTGTCTGCAGGATTTCAGCAGCACGTTCGATCAGGTCTGCCGGCAATTCAGCAAGCTGGGCAACATGGATCCCGTAACTCTTATCCGCTGCACCTTCCCTGATTTTATGAAGAAAAACGACCTTTCCATTCTGCTCGACAGCACTGACATGCACATTCTTCAATTTATCCAAATCATTTTCCAGTGAAGTCATTTCATGGTAGTGGGTCGAAAACAGCGTCTTAGCGCTGATTTTATCATGTATATATTCAATCATCGCCTGAGCAAGTGCCATTCCGTCGTATGTGGATGTGCCCCGGCCGATTTCATCAAAAAGAATCAAGCTGTCCTTCGTCGCATTGGTTATTGCGTTCTTTGCCTCAAGCATCTCTACCATAAAAGTACTTTGCCCAGAAACAAGATCATCTGCCGCCCCAATCCTGGTGAAAACTTGGTCAAATATCGGCATGACCGCCTCAGTCGCCGGAACGAAACAGCCGATTTGTGCCATGATTGCCGTCAGGGCAACCTGGCGCATATATGTGCTTTTACCAGACATATTTGGTCCAGTAATCAGCAGTACTTCGCGGTCATTGTCCATAAAGCAATCGTTTGGCACATATTCTTGAGCATCCATCACTTTTTCGACAACCGGGTGGCGTCCATCCTTCAGAACAATTTTCCTATCTGCTGAGAACTGCGGTCTTACATATTGACGCTGTTCACTCAGCTCTGCAAAGCCTAGAATGACATCCAGTTCACTCAATGCTCTGGCAAGCCCTTGTAATCTAGGAATGAACTCTTTAATCCTTTCGCGAATTCCGGTAAACAGCTGGTATTCTAACTCGATGCTTTTTTCCTCGGCTGCAAGGATCAAATCTTCCTTTTCCTTCAGCTCAGGAGTGATAAACCGCTCGGCATTCGATAAAGTCTGCTTCCGCTCATATTGGCCTTCCTGTAAAAGATGAAGGTTGGCCTTCGTTACTTCAATATAGTAGCCAAACACCCTGTTGTAGCCAATTTTCAATGATTTGATCCCTGTTTTCTCACGCTCGTCCCGCTCTAACATGGCAATCCACGTTTTGCCATTCCGGCTGGCATCTCGGTATTGGTCTAGCTGATGATCGTAGCCATCCCTGATGATATTCCCTTCCTTTACAGAAATAGGAGGGTTATCAACGATTGCCTGTTCAAGCAGATCGGCTGCCTCCTCACAAGGATCGAGTCTATCAGCCATGGAGGCAGCTTCTTCATGGGAAAGGCTCTCCAAAATATATTTTAAAGATGGTACTTGTAATAAAGACCTTTTTAACTGCATTAAGTCCCTTGGATTCAAATTGCCAAAGGCAACCCTGCCAGCCAGGCGTTCAAGATCGTAGACCTCTTTCAGCTTCTCACGTAATTCCTGGCGTTCAAAAAACTGTCCGACAAAAAGCTGGACCAATTCCTGGCGGCGGACAATTTCAGTTTTGTCAATCAACGGCCTGTTGATCCATTGCTTCAGCATCCTGCCGCCCATTGCGGTCATTGTCTCATCAAGCAGCCATAGAAGTGTTCCTTTTTTCGCCGTCGACCTAATTGTCTCTGTCAATTCAAGATTGCGCTTTGAAAAATAATCAATTTTCATAAATTGCTGTACCTTGTAGACAGATACCTTTTGCAGGTGGTCAAGGCTGCGCTTCTGAGTTCTGTATAAGTAATTGAATAACCTTGAAGCTGTGTTTCTTAACTGTTCATCCTCGAGGTCCGCAAATAGCAATGAAAAATTCTCATTCACTTCGATGTTGTCCTCAATTGAAAGCGCAAGAATAGAACGTTCCTTCATCTTTTTCTGGATTTCTGGAGAAAGCGAGCTTTCAATGACAACTTCCTTTGCTCCTGAAATCGATAATTCGTTAATAAGATCTTCGATACTGCCGTTGACGAGGGTAGCCCTGCTTTCCCCTGTCGACAGGTCGCTGCATGCAAACCCGAACATGTTTCCAGGAAAAACCGAAACAGTAGCGATGAAATTATTTTCCTTTTCTAAAAGCCCTCGTCCCTCCATCACTGTTCCCGGAGTGATTAGCTGGACAACTTCCCGCTTGACGACACCCTTTGCCGTCTTGGGATCTTCGGTTTGTTCACATATCGCAACTTTATAGCCTTTGTTAATCAACTGTTCAATATAGTTAGGAGCTGAATGGTAAGGAACACCACACATCGGAATCCGTTCCTCGCCGCCGCCCTCTCTGCTTGTCAGAGTAATCTCAAGCTCCTGGGATGCCTTTAACGCATCCTCAAAGAACATTTCATAAAAATCTCCCAAGCGGAAAAATAAAAAGGCATCCTGGTAATCTGCCTTCACTTGCAGGTATTGCTTGATCATAGGGGTATATGTAGCCATATTATCCTCCAAAATTCACTTTGCTTTATTGTTACGGCAATGCGCCACGCTCTGCTTTTACCGTTTTTCGCCTTGTTTCTCTTTTTCGGGCAATGCAGACACTCTGCTTTTACCGTTTTTCATCCTGTTTCTCTTTTTCGGGCAATGCAGACGCTTTGCTTTTACCGTACTTCATGCTTTTCTCCATTTTCGGGCAATACTGACATTCTGCTTTTACCCAATTAGTTCATTCTTTGCTATTCGGTCAATCCAAGAATCTCATTTCGACTCTTACTCTAAATATCTATTATAACTCGACAAAAAATAATTTTCGATAGAATCCCCTTAAAAAGAATTACCAGTCCTAAATAAGGACTGGTAAACATCACTCATATTTCATCCTTTTCAATCCGATTGTAAAGAATAGGATACTGAAAACAAGTAAGACTGCTGTCGAGTTGCGAAGTGCTGGAAAATACAGGCTTCCACTGACGATTTCACGGAATCCTGTGATCATCCAGCTCTGGGGCACCACTTTTGCTATTTGCTGCATGAATTCTGGGACAATCTCTATTGGCCAATATACTCCTCCCAGCATGCAGGTGCTGACTATTAACACAGCGCTCAACGCACTTGCCTGCTGCCTTGTTTTTACGATGCTAGCCATCATGAGGCCAAATCCGACAATGGTGATGATGACCAATGCTGCAAATGGGATGAAATAGAATAAATTCCCCCACATGGAACCATAAATTACGAACATAACGATCATGAGGACGGTTAATTGGATTGCTCCCATCAAAAAATAGGAAAATAAATACCCTGTCATCACCTGAGCTTTCGTCGTTGGTGATGTGAGCAGACGCTGCCATGTTCCACCGACTTTTTCATCAAGTATGGTGGAGGCAGCTCCTGAAATACCGAACATCATGAACATAATCGTAAAGCCGATCGCCAGCATGCTGACTGAACCAGTTGTTGATTTTTCCTTTTGGATGACTTTACTGCTTATATCCACTGGTTCACGAGCTGATGCTTTCTCAAGAATAGCATTGAACGGATCTGGATCTTGTCCGGGAGCCATTTCAAGTGCTTGAATAACAGTCCTTCCTACACCTTCAACATAGCTGCTTAGCGCAAGATACTCCTGCGTTTTCCTTTTAACAACAATTTGAAAAAGCGGCTTCTTCTGCTCATGACTCTGTACTATTGAATCAGCAATCAATACCGCTGCAATGGCTTCTTGATTTTCGACAGCTTCCCGAGCTTGTTTTTCATCCGTCTTGAGCCATGTATACTGTCTGTTTGAAGACATTAAATCGAGAATCCTGCTGTAACTTTCATCATTTTTTGCTGCCATCATCACAACCGGTTTATCCCCTGAAGCTCCCTCAGAACCTATTCCTCCAAAAATAATACTGAAAAAAATCGGCATTACAAACATCAGAATAATTGCCGAAGGCGTTTTGAACAAAGTTTTTAAGTGTAGAAAAGCGATGGGCAAAACTTTACGCATGGAAAGCCCTCCTTCTTGCCGACAGGGTTACAAACGCAATGAGGAGAGACGCAAGACCAATCACTATTAAAATACCTGCTTCCAGCCATACTTTCCCCACTCCTGCACCTGACATCAACTCCAGGAATGTTTGGAGGGCAAGGGCATTGGGCAGGACTTTCACGACCGTATTGACCCAATCCGGAAAAATATATAATGGGACCATGCTTCCGCCGACAGCTGCCATTATTTGAGTAGCCAGCATTCCGGCAGCATTGAATGTTTTCTCCTTTTTGACAAGGGCACCCAAAAGAACACCCAACCCGCTCACGCTAAAAACAAAAGCAAAGCCGACAATAATGACACCTGTCATGGATTCTCCCCAACGTACATGATAAAGATAATGCGTTCCAAGAACGATGATGAGAAATTGAATTGACGACATAAACAGTAAGCCAATAAACTTGCCGATTAAGTATTGCTTATTCGACAGTTTGGTAACCAATAGACGACTGTATACATCTTGTTCTTTTTCATCAATCATTGCACTTACTCCGGTTATAACCGTCATCAGCAAAAACATGACACCCATACCAGCAGCATAATACTGGAATGATCCCACTGGTTTTTGATCCTGTTCTACCGCTACTTCTTCCGCAAAGTCATAATCAGAGACCGACAATTGAGATCTAGCCGGAAGAGCTTTGCCCATGTTGGCCGGACCGGCGACCTCCATGGCTATTACATTCACTGCCGCTGCCTGAGTGAATTGCAGCACGACATTCTCGACGATTGATGATTGAATTGATGCGGATGGAATAGAGACGATCTGTACTTTAGACTCTTTACCAGAAATGATATGATCAGAAAAATCCTCGGGAATAATGATTCCGACGGAAAGTACCTGCTGCTGTAAATAATCTTCAAGCTCCTCTTCCGTCATCTCCTCTGCAGAAATCAGCTTTGGAAGTCCTGTCATGAACGCCTCTTGAGACAACACACTCCCTAGTTGCCCTTGATCCTGATTAACAATACCGGCCTTGAATTTTTTTATGGAAGGTGCATCTTCTTCATCCATCATATTTCCGAACGCTGAACCAAGAATTCCAATCAATAAGATAGGCATGAGAACAAGTGTCAACAGTGCCTTCCGGTCCCTCGCCATCAGAATTGTATCTTTTAACGCCAGCCACCAAAACCCCATATCCACCCTCTCCTTAATCCCTTAAACTTCGGCCAGTAAGATGGAGGAACACACTCTCAAGGTTCGGTTCCACGACTTCTACTGATGTGATTTCAAAGCCGGCACCTGTAACAGTCTGTATCAATTCACTAAGAACTTTTTGTGGTTCCTTATGGAAAATCGCCAGCTCCTCATGATTTACTGACAGGTCATTTTCAGGGATTGAAAGAGCTAATGCCGTTTTTAGGTTTTCAATTTTAGGTGCGCCGGAAAAATTCATAACAATGCGTGAGCGATCACCGATTGTCTCTCTTAACTCTGAAATGGTTCCCGAAGTGATGAATTCTCCCTGATCCATAATGCCAATCTTTTCACAAAGATACTCAACTTCTTCCATATAGTGACTTGTATAGATGACCGTCATCCCTTCTGCATTTAGCCTTTTTACCGTTTCAAGAATATGGCTGCGGGATTGGGGATCAATCCCAACGGTCGGTTCATCCATGATCAATAACTCCGGGTTATGTAATATCGCAGCTCCGATATTGACTCTCCTCTTCATTCCACCAGAAAAAGTCTCCACTTTTTCCGTGGCCCGATCAGTCAAACCAATGATATCGAGGACCTCCTTAATCCTTTCTTGCAAATGGCTGCCGCTTAAACCGTACATTCTGCCCCAGAATGACAGGTTTTCCCTCGCACTCATCTGTTGGTAAAGAGCAATCTCCTGAGGAACGATTCCTAAAAGTCCTTGCCCCTGCTTTGGCTGTCTGACCATATCAATGCCTGCAATTTGAATGTATCCGGAACTCGGCGGGAATAACCCTGAAATCATTTGGATCGTGGTCGTCTTTCCTGCACCATTGGGTCCCAGAAGACCATATGATTCACCCTTCTGCAAGGAAAAAGAAACATTCTTGACTGCCTCGAACTCTTTAAACCTCTTAGTCAATTGCTTTACTTTCAAGACTTCCATTCAGAACACCTACTTTCGACCTATGTTGATTTAATTATCCCAGAAACTATTGAACCATGAAATAAATTCCAATAAATATATGAAAATATTTAGAAAAGATTCTCAAGGATTAACCGTGAGGCATTGTACCGCGAATGCCGAACTATAACTGATTGGTTTTCATATAGAGTAATGCGCCCACATAAAAAAGCAAGACATGTCTGTCCTGCTCTAAGGTTGGAATACATTATATTTCCTTGCTGTTTCAACCCATTCATATCGTTTATGAGTACCTAGTTTCTCACCGATTTTTTGACGATGGTTCTCCACGGTCTTAACTGAAATATCAAGCCTTTCAGCGATATCTTTTTGGGAATATCCTTTAACCGTTAGAATGAAAACTTCCTTTTCCCGCTTGGTGATCGGGAGGTCGACAAGATTGACTTGGTCACAACCCGTATCCTCTTCCCATATATGTGTATCGAACACTTTCTGGTTGGCCAGGATTTTATCAAGCGATTGGATGAGGTCGTCCCGCTTCAGCTGCTTGATTAAATAACCGTCCGCCCCCGCCTCATAAGCTTTCTTTTGATATATGATATCATCATGCATCGAAAAAATGACTATTTTGGCATCCGGAAGCAGTTTCCGCAGCCTTTCCAGGGTTGTCATACCGTCCAGGCCGCCTGGCATTGAAAGATCCAACAGTACCAAATCGGCGGGAAATTCAGCCGCAGCCTTAACAGCTTCATACCCATCGCAGGCACAAATCCTGCCATCGATGCAAAAGGATTGCTGCAGCAGCATGCTTAAACCTTCGCGGACGATTTCATGATCATCGATAATCATCAGGTTCATATTCTCTCTCCCTCCGCTCTTATTAAAGATACAAATCCTTCCACCCTTGTTGGACCACCTTCTTTACTGATCCACTTAATGTCCCCATCAAGCATTTTGCAACGTTCGTACATATGCTTCAGGCCGAGCCCTTTCGTTTTGCATCCGCCTGAAATAAATCCATTGCCATTGTCGTATAATTGGAAAAAGATATATTGATAGTTGCTTTTTAAATGAATCGAAAAGTAAGTGGCTTTTCCGTGGCGTACTGAATTCGTGATACTTTCCTGGATGATCCTGAATAGATGAAGTTCTTTTTCAGGATCCAACTCCTTTTCCCGATGGATCTCCATATCCAGGAAGATTTCAATCTGGTATAACTTTTTCCAGTCCTTCACTGCCTGCACAAGGGATTTTTCCAAACCGATATCATAGACGATTTCAGGTCTGAGGCTTTTGGTCAGGCGTTTAATATCTTGTAGGGTTTTTTCCATGACATTGACCATATTTGTAACATGATTTTGATATTTATCATCGCTTATATTCTGTTTTATAACCTCGAGACCAAGGAAGATGCTATAGACACTCTGGCCAATATGATCATGAAGCTCCATGGCAATCCTTTTCCGCTCAGCCTCCTGTGCCAGCAGCGTTTCTTGAACAAGCAGTTCATGAAAACGGGCCCTCTCACTATTTTCATTCTGTACAGGCGGCCGGATTCTCAATACATAATATATCTGTTCTGATATCATCATCTTTTTCAATGACATTTCAAATTCTTCAAGGTCCTCATACACTGCAAGATGGGAATTGAAAAATGGAATCGGGTCATCGGTGGTCAAAATACAGCGATTTTCATTCTCTTCCACTTCCCGTTCCTGGCAATAGGTACAGTACGGCACCTTCTCTCTAAGCTTCCAGCCAGTCATGCCAAAAGCTTTTTCATTAAGATAAAGAATTGTCCGTTCTTTATCCATAACAATCATGCCCTCGGGCAGATGGTCAACAATCTCCGCTAGAAACTCAGTTTGCATCTCCATAAGCTAGTCCCTCACTAAAACATTCCTTCTTCGCAACTCCATTTTAACCCCTTTTCTTGCCTTCACCCCGCCACGTTTATTAACATTAAGTGAAATCTATACTTATTTATCCGCAAAAAAAAAAAGACCCTGATAGGCCTTACCACTTTTTTTGATATTTACTGTGTTGGTCTGTTTCACCGACGTATTGAAATCCATTTGCCACATAAAATTGATTCAATTTGCTGTTGTCAGCAACACAGTCTAATTTTAGATAAGACTTATCAGTTGAATAATTTTTGTCAATCCATTGCAGTATTTCTTTTCCTATACCTTTACCCATCTGTGATGGTAAAATAGCCAGCCTATGGAGATAGACTGAGTCTTCTTCATGGTTCTCACCAAATATATGTCTGTCCCAATCACTCTGAGTATCTGAGAGGGTGAAGGTAGCGATTAATTCTTGATCTGACAGGACAATATATGTTTCTTGTTGTTTTACAGCCTCCAAAATTTCCTTATCTTCGCCACCACTTAGTAAGTATTGCCATTGATTGATGCCATGGTTCTGTATCCATTGCGCAGTGGTTTTTAGCAAATCAATAATTCGCTGTCCGTCATCGCTCACAGCAAGTCTTACGTTCTCCGTTTTAAGCAAATTCACACCTACTTTCCATTATTCAATAAACCATTCTTTATTTTTATCGATATTCCTTCATCGAAAAAACCTTTTTATAAAGATGTGTGGTACAACACGGGCTTTGATTTAATACAAAAAAAACAGGCTTAAGTTAGCCTGTTCTAATGTAATAATATCATTTCAAAGAACTGAGAACTTGCTCGATATCCTCATTGATCATTTCCGTTGCCTGGGCCATTGTCCTGACATCCTTGGATACCCAGTAATCATATAATCGTGCGAGGTCATTTCGGTTATATACCTGTTTTCCGTAATGGTTGTAAAAATAAGCAACCAAAAGATTGACTACATTGGCCGGGAGTTTACTGCGGGTTGAAATCGATCTGAGTGCAATATTCTCTAGTCCGCGGATATTATTATCAGTGAATTTTTCCACTACTTCAATTGGCATGGCATTTTCGCAAAAAGTAAGGAACTCTGGATCAGTTAATTGTTGTTTATTCATAGTAATTCTCCTGCTTCATTTACTTGATCAAATGGCTTCCAGTGCATTCTCTATAAGTCTGATGTCCATTGAGATAAATTTCTTTATAGTGGCATCTTCACAGCGCTGGTATTCTTTATTAAGTCTCTTCAATTCTTCGTAAAAGATCTGGTATTCATAGTTGTTAATCATAATCTCCCTCATTAATTTACTGTTCTAAGAAATATTTTCCCATTTATACCTATTGTCAAACAACTTTTATAAGGATGATTATGATTATGCTAACATTACCATTAAGCAGACCAGAAAGGAAAGAGGTATTTTGGTTCATTTGCTTTTTCCCAACAAATATAGACAAATCCTGTCTAAATATGCTGTTCCTTATATTCAATCATGGCCAAAGCCTTTTGCAGTGCCCAGCGCTGATGCTTATGACATAACATACTAACAGCTTCCCTAGTATCAAGCCATTTGAGGTGATGGTCAGCTTCAGCAGGTTCTCCTGTGTCTCCGGCTATCTTGGCAAAATAAAAATCCCCTTGAACCTGATAATATGTTGAATCCTTCTTAGAGTAAAAATACTGTTGTGCTTTTCCGATCCATTCACCGAGTTCAAGAAGCTTTCCCATTTCTTCTTTGCCTTCTCTTATTAAGCACTCTTCATGACTTTCACTTTCCTCCATTCCACCGCCTGGAAGAAAATATTTACCATCATCCGTCTCGATCAATGCAACTAAATTTTCTTCTATTAATATGATTCCATACACACCTGGCCGCCATGTATAGCTTATTCCTGATTTTATTTCACCAAAAGTTATCATCTTTGCATCCCTTCATTCTAAAAGGTTATCAATATGAAAATTACAATGTATGAATGATATGTCAAATTACACTATGAAATATTGGGACATAACTTTTACATATATACCGGCATCGCCACTCCGTAGAACATGCAGACTATTTTCAAGAATGCAGGTTGTGGGAGCAATTAAGATTGGAATAAGACGGTCAATAAAAGAGAAATTCCGTGTTCGTTGGTGTTACCGACTGGATCCATGCCGTTTCTTCTGCACTCTCTGCGTTGACTGCAAATTCCGTTGCCCAGTGGCCTGAATGAAAAATGATTTCTCCATACCGGATAAGATTCACTGTAAACCATTTGAATTTATTTTCTATTTCATACTTGTTCAGAAGAAAATCTTGTATGTTTTGGACATTACAGAATTGAAAAAGAGTCATGTTGTCACCGGCATGAACAGAACAATTAACTATAGATTGAATTTCCTTAATCGCTTCCTGTTCTTCATTCCAGCAATGAAACTCTATAGTATCTGCTTTCTTCAGGAAATGCGAGACTAAAGGTCTCCAATATTTATAATCATCGGGAAGCGGAAAGGTAGTGTCCTCTTCGTCACTATAGCTCCACGGTACTGTAAATTGTATCTCCACATACATCCCTCTTTTACATGAAAGGAAAAATTTATAAATTATAATTCTCTAATCTTGCCAGCACTTCCTTCTTTTAAGTACTCACTCTTTTAAAATATGTTTATATTTTTCGTAAGTCTTCAATTGCATAGCCTCTGTTATATGGGGCGTAAAATCTCCATTCACATGTTCAACGACCATATTGTATAGCACCTGCATCCTTACGTCCTGATAAGCCATCTGGATATGAATGTTTTTCACATTCATATCTTTCATCATAAGAGCAGAATTGAAATTATCGCTCCCCATAAGCTTAGATGCTGCCCTTGCTTCGAGAACAATATCTTTTTCCTGTTCAGAAAGGTTCAGCATTTCGGTATTTAAATCCATATCAGGCAGTTCGGCCAGCTTCACTTCTCTATTATGGTCCGGATCTATAAGTTCAAGCATCGCTCTCACATGCTCCCTGAGCATTTGGATATTCAACTGCAATAGTTTTTTTATTTCTTGATTGTCTACAATATCTTTGAAAATCTTTAACTTGCTGATAACTCCTTCATGCGTTGGCAAATGTTCCGCCATGATCCCTAAATCCACAGCTGGAAAATTCATAATAATCCCTCCTCGTTCATCATAGGCATTATATTCGTAAGGATGATATCTGTTCTTAGAAGGAACTCTCCATTTTTAGGGAGCACTGTAGAAAATATTTAGAAGGGATCAGTTTATCACCGAGAATTACACTTCTATTGAAAGCTATTTTGATATAACCAGGGAAGTCCATACTTTTTCTGGCCTTTTTCTTTTTTATTCTAAGAAATATAATTTTGCAATTAATAAACTTTACTAAAAAGAAAAGAAGTAAGCGAGAGAATTCTCTCAATATTTAAAAGACCTGTGCATCTTCGCCCAGGTCTTCTTTCAATTTACTTATAAGAATATTACCGGAACTGCTGCGGCAAGCAACAGATAGCGGAGAATGAATCCGCCTGCCAGTACCGCACTTTCAGTGATCATAGTAGCTGTGATTCCATGTGATCCTGAAGCGGCAACTTCCAATCCTGCCGGTGTTTGATGAAGTTTTTTTGTATTCCATAACTCCAAAGCCTCGATTGTAATTGGGACTATTAATCCTACTAAAATCAGCCCCATCCAGAATAGAGTGCTGTACTCACCGGAAAGAAGAATGGATACAGATTGTGCTGCAGATTCATTCGTTGATGAAGTGATTAGGAACATCGTGAAAATCAGGAATACTTCGGCAATCAGCAAGGTTAAGTGGATTTTTTTGATGGAAATTACCGTATGGACCACTTTTTTATCCATTATGGCTGACACCAGCATAGTGCCGGCAATACCTGTTGAAAACGCCGATACGACGAATAATATTGGCAAGATTGCTGTATTCCATAGTGGCACAGCTCCAATGACTCCAATCAGGAAGCCAGTGTAAATTGCTGTTGCGACAGCAAATACGATGCCGACATACTCCACAATTTTGTGCGTATCTTTTTTCAACAATTCCATCAAGGCAATATAGGCTGCAGCCATCATGAAAAAGCTGATAAAATAGGTACCGATGGTCATGACTGAACTGAAATTTGTAAATAAATAGATGAAGCGCAATGGGTCTTTCAAACCGGCCTCTGCATCGACAATGAGCAGCAGCAATCCTATTCCCATCAAAGCCGGACTGATCAACCTTCCGACAAACCTGACTGTCTTTGCCTCAGGATACTTCCTTGCTGCATAGGATGATGTTAAAAACGCACCGGCACTAAGACCGGCAAGGAATAAATAGGCAGCGATAATTGTTCCCCAAACCATAATAATCACCTCACGTAATAGATTTTTGCCTTGCCTAGGTCCGGCCTTAACGGCTGCGCATTCATTTTCACGATTGCTTTTGAAACTTCGCTATTTGGATCATCTAGATCACCGAATACCCTGGCATTGCTTATGCAAGTGCTGACACAGGCCGGCTGCTTGCCTTCTGCCACTAGCTCGGCACAGAAACGGCATTTCTCCACTACCCCAGTTTTATGGTCCTGCGTCCTCGCTCCATAATGGCATGCCACCATACAATACTTGCAGCCGATACACTTATCAGAATCCACTAATACGATGCCTTCGGCTGTTGTGTAGGTTGCCTTCGTCGGACAAACACTTACACATGGTGCATCCTCACAGTGCTGGCATTGTACAGGGATGATTTCATTTTTGACGTTCGGGAAAACCCCCGTCTCTTTTTCATAAAATTTAATATAAGACTCTTCTACCGGAAGTTCATTTTGCATCTGGCAGCTTACTCGGCAAGCATAACAGCCGACGCATTTTCTAGTGTCTATTACCATTCCATACCGTGCCATCAGCTATTCACCTTCCTAACCTTCACGATTACTTCGTGGATATTTCCTGCTCCGCTCCATTTTTCAAAATCAAATGGAACATGCTCCATATATCCAAAGCCAACACCATAGCCGGTTTTCAGGTCCTTGGAAGTGATTCCGTAGTGACTCGGGACAAAAATTGCCTCTGGGTGGATTCTCTCTGTCACTTTGACTCGAATCTTGCTTGTTGCTTCACTCGATTTCAGTTCAACCAGATCACCATCTTTGATGCCTAGTGCTTTGGCTCGGACTGGATTGATCCAGATTCTTTCTAGGTCATAATCCTTTGTAATCTGCATCAAAATTGGTATATTCGCAGTTTGTGTATGGCTGTGGATCGCCTGCTTGCCCGTAATCAATCGGAAAGAATCATTCTTAGGACTTACCTTCGGCTCAATCCATTCGACGATTGGCTTAAAGCCGGCTTCTTTATAGGTTTCACTATAAAATTCTACTTTTCCAGAAGGAGTCTTTAATTTCGGCATCTCACCGATGGTAATTTCCTCGTTCGGGAACATAATGGTTCCTTTTTCCCTGAGCTGTTTATACGTAACTCCCGTTGGAGCTAGCATTGCTTCATTCAATTCATCCAGAGTGAAATTAAAATACTGGCCCACTCCGCATGCTTTTGCAAGCTCAGTGTAAATTTCATCGATTGGCTTTGTTTTTGGATGAACTTTCTCTACCATTTGTTGGCGAAGGGCAATTCCAGGGATTTTTCCAGATAATCCTTCAATTACTTCATCGCGTTCAATATATGTCACTTCTGGAAGAACGTAGTGAGCCAATTGTGCAGTTTCAGACATTTGCACATCTATTGCTACCACAAGGTCCATTTTTGAAAGTGCTTCTTTCATGACTTTAGGATTTCCGTATCCCAGTGCCGCATTAGAATGATAATAAATTGCCGCTTTCATTTTGCCTTCCAGTGCTTCTTTAGCGACGATTGTTGCAACACCATGACTATGATAAGCAAGCGGAAATTCTTTTTTACCTGCTTTTGGAGACTCTGGTTCTTTTGGATTCGGATGTTTTGCTTCATCCAATTCTCCAAGTGAAGGTTTTCCACCAAATATACTGCCGCCTTTTTGCTGGTAGTTTCCAAGTAAGGCATTGAACATCGCTACTGCACGGCCGGTTTCTGTACTATTTTCATAGTTGCAGCCGAAAGCGCCTCTCCATGATTGCTCAATCAACGCCTTCGGTTTGGCTTTACCCATATCAATAGCAATACGAGTGATTGCGTCTGCAGATATACCTGTGATTTCCTTTGCCCATTCTGGTGTGTATTTTTTCAGTTCCTTTGCGTATTCCTCATAACCAATACTGTAGTTCTTAATGAACTCTGCGTCATGAAGATTTTCTTTTATCAGTACATGTGACATCGAAAGCACTAATGCTAAGTCAGTACCTGGACGGATCGCAAGCCATTCCGTTGCCAGGTTACCGGTATTATTCAAACGAGGATCGACAATGACGATCTTGGCTCCATTATCTTTTGCTGCTGCTAATGACTGAACAGAACTAGGACGGATGCCATCTCCATAGCTTCTGCCAATGAACATAATATATTTGGCATTGCTGATATCAGCACTTGTAGAAGACACACCAACTGTATGCAAGAAACCTGCATCCCTTGAGTTAGAACAAACGACATGGTGTGTATAGTAGTTTGACGATCCAAGAGAATTTATGAATCTAGGTGAATAAAACTTTCCTGAAGCCCGTGGATCTTCCGTTAAGGCGACTGACTGCGGGCCATGTTCTTTTATGATTTGGTTCAATTTCTGTGCGATTTCTTTGTAGGCTTGTTCCCACGAAATGGGTTCGAATTTATTATCTCCAATCCGCTTTAATGGCTGTGAAAGCCTGTCTTTGGAATAAACAACTGTCGCGTAACCATGCCCTCTGGCACATAGCTTTCCTTTTGAATAAGGATGGTCAGGGTGTCCCGTCAGCTTCCATAAACGGCCGTTTTTGACATGGCCAATCATTCCGCATTTACTGGAACATGCATTACATGTACTAGGAATCTCATTAACTACTGCGTTTGCTCCTGCTTTAACATAATTCTTGGACCATTCATTGAACCCTACTGTTCCTGAAGATGCCAAAGCAGCAGTAGCAGCAGAAGCTTTAATAAATCCACGACGTGATAGTTTTGTCTCCACCATTTTAACTAGCCCTCCTTTTACTCCCGAACGATAAAACATTTTGTTCATATGCCATGAAGGCATGTTCACACACGTTTCGATAACTTGATGCTTCCCCATCATCGCAAAAAGTAAAACTTATTGACTCTTTCACAAAGTGTCTGGCTGATGGGAATAATTCAAATACGTAATATTTATGCAAATATTTGTCCATCACTAAAAGCATCACCACCTTTAATTATGAAGACTACAAGTAATTGGTTCGATATGCCTTCACAGTTCCAATCAATAATCTTGTCAACCTTTGATAAAAGAGATGTTCTGTTGCTGCTGATAGCTGCGATTCGAATTCATCCAGCCAATCGAAATGGTCATCCATATATTCAGCAATAAAGTGTTCCGGAGCATGCTCTATGAAATAGGCCAGCAACTCGAGCAGGATTGCCAAGTGATCTGGCATGCTCTGTAATTCAACAGGTATCTCGATCTTCAGCTTTTCTAGCAGATAGTTGATATGTAACGCCGAATCACCCAGGACATAGCCTTTATCCCTCGCAAAGGGGAGAGTGCACGTTTCATCCTGTGTCCACGGTTTATACAGCGATTCAATCGGAAGTGCAGCAGCTGTTTGCGTGCTTCCAATTGAGCTTCTGTATAATTCCTGAAATTCAGCATAGTTTTCAGGCAAGACTTCCTCTAAAGATAAAGCAATATTGTAATGATCCTTGATAGATGCTTCCAGCCTCTTTAGAAGATCCTGTTCCTTCATCTCATTCCAGATTTCTCTAGTTGGAAGCTTATATAAATCTGCAAGGATTAAAAAATCATCCGCACAATCTGTTTTGTTGTTTAATCCATTCACCAGGATTCACCACCTTTCGATTACACCTTCACTATATGGCATTAAAGTTTGTGAAACAATATACATTCTGTGGCTAATCCCCCCAGAGTATGTGAAGGATTTCACCTAAAATCGTGTAATGACTTTTTCCTCAGATTCCATACACAACGCTGTTTAAAGTTGGATTTATTGAAGACCCTTCGATTTTCACTCCTCTTAATTTGTGAACTTTCTTTTACATAAGTATGAATATCTGGCAAACTCCCCTCTTTTTCATAGGTTTAATCGTAAAATAATAGCATAGAAATAATGCCCTTGAGGTGACGATTATGTCTCTATTAACGAATTGGCTTGAAAGCCTGAGCTACGAGCTCGAGATCTCGGAATCCTGCACAAGGAAGATCAGTCCGCTGAGTACCTGTTCAGCTTGTCTGGACGAATGCCCAGATGATGGCATCCTTTTTGAGGATGGCAAAATACTCATCGATGATAAAAGATGCTCATTCTGCGGTGTATGTATCACAGTCTGTCCTGTACAGGCGGTCAAGGGACAATCGCCTTCAAGAATGGTCAAACTGAATTATCTTCTGCTCGAGCAACAATCGCCATTGCCAAGCATGATGGAAATGCTTTACTACCATAAAAAAGGAATTCGATTTATTCATCAACCTTCATTAACAACGGATTTAGTAGACAGGATTAACCAAGTCAATGAAATCCTTGGCGAAATGCAGCTCGAGCGGCTTCATGTGACAAATCAGTTTGTATTGAAGGAAAAAGAGCAGCCCAGGTTATCAAGGCGTGATTTTTTTACAAAGCTTTCATTAGACAGCAAGAGAACAGTACTCTCTTCTGTGACTCCTGTAAAATGGCGTTTCAACGAGAGCTATTTTAAACCTTCAGTCCTTTTTAAAGATTGGTCCTTTTATCAAGTGAAGATTAGCGAGGATGAATGCACATTATGTGAAGGTTGTTTTAATGTTTGTCCGCCTGGCATATTTAGTCTCGGGGAAAGCGAGTTAATATTGAATGAGAACCAATGCACCGGCTGCAATTTATGCATGGATATTTGCAAAACAAATGCAATTATCGTAAAGATGAAGGTGCATCAAGCGCCGCCTTTCTCATACAATTTGCACAAGAATGTTTGCACACAATGCGGCAGTGGCTTCCTTGCCTGGGAGGAATCTGATTCCTGTCATATATGCAGGACAACTGAAAAGCCTGATTTTTTCCTTTAGTGCACATTAAAGACACTGGACATGAGAAGAAAGGTTCTTCAACCGCTTCCATATCCAGTGCCTCTTTATATTGTGGAACAAAAAAAAACTAGGAAGTGCAAGCTTCCTAGTTCAATGTTATTCTTCCTCTCCTAGAAGGAAGTCTGGGTTCAAATCTTCGAATTCGTCGTCATCGACACCATGGCCCCACTCATCATCATCGCAGTCGCATCCGCCTGGATGAGTGACAACACATACCTTTGTTTCACCGATCACTTCTACAAGGAATTCCCTCTCGACGTGAACGATGATTTTATTGCCATTAGGCGAAATGACCGCTTCAATGCAGTTAGGCTGCTGCAGTACCTCGACAAGGACATCATGGTCATCCATGCAATCAGGATCACGGTACTTCAGTTTGATGACATCGCAGTAAGTTACTTTCTCCGTCACTACTTCAGTTTTTGTATTATCATCAAAGGAGTACCAGATGTTGGCTTCGTAAGACCCGTTTACTTCGACCACTTTCCCTACCTTTTTTGCCTTATACTTATGGTTTATGACCCAAGCGCCCAGAATGCTGCTCGGATGATGCGCTGGGTTGATCGTATGATTGGACTGCGTGAACTTGCGTCCTTTCGCTACGACTGCTTTCGTAATAATCTCTCTGTAATCTCCCATTGCGAGCGAAACCTCCTCAATCTTTTTCAATTCATCCTATGCGTGATATTAGACTAGTGTGCGATTAATTTTAGAACCGCTGGTAAAAACTTAGGCATAGTTCATTGTATGCCCATATAGCCTGAATGTTCCCAAATGGAGAAAGTTGATTGGGGAATTAAGATTGAATTGGGTTTAATTAGCCATCATAAAAGAGTTTCAGGAAAGGCAGCCCAAAAGAATGGGCTCATAAAAAAAAGCACCCTAATATAGCAGGGTGCCAGTTCCTATTCAATGTTTAATGGTTGTGTGTATGGCAGCTTTCACCGTTTTTCAAAGATGCTCCGGTTTCACCGCGAAGTACATCTCCACCAGTTGATTCAACCACTTCATCTGTAACCGTATTGGAAATCGTTGTAGCCACTAGCTGAAGCAACTCATTCACATCGAGCTGTGATTGCTTGAATTCCTGAACCACTGGAATCTCGTCTAGCTGTTGCTCTAATTGAGCAATTTTTGCCTCAGTCTTCTTCAATGCTTCTGTTTTACCATAATGCTGAAAGTTAACTGCCTGTTTTTGAAGGCCTTTAATAGAAGAAATAAGTGTTTTCACTTTTTCATTTTCATGAATCTGTGCTTCTGCACGCTTGAAAAAGTCAACTTCTTCTGTTTCCGCAATCATTCTTGCGATTTCTCTTGAGCGCTGGATAATGTCATCTTTATTGTATTTTGCCAACTTACTTCACCTCAACTGGTTGTATTTCTTCTACCATTTCCCCGTTTAAAGACCATGTTTTTGCACCTGTGATCTTTACCTTGACGATTTTGCCGATTGCCGACTTCGGACCGACAAAATTGACAAGCTTCAATTTGCTTGTATACCCTGCAAGAACATCAGGGTTGTTTTTACTTTCACCTTCAACCAGAACCTCAACAATCTGGTCCTGATACTTTTTCATAGACTGGGCAGATTGCTCATTCACTAGAGCGTTCAGGCGCTGAAGACGCTCTTTTTTCACTTCCATCGGGACATTATCCTGCATTTTAGCGGCAGGTGTGCCCTCCCTTGGAGAGTAAATGAATGTATAGGCTGCTTCATACCCTACCTCACGGACAAGGGACATTGTTTCCTCGAATTGTTCATCTGTCTCGTTCGGATATCCCACAATAATATCTGTAGTCAAAGTGACATTAGGAATGGCCGCCTTGATTTTGCCAACAAGCTCAAGGTATTGTTCCCTCGTATACTTCCTGGCCATGATTTTCAATACATCTGTAGAACCTGACTGTACAGGCAGATGGATATGATCCATCAAGTTTCCGCCTTTAGCCAGCACTTCAATCAGGTGATCGTCAAAATCACGAGGATGGCTTGTTGTAAAACGGACACGCGGGATATCGATCTTGCGCATTTCATCCATCAAGTCCCCTAGGCCATAGTCGATGTCTGTAAAATCTTTACCATACGCGTTTACATTCTGACCTAGCAAGGTAATTTCCTGATAGCCCTGGGCTGCAAGCTGACGGACTTCCTGGATGATGTCATCCGGACGGCGGCTGCGCTCTTTTCCTCGTGTATAAGGAACGATACAGTATGTGCAGAACTTGTCGCAGCCATACATGATGTTCACCCATGCTTTGATATTCCCTTTGCGGACCTTCGGAAGGTTTTCGATGACGTCCCCTTCCTTGGACCAGACTTCAACGACCATTTCTTTGGACATATAGGCTTCCTGCAGAATATTCGGCAGGCGATGGATATTATGTGTTCCAAAAATCATATCAACCTGGTTATAGGTTTTGAGAATTTTATTGACGACCGATTCCTCCTGGGACATACAGCCGCAAACTCCTAACAGGAGATCCGGTTTTTCTCTTTTTAGATGCTTCAGATGACCTAGTTCACCAAACACCTTGTTTTCAGCATTTTCACGAATCGCGCATGTATTCAGGAGAATGACATTTGCATCCTCAACGCTGTCAGTCGGCTCATAACCTAAACCTAGGAAAATACCAGCCATGACTTCTGTATCATGCTCGTTCATCTGGCAGCCATATGTGCGGATGTAGAACTTGCGGCCCTGTCCCATACCAAGGAATTCTTCAGGGATATCGAAGTCCTTGTGGTACTTGACTTCTTCCTTGCCGCGTTTTTTTGCATCCTTCAGAGAAGGAGCTGTATATACCGTTTCAAAGTACTTGCTGTAATCCTTGCTGGATTTTTTGTCCGAAGAATTCTCAGTTTGTACTTGCTGAGCATCCAAGCGTTGTTTCTCGTTCATTATAGATCTCCTTTCATTAGAAAGCGAGCAGGAAACTGATGCTGCTCTTCACTGCTTTCTACTTTTAAAAAGGGCTATATTTCACCCTGAAAATATTAAATATACACATTATAATAGTATAAACTCTTGAACTAATGAAAACAATAGCAGGCACTGGAAATACAGCTTTCCTGGTAAAAAAAAGCCTCTTAGTCACTTATATTACCTTAAAGCTAATCTTACTGGCGTGATGCTCGTCACTAATAACTCCAATTTTACAAGAATAATAAAACCCCAATCCTGGACGATTGGGGTTTTATCGAAACTGTATCCCGGCATGGTTTCCGGCTTTTTATTACATGAATTCAGCAACCAATTTGTCAAAATGAGCTTGATCAAGCTTAAGGTCCGCTTTTGACAAAGGAGTCTCTGAATAACCGCTTACCAAATCCTGATAAGACTTACGCTCTGTATTTTGATAGATTAGTCCTGTAACCAATCCGTTATGTTCCATCAATGTCTGCATTGCTGCTTCACGGTTTGATGGATCATATCCTTCGATATCTCCAAGCTTTGTCAGGTTTTCCTTGAACCAATCATACGTATTAACCTTGTTGTATGTTACACAAGGGCTGAATACGTTGATCAATGAGAAACCTTCATGCTTGATTCCAGCCTCGATCAGCGCAGTCAAGTCTTTCAGGTCAGTCGAGAAGCTTTGTGCGACGAAAGTAGCGCCAGCTGTCAAAGCCAATTCCATTGGAGAAATAGCTTGTTCGATGGAACCTGCAGGAGTTGATTTTGTCTTGAAACCAGCAGCCGAACGCGGGGAAGTTTGTCCCTTTGTCAGACCGTAGATCTGGTTGTCCATGACAATGTAAGTAATGTTGATGTTACGGCGGATTGCATGGACTGTATGTCCCATACCGATCGCGAACCCGTCTCCGTCGCCGCCAGAAGCGATGACTGTCAAATCACGGTTGGCCATCTTTACGCCCTGTGCAATCGGAAGTGCACGTCCGTGGATTCCGTGGAAACCGTATGAATTGATATATCCAGAGATACGGCCAGAACAGCCGATACCAGAAATTACTGCCAAATCTTCAGGCTCTAAACCCACATTCGCAGCAGCACGCTGCATGGCTGCCTGTACAGAGAAGTCGCCGCAGCCTGGGCACCAGTTTGGTTTTACATTATTGCGAAATTCTTTAAAAGTCGCCATCCTAGAACAACTCCTTGCATTTTGTGTGGACTTCCTGCGGCAAGAATGGGTTTCCATCATACTTGAGGATCTTATTGATCTTCTCATGACTTCCGACATTCATCTTCATGATGTTTGCCAGCTGTCCTGTCGCATTGTTTTCGATAACCGCAACTTTCTTTGCAGATTGAACAAGCTGCATCATTTCTTCAGCCGGGAATGGATGTACCAGGCGCACATGTGCGTGGTTTACTTTCAGGCCATCCTTCTCAAGTCTTCCCATTGCTTCTTCAATTGCACCTCTTGTAGAGTTGAAACCTACGATCAACAGATCAGCTTCCTCATGCGGAGCATTCTTGTGGATAGGCGTATCGAATTTCAGATTGCTGATTTTGCGCATACGCTTATCCATTTGCGCAATACGGTTAGCAGCAGATTCTGATGGTTTTCCTGTTTCATCATGTTCAACACCAGTAACGTGGTGAATTCCGTTCTTCATTCCAGGGATCACACGTGGTGAAACACCATCTTCAGTTACTTCATAACGCTTGAAGTAGCCTTTGTTTTCAATTTCAGGAAGTGCTTCCGTAGCCAATTTGCCGCGGCGGACTTCCACTTTGTCAAACTCAAGAGGTTCTACTGTCTGCTTTCCTAAAGATAACTGTAGGTCAGTCAGCATAATGACAGGGCATTGATACTCTTCAGCAAGGTTGAATGCTTCAGCTGCATCGTAGAATGCTTCCTGTACAGTACTTGGAGCAAAGACAATCTTAGGAATCTCACCGTGAGTTCCGTAAATCATCGCCATTAAATCTGATTGCTCCTGTTTTGTAGGAAGTCCTGTTGATGGACCGCCACGTTGAGTGTCAACAATGACAAGCGGAGTTTCTGTAATACCAGAAAGGCCGATTGCTTCCATCTTCAATGAAAGACCAGGTCCTGCTGAAGCAGTAAGGGCACGCACTCCGCCGTAGTTAGCACCGATCGTCATAGTGACAGCCGCGATTTCATCTTCCGTTTGAATTACTGTTCCGCCAAGCGCCGGAAGCTTCTTGATCAAATATTCCATGATTTCTGAAGCAGGTGTGATTGGGTATGCAGCCATGAAACGGCAGCCGCCTGCAAGAGCACCCATAGCGATAGCGTCGTTTCCAATCATGAACATGCGCTTCTGGCCATCAGCTTTTTCAAGCTGCATTGTCTCAGCGCCGCCTAATTGTTCTTTCGTATATTCGTAGCCAGCTTTGATGGCTTCCATGTTTTTATCGACAACCTGTTGTCCTTTGCGTCCGAAAATTCCCTGGACGACTTCTTCGAAAACCTGGATATCCAAGTCTAAAATTGCACTAGTCGCACCGATGGCAACCATGTTTTTCATAAGAGATGTTCCCAATTCTGTAGCCATTTCCGTAAATGGAACCGCATACATCGCAGCTTGAGTGTCCTCAGGCTTTTTTGGGTCAAACTTAGCATCAGCAATAATTACGCCGTTCTCATGCAATTCTTTGTAGTTTACATCGATCGTTTCCTGATCGAAAGCTACAAGAATATCTAAATCGTCAGAAATAGATCGAACCTCTGTAGTGCTCACTCGAATCTTGTTATTTGTGTGTCCGCCCTTGATACGTGATGAAAAGTGACGGTAGCCATACAAGTAGTAGCCTAGACGGTTCAATGCAATAGAGAAAATTTCCCCGGTAGATTCAATTCCTTCTCCCTGCTGTCCGCCAACTTTCCATGAAAGTTGATTGATCATCTCTTACACCCCTTTAGATACGTAAAAAAATATGTAAAAACGCTTCGTTATTAAGTGTAGCACTTTTCCAAGTAATTCACTAGAATTAAACGGTTTATATCTTGCATTTCATACCGGAATCTAGCAAATGGATGGTACTAAACGCTTACAATTCTAGACCTATGTGAATAAAAAAGCAACCCTTTAAGAATAATTATTGACCAAAATATGAATATTTTTTTATTTATTAAAATATTATAAGTCTTTTACCCTGGCTCCCTTTGATTCATGGGCAGTAATTGCCCTTCACCGCTGGATTCAGCGACTTAGAACAGGCAGTCTGGAAGCCATATTCTTGTATAAGAACTTATTCACTTGTATATCAGAATAATATTTTTGCAGTTCGTTCCAAAGGTTTTCATATTGATCATTGCCTTCGAGATTCCTCACAGAAAATTCAATTCCATCAAAGTCCGAGCCAAAGCCAACATGATTTTCTCCTCCGAGAGAACAAATGTGATCAAGATGGCGGACGACATCCTGAATGGAAGCAGAGGTTTTTTTACCAGACAAAAACTCTGGTACAAAGGTAACACCAATCACGGAATCGCGATCAATAAGTGCTTGGATCTGATCATCCTTAAGGTTCCGACCATGCTGGCAAAGCGAATAACAGTTTGAATGGGAAGCAAATACATGATCAGCACCATCCATTACATCCCAGAATCCTTGTTCAGATAAATGCGATACATCACAAGGTGTCCCTGTTTCATTCAGAAGCTGGACAACCTGACGCCCAAACCTTGAGAGGCCAGCTCCCCGCTCCTCCAGGGCTCCATCAGCCACATAATTCCCATAGTTCCATGTAAGACCTACAGAACGTACTCCAAGTCTCAGCAAGGTACGCAATTTCAATAAATCCTGACCAATTGCATCACACCCCTCCAAAGTCAAAACCGCACCTATTTCATTTTCAGCGAGCTGGTCAATATCGCCCATGTCCAGCACCAGCTTTATGTGAGGATGAGGTTTCAGGATTTTTTCATAAAATAAATCTGCCATCCTTAATGCAGCTTCAAATTTCAGGTCAGGATGAACGGATTCAGGTACATAGATGGCAAATAACTGGACTTTGGTCTTTGAAGCCTCCAGCCTTTCAAGATTAACCTGCAGTTCCGGAGCTTTAGAAAAATCAAGCGTTGGATCAACGAATAATTTATATAAAACATCACAATGAGCATCAAAAATCTTCACAAAATACCTCCTCTTATATTCATCATTATACTTCATAAAATGAAAAGAAACCTGCTTGCAGGTAGCAAACAGGCTGAGTCAATCCTTAAACATTCTTTAAAAACCTTAATCTATCTATAGGTGCGCTGGCGCTTTCATCTGGGTTCAACAATCAATTTAATGGCTGTCCGTTCTTCGCCATCAATCAGGATATCAGTAAATGCCGGGATGCAAATTAAATCGACTCCGCTAGGTGCTACGAACCCTCTTGCGATCGCTACTGCCTTAACGGCCTGATTCAATGCACCCGCCCCGATAGCCTGAATTTCTGCGCCCCCTCTTTCGCGCAGTACTCCAGCAAGCGCACCAGCTACAGAATTAGGATTAGATTTTGCTGAAACTTTTAATATCTCCATTCCTGGCTCCTCCTTATTTTATCCCGTCCCGGACGCCTTACGTGGACATCCAGTTTAGTCTGTTCCACTGCTACTATATTCAGGAGGAAGCCCACATATGACCTTCAGTAAAAAAAAGCGCTGAAAGTGATGGTGTGATTTATTTAATTTGGTTCTGTGTGAGGCTGATTGCTGGGTTAATCGTACCCTTATGCGGACCTTCCCATTTTTATAAGGATGTCGTTCAGGCGGTATCGGATCCTTATGACACCTCTTCCCTCTTTATAAGGGTACCGTTCGGGCTGTATTGTACCCTTATGCGCACTCTTTCCTCTTCATAAGGGTATTGTTCGGGCAGTATCGTACCCTTATGCGCACTCTTCCCTCTTCATAAGGGTACCTTTCAGACAACTTGCAACAATAAGTTCTTTGCAGCTTTATCCACCTACAATACCCAATTCTGTGCAAATTTATAGACTGCAGAAAAACTCGAGTGAGCTCGCCTGCAGCCTAAATAGGTCAACCTGATATTTTACTCATAAAAAGGATGGTCATCATTGATAAGGATTTTCTGGATTTTCACTGCTTTGCCAGTCTTCTTGTCCAAATCTATCAATACTGCTGATAGCTGGTTCCTTCCATCCTTTGCTACTTCAAAGCGTGTTGGCAGGCTTGTCATGAACCTTCTTAGGACCGCTTCTTTTTCTACTCCCAATATCCCATCATATGGCCCTGTCATTCCTACATCGGTAAGAAAAGCTGTCCCTGATGGCAAAATCCTCTCATCTGCTGTCTGCACATGAGTATGCGTACCAACTACAGCGGAAACTCTTCCATCAAGATACCAGCCCATCGCCTGCTTTTCGCTAGTTGCCTCCGCATGGAAATCGACGAAAATGAGCGAAGTGCGTTTGCTAGCTTCCTCAATCAATTCATCTGCTTTTTTAAATGGGCAATCTATTGGCGTCAAGAACGTACGGCCCTGCAGATTGATTATTGCCAGCTCCTCCTGGTTGACCTTCAGATAAACAATCCCTTTTCCCGGTACTTCTTCAGGAAAATTGGCTGGCCTTACCAGATATTTAGCTCCATCGATGAATTCAAAAATATCACGGTTATCCCATGCATGGTTGCCTAGAGTTACGGCCTGTGCGCCTTGCTCGAGAAACTGCCGGTAAATTCTTTCGGTAATTCCTTTACCGCTCGCTGCATTCTCACCATTTATGATTGTTACAGTTGGTCGAAATTTCCCTTTTAGCTTAGGCAGATATTCCGTAACCATATCCCTGCCAGGGGAACCTACAACATCCCCTACAAATAAAATTCTCATTGATTCTCATTCCTGCCTTCAATTAAGTTATTTATGTAAAAATTGTATCATAACATCGAGATGATATGAAAACCAGCAAAGTGAGCTTACAGAACAAAAAGCGCAAGCGCCTCGTTCAGCCCCGACAAGCGCTGGAGGGCCTGACAGTGAAGTCGTTCTTTGACTTCATTGGCAGGACCGAAATAGAAATGTATAGCCGACTGCCCAGAAACGCAGAAACTGGAGACTTCGACAAAGAAGCGCTTTTTGCTTCTGCCGGCGGAGTTGAAGTTTCGGAGCTTCTAGGAGGCGACACTAGACAATTCGAAAAGCGGAGGCGACTGCCCAACTCCGATAAGCGTTGGAGGTCCTGCCAGTGATGTCGTTCTTTGACTTCATTGGCAGGACCGAAACGTCTCGAGGAGTTAGGATCCGCAGTTAAACAAGCGACTCGAGCTGCTCAAAGCTAACGCTTATCGCAAGATACTCGAAGAAGCATCTCGTTAATGAAAACTGGCTAGGCGCTGGAGCTGGATTAAGAAAAATTCATGGAGTTTATCCACAACTCAATAATTCTTAATTGCCTTTAAAAAATAAAAAGCGGCGCCGAAGCACCGCTTTATTTTGCATATTCAACTGCCCGTGTCTCACGGATGACTGTAACCTTGATATGACCAGGATAATCGAGTTCTTCCTCGATTTTCTTTCGAATATCTCGTGCGAGGCGGTGTGCCTGCAAGTCATCGATTTGATCGGGTCTAACCATGATCCGGATTTCTCTACCCGCCTGAATAGCGAATGATTTTTCGACTCCCTCATAGGATTCAGAAATCTCTTCCAGTCTTTCAAGACGGCGGATATAGTTTTCAAGCGCTTCGCTACGGGCACCAGGCCTTGCAGCTGACAATGCATCAGCAGCAGCAACAAGTACTGCTATGATCGAAGTCGGCTCAGTATCGCCATGGTGGGAAGCAATACTGTTGATCACAACTGGATGCTCCTTATACTTAGTAGCGAGCTCCACGCCGATTTCAACGTGGCTTCCTTCTACCTCATGGTCAATAGCCTTTCCGATATCATGCAGGAGTCCTGCGCGGCGAGCTAGAGTTTCATCTTCACCTAGTTCTGCGGCAAGCAATCCGGACAATTGGGCTACTTCCATAGAATGTTTAAGCACATTCTGTCCGTAGCTCGTACGATATTTCAAGCGGCCCAGAATTTTAATAAGATCTGGATGCAATCCGTGCACTCCCACTTCGAAGGTAGTCTGTTCCCCTACCTCACGAATATGTTCGTCAACTTCACGGCGCGCTTTCTCAACCATTTCCTCAATTCGAGCCCGATGAATACGTCCATCCTGGACAAGCTTGTCTAGAGCTAGACGGGCTGTTTCACGTCTGATAGGGTCAAATCCAGAAAGGATAACTGCTTCCGGAGTGTCATCAATAATGAGATCAATTCCCGTCAACGTTTCCAGGGTGCGGATATTCCGTCCCTCACGACCGATAATACGGCCTTTCATTTCGTCATTCGGAAGGTTTACAACTGATACAGTCGTTTCTGCAACATGATCTGCTGCACACCTTTGAATGGCTAGTGAAAGTACTTCTTTCGCTTTCTTATCGGATTCTTCTTTCGCCCTGTTTTCGTTTTCCTTAATCATTAGTGCAATGTCGTGAGCAAGTTCTTGCTCAGTACGCTCCAAAATGATGGATTTAGCCTCATCACGCGTTAAGCCCGAGATGCGTTCTAGTTCAGTCTGCTGATTTCGTACCATCTCGTCCACTTTGCTTTCCATCTCTTCAATATGCTGTTGTCTTTTGGAAAGAGCGTCATCTTTTTTCTCTAAAAGATTCTCGCGTTTGTTCAACGACTCATCTTTACGATCAAGATTCTCCTCTTTTTGCAATAAACGATTTTCTTGTTTTTGCAGTTCATTTCTTCGTTCACGAATTTCACGTTCTGCTTCAGTACGCAGCTTGTGATTTTCATCCTTAGCCTCCAGCAGGGCTTCTTTCTTCATAGCCTCTGCTTCACGCTTCGCATCTTCAACAATTTGTTCTGCGGCGTTTTTGGCACCTGCAATTTTTGCTTCCGCAACGGATTTACGATAAAAATAGCCAACAACTGCACCGACGAATAGGCCAAGCAAAATGGAGATGATTGAAATAATTAGATCCATCATTTTCACCTCCTCTTGCTATGAACTTGTGTTACGTTTTTTAAAGTGTCGGCATGTACATTGTTACAAGCATCAATATACAGCTCAAATGCTTTTAAACGTTTTTAATACCATGAAAATGTAAAATATACATTTTTAATTGTAAAGCTGCCATATTTTATTGTCAAGGGTTTGTCCCATGTGTATTCCAACGGTTTGATTAATTATTCATGCAATTCTCATTTTTCGAATGTAGGTGCGGATTTCCGTCTCAGGCATATTGCTTACCGAAGATGGAGAATTACTTTTAAAAGCTGTGTTAAACTCGGCTGTTGATTTTTATTCCAGGCGCTTCGCTTTCCGCGGGGAAGTATAATGATAAATCCCAAAGGCCGGATTTTCCTAAACCAATTCTTCCTTGCAGTCGGGGAGCGTCCTCGTCGCTTTATGTGCCTGCAGGGTCTCCCCATGACTTGCTCATCCCCAGGACATAGATTGAGCTTCCACGAACCTGCCCACGTACAATGGAAATGCGTTAACATTCTCGGAGGAGTCTACGCGCCTTCCACTACAATCAACAGGGCTTAAAAGCATCACTGGTTTTAGAGCCAATATTAAAGTTAAAAGCACAAACAAGGTCTCCTGAAAGCCAGGAGACCTTGTTAAAAACATAAATAAACTATTAATCTAATGGCAGTTCTTCCTGATCTTCTTCACTCTCAGTAACAGTAAACTCGCCGTCAAGGCCGTAGTGATTACGGATCTTTTGCTTGATTTCCAGACGGATAGACGGGTTTTCTTTAAGGAAAAGCTTCGCATTTTCCCTTCCCTGTCCTAGACGCTCACCATTATAGGAATACCATGAACCGCTCTTATCGACGATATCGAGGTCTGATCCCATGTCAATGATTTCTCCTTCTTGGGAAATCCCTTCACCGTACATGATATCCACTTCAGCTGTGCGGAACGGAGGAGCAACCTTATTCTTAACGACTTTAATTCTAGTTTTGTTACCTACCATTTCATTGCCCTGCTTCAATGTTTCAGCACGGCGAACTTCAAGACGCACGCTTGAATAGAATTTCAAAGCGCGTCCGCCAGGTGTCGTTTCAGGGTTACCGAACATAACACCGACTTTTTCACGAATCTGGTTAATGAAGATTGCAATAGTCTTGGACTTGTTGATTGCACCGGAAAGCTTACGCAATGCCTGGGACATCAAACGGGCCTGAAGACCAACGTGGGCATCACCCATCTCCCCTTCGATTTCAGCCTTTGGAACTAGAGCAGCAACGGAGTCGACAACAATAATGTCAATTGCGCCACTTCGTACAAGCGCTTCTGCGATTTCCAAAGCTTGCTCTCCTGTGTCAGGCTGAGAAAGAAGAAGTTCATCGATATTTACCCCAAGTTTCTGTGCATATACAGGATCAAGAGCGTGTTCAGCGTCAATGAATGCCGCCTGGCCGCCATTAGCCTGTACTTCTGCAATCGCATGAAGCGCAACAGTTGTCTTACCCGAACTTTCAGGTCCGTAAATTTCAATAACACGTCCGCGAGGATATCCGCCTATTCCAAGTGCAGCATCCAACGCAAGGGATCCACTTGGAGAAGTAGAAATTTTAGTGTCTGTCTTCTCCCCTAATTTCATAACTGAGCCTTTACCAAATTGCTTTTCAATCTGTTTTAACGCCATATCTAAGGCAGCTTGACGATCACTCACTCAAATTTCCTCCTTTTATATAAAAACGAACCAGCATACTGCATGGCCGCAAATCTCTTATTTAAAGCCTACTATTACTATACCTTTTTCCAGGGTGTTTGTCCATTAAAAAATCGAACATTTATTCGTTTTTTTTAGAAGGACAAAAAGCTTCAAAATTGAATTTTCGTGGTCATTTTCAGTAGTTTTACTATGGCATATACCCATTAAAAGACGATTTTAGCAAAGAATCTGCCTATTTTAAACACCGGGTGGAATTTTCCATTCCGTACTGTCAGAACCACAAAAAAACACGGAAGTGCATCACTTCCGTGTTCCTGATAATCTATTAATTATGATCTGGCAGCCAAACTTTACTGACCTTTTCCTGATGGCCGACCTCGCTCCGCTGAGGCTCAATTTTTCCACATGGACTGGCATTCCCTTGATATGTATCCCGATGAAAACCGTACCAGCTGGATGACCTTCCAGGCTGTCAGGGCCGGCGACTCCAGTGAAGCTGATCCCAATGTCAGAATGGGTTATTGAAGCAATATTTGCTGCCAGCTCTGCGGCACATTCACTGCTTACTGCTCCATGCTTTTCAATCGTTTCAGGCATTACCTTTACCAATTCTATTTTAGCTTGGTTCGAGTAACAGACTATCCCGCCATGGAACAAGCTGCTTGCACCAGAAATGGAAGACAATTCTTGCTGGAACATGCCTCCTGTCAGACTTTCTGCCGCTGATATTGTCAGGTTTTCATTTTTCAATAACTTAGAAAGCTCGATCATTAACGAAGTCTCGTTGTAACCATAAAAATGTTCGCCGACTCTTTCCATGATTGCCGCTTCTACTTGATCAATCAATGCTTGTGCAGTTCCGTTTGCGTCATCCCTCGCTGTAAGCCTTAGGGTAACTTCCCCATCTCCAGCCAGTGGTGCGATGGTTGGATTGCTTTGCTGGTCAATCAAATCTTCTATTTCCGATTCCAGAGCCGCCTCACCAATTCCAAAGAACCGCAGGACTCTCGATTCAATTTTAGCTTGATTGCCAGACAAGCCTGCAATAGCATTCTGGCCATATTTCAAGAACATTGGCTCCATTTCAGAAGGAGGACCAGGGAGAAGCATGTACTTGTTCTCGCCAGCCACCAAGAACATCCCGGGAGCCATTCCGTTATCATTTTTCAGGACAGCGCATCCCTCGATCACGAGAGCCTGCTTCCTGTTGTTTTCAGTCATTACCCTGTTCGTTTTTTCAAAATACAATTCAATGGACTTCATCGCTTCTTCATCAAGTACAAGCTGCTTTCCAAGCTGACCGGCAATTGTATCTTTTGTAAGATCATCTTTTGTTGGACCCAATCCGCCTGTAAAGATAATGAGCTCTGCCCTTTCCTGGGCGATTTCCATGGCGTCCTTTAATCTATCCGGATTATCTCCGACAACAGTATGATAGTAAACATTGATTCCCAAATCGGCCAGTTGCCTGGAAAGGAACCGGGCGTTCGTATTGACGATTTGCCCAAGGAGCAACTCTGATCCTACAGCGATAATTTCGGCATTCATTTCTAGTCCCCCTGAAAATCAATTATTTGGAGTTGCTGAACACTTGCTTGTTTTTAGCAAAGTAATCCCAGCCAGACCAAATAGTAAAGAACATTGCCACCCATAACGCAATGTCTGCAAACGGGATGGAGAATGCTTCAAAAATGATATTATGGAGCAAGAGGGCGGAAATGACCACTGTCTGTGCCCACATTTTGATTTTACCAGGCATTTTTGCTGCAACAACCTCACCACCGCCAGCTAGCAGTAAACGGAGCCCTGTTACGGCAAACTCCCGGCTGATGATGATGATAACAATCCACCCAGGGGCAAAACCAAGTTCAACCAATATAATCAATGCAGAAGAAACAAGAAGTTTATCTGCAAGGGGATCAAGGAATTTCCCAAGATTCGTAACTAAATTGTGCTTTCGCGCCAGATAACCGTCAACCCAGTCTGTTACAGACGCAAAAATATAGATTAACGCTCCTACTAAATGAGTGACCGGCATGGTTGTACCAAGAAGGGAGATTTCCCCCCATGAAAAAGGAACAATCATGATGATCATAAATAACGGAATCAATAAAATTCGTGAAACCGTAATCTTGTTTGGCAAATTCATATACTATTTCCTCCAGATGAAAAATTACAAAACATTTTACTTCTATCATTATATCCAATATGTAAAAATCATCATTAAATATGCCTAGTAAAATTTTAGCCCGTATAAACAAAAGTCCATACGGGCATTTTGGCAATTCATACTTTTAAATGGTTATACTCCTCGCAAAAGACAAAGGCTTATTTAACAAAGTTTATTGTGATCACCTGAGTCATATCTTTTTCAGGTGATACTGCATACTCTAGCTTTTGGTCATTGACATAGATTTCGGTATCAGGTGCTCGTCCGATATTAATGACTGCCTTGGTTTCGTTGGATAAGTCCTCTGTACGGCTTTCATTCTTACCTTTTACAAGGGTTTCTTGAAAAATTGATTTGGAGCCATTTGATAGACCAACCCAGGTCTGACCAAGTGATACAATTTTAATAACAAAGGAATCTGCACCTTTGAGTTCATATACCGTGTTGCTTCCACTGCTCGATAGAACTGAAAGCTCCTGGGCAGGTGTTTCAGGCTCAGCTTCCTCTTCGGCTGGTTCTTCTTCCTCAGCAGCTCCGTCTTCTTCTCCTGTGCCCTCATCGGCAGAATCATCTACTATATCTTCTGTTTCTTCAATATTCGGCTTGCTTTTATCGGTATTTGCAGGCTGTTCTGCTCCATCACCTGCATTCTGCACAATCAGATACCAGATTAGGGCGATTGCACCTATTATAAAGACTCCAATCAATATCTTCGGAAGTATATCCAGGATTTTAGAAGTATCAGGAGAGATACTTTTCCTCGACTGTACTCGTGAAAGCTGCTCTGGCAGCTCTTCGTTGTATGTAGATGGTATTTCATTTTTGTGCTGTTCAAAAAGCTGTTCCGGATCAATCCCGACAGCCTCTGCATATTGTTTAATGAATGCACGGACATAAAACTTACCTGGCATCATAGAGTAATTGCCTTCTTCAATACCAAGCAGGTAGCGCTTCTGTATTTTCGTGATGGACTGCAATTCGTCCAGGCTGAGGCCTCTAGCTTCACGTGCTTCCTTTAATATATTTCCTAACTCAGTCACGATAACACCTTCCAATACTGTTAAAAATCAAATCCGCCGAAATCAGAGTCGGTAAACATGTGATTCTTCTGAACCATGTCATAAACGATTTCTTCATCGGGGTTATTTCGCAGCTCTATAATATAATCAAAGTCATCCATTGTGTATTCCGTGTTCTGGACAAAGATGTCCGGATGTTCAACAACCTTCACCGCAGGCAGACGCATGATTTCCCTGACAAGCTGCCAGTGTTTTTCATTTGCCCTCCTTGTGGAGACGATTCCGTCAATGATGAATAAGTTATCAGCATTGTACTCGTCTTCAATCAGTTGGTTCCGAATTGTCTGTTTCAATAATGTCGAAGACACAAACAGCCAACGCTTGTTTGCACACACACTTGAAGCCACGACTGACTCGGTCTTGCCAACTCGAGGCATCCCGCGGATCCCAATCAGTTTGTGTCCTTCCATCTTAAACAATTCTGCCATAAAATCTACAAGTAGTCCAAGTTCATCCCTTACAAACCGGAATGTTTTTTTATCATCCGCATCACGCTGTATGTACCTGCCGTGTCTGACCGCCATCCGGTCACGAAGCTTTGGTTCACGGATTTTTATTACCTTTATTGTATCCATTGTATTTAAAATTGACTCTAATCGTTCAATTTGATCATCATCTTTTGCAAGTATCAACAGACCTCGTCTTCCTTCATCGACTCCATTGATCGTTACAATGTTAATTGACAGCATACCAAGCAAAGAAGAAATATCACCTAGCAGTCCTGGACGGTTTATCATAATCTCATATTCCAAGTACCATTCTTTCTTTTCCATCGTTCTCCTCCTCTGCTATAAGGTCACTTAATTGCGACACATTTTGACATCGAATATCTAGCTACTATATTATATGATTTTTCAGGAAGATGAAAGGAAAAACAAGCCAGAAGCTAAAAGTTAAATAAAGCCTAGCAAAATATGTCCATTCAGAGGAAAAAGGATCTTTTCGCCAATAAAAAAGAGAGGAAGCTGTAAGTCCCCTCTCAAGTCTTTCTTATTGATTAGCACCATTGTTTTGAACCAATTTAACCATCATTGTTGCAATGGCATGCTGTTCGTCAGGGCTTGCAACTGACCAAAGGTCTGCAAGGACTCTTTCCTGCTCATTTTTAGGATCAACATTCTTAGCAAGATAATCCCCAATTTGATAGGCAAGGTCTCCCATGACTTCTTTATTCATTCCCTGGTCCTGCGCCTGATGAAGGCGGTCTCCCAAGAAATCCTTCCACTGATTCCAATTATCCAATACGGACATATTGACAACCTCCTTGTCTAAAATAGTACAAGGTTATTTTGCATTCGCAGGCACATTATTATTCATTAGCAGAGATGTTTTGAAAAATTGTCACATCTCCGTCACGTCAGCCAGCCTCCATTCACTGCAATAACCTGTCCATTTATATAAGAAGATTGATCAGACAGCAGGAATTTCACACCATCTGCAACTTCATCGGCTTGTCCTAATCGTCCTGATGGAATATCAGCGGTTATGGCCTCGAGTTCTTCCTCTGTAAACTCTTCAACCATAGGAGTATGAATGGCACCTGGCGCTACGGCGTTCACCCGTATGCCAGAACTTGCCAGCTCTTTACTCAGCGCCTTGGCAAAGGCTATTTGAGCTCCTTTCACAGCTGAATAGGCCACTTCATAGGATGCGCCAGTCTGCCCCCAAATAGATGATACTAAGACAATACTCCCTTTTTCTTTTTGCCGTAATTTAGGGATCAGCTTTTTTGTCAGCAGCATAGGTGACGTCAGATGAACCTGGATCAGTTCCTCTGCTTCCATCTCCTCTAAATCCTCAAGAAGCCCATAATGGGCATGGCCTGCATTATGTACAATCGCATCAATCGAAAAAATGTTTGCCGCTAAATCCAAATAGCCTTTTTTTGCAGCCAGGTTCGCCTTGATCGGTATATACTCTCCGCCAAAAGGTTGAATTTGACACAAAAGTTCTTCTATCTCTTTTTCATTCTTGTTATAGTGCAAGTAAAGTGAATAACCTTCTGAAGCAAGCTTCCTGGAAATGGCTTTGCCTATCGCTCCACTTGCTCCTGTTACGAGTGCGAATTTTTTCATACTTCCCCTCTCCGAATAGTCTCATGAAATAATGCGCCGGTAAGGGACCGGCGCATATATTAATGGGATCTATTGCTTATCCTTTGGAACTACCTGGCAGACTGTGAACCGTTCTTCGGCAATCAGCTCGCTGGCTGCTTGTTTGAGATCGTCCAGTGTAAGACTTTCAAGTACCGGGACAACATCAAACAAATCCATATCATTGAATGCATAGCGTGTGAACTGATTGGCTATATACTCCGGCGAGTTCACCGCCCTAAGAAAAGCTCCAATTTTTTTCTTTTTTGTCCGCTCGAGGTTTTCTGCTGTTAATCCTCGACCAGCCTTCGCATCCAGCAGCATGGCTTCCAGCTTGCTGGCCAGGACATCAGGCTCGTTCGTATCCCCTCCGACCATCGCAAAACCAAAGCCATACTCTTCTGAGTAATCGAATGAAAATGTATCATCGATTAACCCGGACCCATACAATTCGGTATAATTCTCAGAGCTCTTCCCAAAGAGAATATCAAGCATCACATTGATAGACAGCTCTTTTATTAGCATCTCCCTGCCCGATTTTGTTGGATTGGCCGCCTTGATTCCTACCAGGCATTTTGACGTCTGGACATTCATTTTAAGAACCTGTTTCTTTTCCGCCACTCCAACCTGTTCTTCATCAAACCTGCGCTGGATTTCAGGCAGATTTTTGTATTCCTTTTTTCCCTGGTTCTCTTTTATCAAGCCCATGATTTCTTCTGGGCTAACAGGGCCAACTACGAATAATAGCATATTGCTTGGATGGTAAAAGGTTTCATAACACTCATACAGCATATCCTTCGTAATGTGCGAAATCGACTCAATTGTACCAGCAATATCGATGCTTACCGGGTGGTTTTTATACATATTCTGTATCAGGCCGAAATACAGCCTCCAATCAGGGTTGTCATCATACATTGTGATCTCTTGCCCGATGATCCCTTTTTCCTTTTCAACTGTTTTCTCTGTGAAATAAGGCTCCTGGACGAAGTCAATCAGTGTTTCAAGGTTTTTCTCCACATTGGATGTACTGGAAAATAAATAAGCAGTCCTCGTAAAAGATGTGAATGCATTCGCAGAAGCCCCCTGTTTGCTGAACTGCTGGAACACATCACCATCTTCTTTCTCAAACAATTTATGCTCAAGGAAATGGGCAATGCCATCAGGTACCTTAACAAAATCATTTTTTCTTGGAGGAAGGAAGTGATTATCGATTGAACCGTATTTCGTTGTAAATGTAGCATAAGTTTTATTGAAGCCTTTTTTTGGAAGAATGTATACATCCAGACCGTTAGCCAGCTTTTCGTAATACATTTCTTCCTGAAGTTGTTCAAAAGTGATCTTTTCCATTATTTGTCCCCCTCCAATCCAGTTAAGAAGTAGATCGTATCAAGCTGAACCTTTTTGGCAACATCAACGATTTCTTCTTTTGTGGTTTTACTCATGCCCTGAAGCCAGTCATCGAGGCTGACATTTTCACGCGATACAACATTATGATATAGGACCTCTACCATCCCTCTAGCAGTATCCATGGTCTCAAGCATTTGGTTTTCGATCACCGCTTTCGTCTGTTCAATTTCCTGGTCGGTAAAATCACCGGCTTGCATCGCTTCCATTTGTTCACGAATGATTTTTACTGCGAGCTCAAAATTTTCAAATTCGATGCCTGACATGACCATCATCAAACCTTTGTGGCTTTCAAGGCGGCTGGCGACATAGTAGGCAAGACTATTTTTTTCACGGACGTTCAAAAACAACTTCGAATGAGAAAAACCTCCGAAAATCCCGTTAAAAACCTGGAGTGCATAATAGTCCCTATCACCATAAAGCACATTCGTCCTGTAGCCGATATTCAATTTACCCTGCTTGACATCTTCTTTGTCCTTGACGGTTTTTTCTTCCACATGAACACTTTTCGAAGCTTCAACAAGTTTTGGTGTCCGCTGTTCGAATTGCAGCAGATCCTGTGCTATTGACTGGACTTCCGTCTCATCAACATCACCGATAATAAATAGGTCAAGCTCATCTTCCGCAAAGGCTTTCTTGTAGTATTCGTAAAGATTTTTCTCGTCAATTTGCGGGATATCATCAATCTCTCCGTTGACATGGAGTGCATATGGTTCATCCTTGCACATTTCCTGTACGAGCCTGAAATTGGAGTATCTCATCTTATCATCATAGACAGCCTGTATCCGCTGTTTTAATGTCCTCTTTTCCTTTTCAACAGTGTCTTTGTCAAAAGCTTCATTTTCAGCCAGTGGATTCACCAGAATTTCAGACATCAATTGCATTCCTTTTTTCAGCAAAGGATCTGGATCGCTCAGGAACTTTTCATTGGCAATTTCCAGTGAAAAACTGAGGACCTGATATTCTCCCTTTTTTGAAACATCCACATATAAATTAGCACCGTAAAGCTCATCAAGGTAGGAACGAAACTTTGATGTTGACGGGTAGGCCTTCGAACTGCTTTGCAGCACATACGGAAGCAACGCCCGTTTTGTTACATCCTCACTGGTAAGTGGTGCTTTCATCTTCCAAACAATTGTATTCGTCTTGAATTTTTCGGTTTTGACGATATGGAGCTTGTAACCCTTCATATCCTTGATACTTTCAGAAATGACAGCCATTGAAATCCTCCTTTATTTATAACACCAGGACTTGCTTACAGTCTTTCTTCTTCACATGATTGATGTAAATAAAACATTCTTCTTATTATGTATACGTTGTGAAGTCTATATTTAATATTCCAATAAATATACTCTAACTATACCTTTCACAATCAGGCTAATTCAAGGAATTGGCAGCCAATATGAAAAAAGCTTCCCAAATGGGAAGCTTTTATTGCCTTGTAGCAGCTATTTCCTCTTTCGCCTGAGAGTATAAATAAGTATAGCCAGATTCAAATTTTGCCTGGTTTTTACCATTTGCCTTCGCGGTATATAAGAGCTGGTCAGTGTATCCAAGAAGTTTATCCGGCAAGGCTGCACCTTTTGAAGAAGCTATCCCAAAGCTCATTGTGACACTCTCGCAATCCTCACTGAATTTTTCAGCAGATAAACTTTCATAAAGATCATCAAAAAAGCGGATTTGACTTGTTTCTTCGATAGCTGGCAAAAGAAAGGCAAATTCTTCTCCGCCATAACGAAAAGCCTGGGCATCATATTCAGTTGCCAGTTCCTGAAAAATCTTACCTATTTTCTTAAGGATTTCGTCCCCGGCTAAATGCCCAAACTGATCATTTATTTGCTTAAAGTGGTCAATATCACCCATGACCAGCAGGAAACTCTGCTTTCCACTCGTCAGAACCCTTAATTGTTCCTGGAAATGACGGTGATTATATAAACCTGTCAAGTAGTCAGTGAACATCAGTTCGTGGAAAATTTCTTTCTGTTTTAAGTGTTTCCTTTCACGTATAACAATTAATGATCCAAATACACCAATGATCCAAATGAAGGCGAGATTTAAAACGAAAGCAAATGCTGTATTAAAATCAAATTGAGCCTGTACGGCATAAATAGTAGAGTAACCAACCGTCAATGAAATTGAAGATAATATGGCTCCTTTTGTCCGCCAGTAAATGGTCGCATGCATGACGACCAAATAAGCAATCGGAAAAAGAGGTGACATAACCCCATCAGTCAATGCAAGAAGCCACATTAACGCAATATAATCGAAGACAATTCCAGCCTTCGTAAGTAAATTGAAATACTCGTTTCCCGCTGACATTTTAATCAAAGCAGTCTGGGTTACGGCCATGTAGACAAATCCTATTGTCAATAATAAAGGAAATGTTTCTTTCGTAAAATTCAGCCTGTCCGCCAGAGGGGGAAAATAGAATACTAGAATCCCTACCAACAAGAATATCCAGCGCAAATAAGAAAAGATTTTTTCCGTTTCACGATCATCCATATATAATGATAGCTTCATGTGCATGCCCTCTGAACGATATTATTTTTAGCAAACTTTTCCTTAATATTAACACATATGGAAGATTTAATCTAAAAAGAATGTTCAAATTCTTATGAAAATACTCTTGATGTGTATTTTAGTCCATAAAATTAAAAGAGGCACCCAATCGAGGTACCTCTTTTAGCAGTAGCACTATTAACGTTTTCCGCTGTCGAATGTTTCCCCAACAGCTTTTGGTGCTTGTGATGACTTGGAGAAGATCACGAGCGCAATTAATGTCACTACATAAGGGAAAATCTTCAATAAGATTGGCGGAATGACAGCCAACTCTGGAATTACTTGTGACACGTTCGCAATCGTACTGGCAAATCCGAAGAAGAAAGTCGCTGCCAACACGCCTAGTGGTTTCCATTGTCCAAAAATCAAGGAAGCCAACGCCAGGAAGCCCAGACCTGCGACAGTTCCTGTGAATTCACCTGACTGTGTGACAATGATTAATGCGCCGCCCAATCCGGCGAATGCTCCTGAAATTAGAACGCCGCTGTAACGGACTCTTCTTACATTGATCCCTGCTGCTTCAGCAGCCTGAGGGAATTCACCACATGAACGTAAACGAAGACCAAACTTCGTTTTATATAAGATGAATGAACTTACAAAAAGGATGACTAATACAAACCATGTTGTTGGATATGTTTTTGTGAAAAACAAATCTCCAATCACTGGAATATCCGAAAGGAATGGAACGTTAGACGGTGAGAAACCGCTTGAGATTCGGATGTTTCCACTTCCAGTCATATTACGTGCAAGGAACACCGTTAGTGCAGTGGCAATTAGATTGATTGCCGTACCACTGATAATCTGATTGGCATTCAAGTTTATACTCGCAAACGCATGCAAGATAGAGAAAAGCATACCAGCAATTATAGCAGCCAGCAATCCAAGCCAGAGGACCAAAGTGTGGTTGTCCAATACGCCGCTCAGGTAATGGATGGATAGTGCGCCAGAGAAAGCACCAATGACCATCAAACCCTCGAGGGCAATATTTACAATACCGCTTCTTTCACTAAAAAGTCCGCCGAGTGCCGTAATAAGAAGAGGAATGGTAAAGATAATCGCGTAAGGAAAAATTTGTTCTATTATTGACCACATCTTATGAATCTCCCTTCTCGACTACAGGACCACTTTTATCTTTGTTTGATTTTTTTGCCTTGAATTTGTTCAGCAAACGCTCAATCATTACACTCGTAGCAGCAAAGTAAATGATGATCGCAATGATCGTATTTGCCAATTCAGGTGGAATTTCAGTCATAGCATTCATGAATCCAGTACCAGAGTAAAGAATCCCGAACAGCACTGCTGCGAAGAATACGCCAACAGGGTGGTTTGCACCTAGAAGAGCAACCGCGATGCCATCGTAACCTTGTGCAGGCAGAATACCGATTTGAATGCTTGAAGCATTTCCTGTATACAATGCTACCCCGCCGACTCCTGCAAGAGCGCCTGAAATCAACATAGATAGAATGATGTTGCGGTTTACTTTCATACCTGCATATTCTGCAGCAAATCTATTGAATCCGACTGCCTTCAATTCAAAACCAAGCGTTGTCTTGTCGATGATGAAAGCAATAATGATTACGGCAATGACTGCAAAGAAAAGGCCTAAGTTAATATAAGACCCATCGAACATTTCTGTTAAAAATGGAGTTCTTAAAGTATCTGATTCAGCAAGTTTTTTTGATTCTGTTTCAAGGAATTCTCCCTTGAAATAACCTGGTACGACATAGTAAATCGTCCAGTAGGCAATCCAGTTCATCATGATTGTCGATACAACTTCATGAACATTGAACTTTGCCTTCAGTAAACCTGGAATGAATGCCCATAGTGCCCCTGCTACAAGTCCTGCAAGGACCATGACCAATAAAAGGATTGGCCTGGAAAAATCAAAAGTCAGGGCGACTGCAGTAGCAGCAAGGCCCCCAACCAGCATCTGTCCTGATGCCCCGATGTTAAAGAGTCCTGTACGGAAAGCAAAAGCCACAGATAAACCAGTGAATATAAGAGGAGTTGCTGTTGCCAAAGTATTACCGATACGCTCTAGATTTTTCAGCGCACCTTGAAGCAAATAGGAATAACCTTCAATCGGATTGCTGCCGATGAAAAGCATCAGAATGCCTCCGGCCACAAGACCTAGAATAATGGATATTAAAGATACGATGGTATTTCTCATATGCTTCTCTCCTTAGCCACGCCTGCCATCATAAGACCAACTTCATTTTCGTTTGTTTCCGACGCGATTACCTCGCCTACTAGCTCACCATTATTGACGATGGCTATGCGGTCTGAAAGCTGAAGAACTTCATCAAGCTCCAAAGAAATCAGCAATACCGCGTTCCCTTTGTCGCGATGCTCAATAATCCGTTTATGGATGTATTCAATGGAGCCAACATCCAATCCGCGAGTCGGCTGTACAGCAATCAAAAGCTTCGGATCAAGTTCAAGTTCACGACCGATGATTGCTTTTTGCTGGTTACCACCGGAAAGAGTCCTGGCAATCGATGCAGCACCTTCACCTGATCGCACATCGAAATTGGTGATGATATTTTGAGCATACGCTTTCATTGCTGAGAAGTTTAATAATCCACGCTTAGAGAAAGGCTGTTTGTTGTAAATTTGAAGAACCATGTTTGAAACAAGTGAGTAATCAAGAACAAGACCGCGTTTTTGTCTGTCCTCTGGTATATGGCTAATGCCTTTTTCATTTCTTTGGCGGATTGGTAGGTTTGTGATATCTTCTCCTCCGACCAGAACAGTCCCAGACTCAGCTTTCCTCAAGCCAGTGATCGCTTCAACAAGTTCTGTTTGTCCATTGCCTTCTACCCCGGCAATCCCGACTATTTCCCCAGCACGGACTTCCAATGAAAAATCTTTCAATCCCATAACTTTTCGATTATTTTTTACTGATAAAGAATCTATTTTAAGTACTACTTCACCAGGAGTACTTTCTTTCTTATCCACTTTGAAAGAGACATGACGTCCGACCATCATTTCGGCAAGACTAGCCTCACTGGTTTCTGCCACATTGACAGTCCCAATTCCTTTTCCGCGGCGAATGACTGTACAACGGTCCGCAACGGCCTTAATTTCTTTTAGTTTATGAGTGATAATAATAATAGACTTACCTTCATTAATAAGGTTACGCATGATTTTCATCAATTCATCGATTTCTGCTGGTGTAAGTACAGCAGTTGGTTCATCCAAAATCAGAACATCTGCTTCACGATAAAGCATTTTCAAAATTTCTACCCTTTGCTGCATACCTACTGAAATATCTTCGATTTTCGCATGAGGATCTACATTCAAACCGTAATGCTTTGATAATTCTTCAATTCTTTTTGCAGCTTTATCAATATCAAGCACCATGCCTTTAAGCGGCTCACTGCCCAATATGATGTTTTCCGTTACTGTGAAGTTTTCAACCAGCTTGAAATGCTGATGCACCATTCCGATTCCCAAACGGTTAGCGACATTAGGATTCGTAATCTTCACTTCTTGGCCATTAACTTTTACTACACCGCGCTCAGGCTGATACATGCCGAACAGAACACCCATCAAGGTTGACTTGCCCGCACCGTTTTCACCTAGCAGTGCATGTATTTCCCCTTTTTTAAGGGTAAGGGTAACATTATCGTTGGCTACGATACCCGGAAACTCTTTCCGAATATTCAACATCTCAACTACATAACTCATAGTAGCACTCACCTTTGTATTAGACTCTATACCTATTAAGAATAGCGTAAGCGCCCTTGTCAGCTTCTCTAACATTTCATCGGCACCTGGGGAAGTGATGCAATTACTTCCTTATGGAATACCGATTAGTTTGGAAGCCAGGCTCTGGAGCTGTACAATTTCACTTCTGAAAAGTTCAAAATTTTTCCTTTTCAAGTCCGATAGACAAAAGAGACGGGAGACCGTCTCTTTTGCAGTTTTTTACTTGAATAAATCTCCCTGCTCAGCAGAGACTTTGATTTCTTCAGATTTAACTTTTTCGTATACTTCTTTAACCTTGGCTGTTGTTTCTTCGCTTAGGTTAGGGTTTTTCTCAGGAAGACCAATTCCATCGTTCTTAGCATCGAAAATCAAAGTTTCTCCGCCTGGGAATTTGCCGTCAAGCTCTGCTTGAACCATATCGTAAGAAACTTGGTCAAGCTTCTTCATTGCAGAAGTAAGGATGACTGACTTATCCCCTTCGTATTTACCATCTTCATACTGGTCTACGTCAACACCAACGATCCAGACGTTTTCTCCAGCTTTCGCACGGTTCTTCGCTTCGTTGATCGCTCCAACACCAACACCACCAGCAGCAGTGAAGATAACATCTACGCCACGATCATAGAATTGAGCTGCAATTTGACCGCCAGCAGCAGCGTTGTCAAATGAACCCTGGTAAACTACGTTTTCAGCCTTGATTGTTACATTCGTATCAAGGTTTTCATTTGCATATTTAAGACCTTGTTGGAAGCCCCAGTTGAACTTTTGTACAGCAGGGATTTCCATACCGCCGATGAATCCAGCTTCGCCTTCTTTCAATTCAACAGCTGCAGCAACACCAGCAAGGAAACCTGACTCGTGCTCTGCAAAGAATACAGCTACAGTGTTATCTTTAACAACTGGGTTGTAATCTCCACTGTGTGGGTTTCCATCAAGAATGACGAATTTAGCATCTTCATATTTATCCTGGGCTTGGAAAACAGCTGTTTCGAATTTAAAGCCCGGTGTAACGATGAACTTATATTCTGCGTCGTATAAGTTACCAATTTCTTTTAAGTATTCTGCTTCAGTAGTTCCTGCTGGCTTTAGGTATTTTGTCTTAACGCCGAATTCTTCTTCAGCCTTCAGGATTCCTTCCCAAGTACCCTGGTTGAATGACTTGTCATCAATCGTACCTGCGTCAGTGACCATACCAACTCTTAAGTCTGACTCCTTGCCCTTAGAACTGTCGCCTTCGTCGCTTCCGCAACCTGCCAACATTGTACCTGCTGCTAAAAGCAATGACATTACCAAACCAAATTTACGCTTTTTCAAGGTTTGTACCCCCCAGAGAATGTTTGTGATTTCGCAGGAATGTTCTGAAAAACCAATCAGTTAGCGTTTACATTTCCTTAAAAAAATTAAATTCTTTTCCTAAGGACATGAAAACTGAACTTGTCGGCTTTAAAGTAATTCACCGAATAAAGAATCGGAACATCATTTTCGTCGAAATGCATTTGCTTCAAAACAAGCAGTGCTGTTTCCGGCTCGCATTCAAGGATGGGTGAAATCTTCTCGTGATAGCCAATTGGCTCAATTTGAGCAACTGCGTATGTTACCTTCCGGTTCGATTTAACTTCAAGAAGATGAAGCAAAGACTCATCTTCAAATGAAGAATCTTCCGGCAGGATGCTTGAAGGAATCTTGTCAAGACAATAGACGACAGGTTCCCCGTTTGCAGTTCTGACCCTTTCAACCAGTGTGATTTCATCATCATGAGAGCATGAAAAACGTCGGATATCTTCTTCGGTTGGCCCAGTAGTCGTTGAGTTCAAGAAGATTGTACCAGGCTTCATCCCTGCATGCTCAATCATGCCCGTCACGCTGTTCAACTGTTCAATACCTGACTCAAACAACGGTTTGGCGTTGACAAAAGTCCCTACACCATGCCTGCGAACTATGACGTTTTCTTCTTCAAGTATCCGCAATGCTTCTCTTAGTGTAGCTCTGCTGACTCCAAGCTGTTTGGCAAGATCAAATTCTGAAGGTAGTTTTTCTCTTTCTTTATAAATACCTTTTTGAATATCTTGCTTCAGGTGATCGATTACTTGTAAATACAGGTGCCGGTTATCTGACTTGATCGACATGAGGCGTTCCTCCAACCTTTGCTCAAGACATCAGACATCTGATGTATAGCATTCCTACTAATCGAAAATACTATAACACTTTTTTCGAGATAAATAAATAGTGTTTCAACAATTTGTCGAAAAAAGCTAGATTGACCAAAATTGTCACTTTTTCCGGGACGATAAACCTATATTTTTGCTATAATTAGTTTTTGCAAACGGTTTTAATAGTATGACACTATTATTTGACCTATAGGAATATTATCCTGCAAACACAGAAAAAGTCGGGTGTGATCACCCGACTTTTGTCTTTTCAGATGTATGATGTTATGCCTCTTCGGACTTAGCCACTAGGACGGTACGCGGCTTGCTTCCTTCATAAGGCCCAACGACACCACGCAGCTCCATTTCATCGATCAGTCTTGCTGCACGAGAATATCCAATCCTGAACCTTCTTTGAAGCATAGAAACAGAAGCGGTTTGCATTTCCACTACAAGATCGACGGCATCTCCGTACAATTCATCCTCTACCTCTGATGTGTTCTCTGGAACATCCTCTGGGATCATTTCTTCTTGATACTGTGCTTTCTGCTGGCCAATGACGTAGTTTACAACCTCTTCTACCTCTTCATCCGATAAGAATGCTCCCTGCACCCTCACAGGCTTTGACGCCCCAACAGGCAGGAACAGCATGTCCCCTCTTCCAAGCAGTTTCTCTGCACCGCCCATATCTAGAATCGTCCTTGAGTCTGTCATCGAGGAAACAGCAAATGCAATTCTTGAAGGAATATTCGCTTTGATAACCCCTGTAATGACATCAACAGATGGTCTCTGTGTAGCTATGATCAAATGGATTCCGGCAGCACGTGCCATCTGTGCCAGCCTCGTGATAGAATCTTCAACATCAGAGGACGCAACCATCATCAAGTCTGCCAGCTCATCGACAATTACTACGATGAATGGAAGCAGTGGCTGGTTTGCTTCTTCCTCGCTATTATATCTCTTGATATATTCATTGTAGCCTTCGATATTCCTTGTACCCGTGTGTGAGAAGAGCTCATAGCGCCTTTCCATCTCACTGACCACTTTTTTGAGTGCCTGCGATGCTTTCTTGGCATCGGTCACAACCGGGGCCAGCAGATGCGGAACACCATTATATACATTTAACTCTACCATCTTAGGGTCAATCATCATCAATTTGACTTCATGGGGCTTTGCCTTCATCAAGATGCTGGTGATAATACCGTTAATACACACACTCTTTCCGCTTCCGGTAGCACCGGCAACAAGAAGGTGAGGCATTTTATTCAGTTCGGCAAGCACTGCTTCACCCGTAATATCACGGCCCAAACCAATTTGGAGTTTGGATCCTGGTTTGTTATGCTGCTTCGATTCGATTACTTCCCGTAAAGAAACCATTGCAACTTCAGAATTCGGAACTTCTATACCAATTGCTGACTTTCCCGGTATCGGAGCTTCAATCCTGATATCCTTTGCTGCCAATGCCAGTGCCAAATCATCATTAAGGCTGACAATTCTGCTTACCTTGACACCGACATCAGGGTGAACTTCATATTTCGTTACCGCTGGTCCCAGATGAACTTGGGTCACTCTTGCTTTTACCCCGAAGCTGTGGAATGTGCGTTCAAGCTTGGCCGCATTCGCGTGAATCATTTCATATTCTCCGCTTTGATCCGTTTTATTCGGAAGCTTCAATATATCGATTGGCGGAAGTTCATACGAGGTATTTTCAACTTCAGTAAAAGTAATGTTCTGCGGCAACTCTTCTGCCTCGTCTTCGGTGTCACTTGCAGCTTTAGCTTTCTTTTCTGGCTGCTGTTGTTGAGAATCAGCAGGATTTGCGTAAGCTCGCTCCGCAAAGCTGGAGATGATAGGCTCAGGGGCTGGCTCATCAGCAAGTTCGATCGTTTTTTCAGCTGGCGCTTGCTTAGCAACTGCCTGGCTGCTCTCATTTTCAGCCTGTTTTGCCTGTTGTCTTTCTGTCTTTTTATGTTGTTGATTTTCTTTCCATTGTTTAAGGTCTTCAATGAATGAAAACCATTGTTCTCTGATAAAACTGCCGATTGGTGTCAGGATTTTTCCGGCAACCTCACTGAATGTTTTGCCTGTGACAAGAATGGCGCCAATAATGATTAGCAGGAAGGCAATCAGCTGAGATCCGGCTGCATCAAACAAAAAGTAAAACAGCGCAAACATCACAGCCCCGATCATCCCGCCTCCGAGATCATTCGTGCTTGTCTCTCCTTTTGCCTCCATCACATATAATTCGAAAGTGTTTTTAATGACACTTGGATCCTCAAACTTGCCGCCATTGGATAAAAGTTCGAATAATGTCACATGGCTTAATAGCAGGATTGCACTTATTATCAGATATGTACCAATTAATTTAGTGTGGAATATAAAAGGCAGGCTTCGTTTCCACATGATGAAAATACTGAACACGACCAGCCCTACGAGACTGAGCATATACCATTCTCCGAAGAAAAATCGGAAGAACATCACGACCGCTCCTCCGACCGCTCCCAAATCCGCCATCGCTATGATCGCTAATGCGAGCAGCGCTAACCCGGCAAGTTCATATTGAACAGTTGTTTTCAATGTATTCTTCTTTCTCGATTGCCGTCTTTTCTTTTTGGCCATTTTATCACCTGAACTTTTATAGCTTCACTATCAGCATAATCAACTAGCTTATTCTTCAAACTTTAATAAGAAGAAAAGCAGCCTTATTCGGCTGCTGATGCTTTAGTGTATCCATATTATATCATATTTGCCAGTTGAAACGGCACAATCGATTTATTAAAAATAGACGGGGCGATGCTCTTTTTACACAGCTTTTTATTGTGCTTAAAAGGTCAATTCAATAAGTACCTAAGAGAGAGTAATGGTAGAACCAGGCAAACAAGATGTTTCCATATAATGGTTAGGGTCGGTACTCATTACTCTGACTACCCGGTACTCATGATTCTCTGTATATTCAGCCATGATAGGAATTCCATTATAGCTGATCATGACCTGGTTAACGGCTGCCTCTTCACTTGGCGGGAATACCTGTTCATGCGGCATCATCGTATAGAGGATCATTGTACAATCACTTCTGACTCTTGTTTATTCATATCAATTAATTCATTTAACTTTTTCATCGCCTGCCCTATTCCCCCGACTTCATGGATCAAACCAGTCTGGACTGCATCATGGCCGACAACATTCGTTCCGATATCCCTAGTCAGGTTGCCTTTGGCAAACATCAACTCTTTGAATGTTTCTTCAGTAATGTTGGAATGCTTCGTAACAAAATTCACAACTCTATCCTGCATTTTATCGAGGTATTCAAATGTTTGTGGAACGCCGATTACGAGTCCAGTCAGCCTGACTGGATGAATTGTCATTGTCGCGGTCTCTGCAATGAACGAATAATCACAGGAAACTGCTATTGGCACTCCGATGGAATGACCGCCGCCAAGTACGATGGAAACGGTCGGCTTAGAAAGTGATGCCAGCATTTCCGAAATTGCCAGCCCTGCTTCCACATCCCCGCCAACTGTATTAAGAATGACAAGTAACCCTTCAATATTCTGGTTTTGTTCAATTGCAACAAGCTGTGGAATCAAATGTTCATATTTTGTCGTTTTATTATGTGGCGGAAGCTGCATATGTCCCTCAATTTGTCCAACGATGGTCAAACAATGGATCTTCGAATCCTGCGATAGCTGGGGGACATTTGTCTGACCAAGCTGCTGAATCTTTTCAAGAAGGCCTGATGGTTTGTTCTCCTTATCCCCCTGCTGGCCCTCCTGGTTTTCAGAACTGAATTTATTTATATCGTTATCCATCCTTTATGCTCCCTTCAGGCATGATAATTTTAGTATGAACATCATCATCAATTTCATTCCGCGCCCAAAGGTGACTGAAGAATAAAATCGGAAAGCAAAAAAAAAGATACTGGTGTTTGATCCAGTATCTTATCAGAATTATTTAACCTCCATGATGATCGGCATGATCATTGGACGGCGTTTTGTTTTTTCATATAAATATTGGTGAAGTGAGTCTCGGATGTCTTGTTTTAAACTATTCCAATCGAAAGAGCCTTTGTTGGCATTTTGCTCGACGATTTCTCTTACAAGTGCAGCAGAATCGGTCATCAGCTTCTCTGATTCACGAACATAGACGAAGCCGCGCGATATAATTTCTGGTCCAGCAAGAATCCTCCTGTCGGTTTTATTCAATGTGACAACTACAAGTAAGACACCGTCCTGCGATAGCAGCCTTCGATCTCGGAGAACAATGTTGCCTACATCTCCAATCCCAATTCCATCGATCAATGTATTCCCGGCCGGTACCTTCTCTGTGAACTTTAATTTCCCGCCTGAAATTTCAATCACGTCTCCGCGATCAGGGATGAAAATATTTTCTTCCGGGATGCCGCAAAATTGAGCTAGTTTTTTATGGGCCTTCAGCATTTTGTATTCGCCATGTACAGGAATGAAGTATTTAGGATTCATCAGATTGATCATGAATTTCAATTCTTCCTGACTTCCATGGCTAGAGACCTGGACACTATTTTTGCTGGTTACTACATTCGCACCGGCTCGGTAAAGCATATCAATCGTCTTGTAAATAAAAACTTCACTTCCCCTTAAAGGTGAAGCAGCAAACAATACAGTGTCACCTGCCAGGATGTTCACCTGAGGATGCACTTGTTTAGCCATTTTCTGCAAAGCTTCTATTGGCTCCCCCTGACTTCCTGTGGTTAAAATCACCACCTGGCTGTTATCATAATCCTTTAAATCATTAACCGATATGATGAGATCTTCTTCAACCTGTAAGTAGCCGAGCTGCAATGCGATGTCATATACACGTTTCAAGCTATTTCCTACCACTGCCACTTTACGGTCGTTAGCATATGCGCTGTTAAAGAGGTGCTGGATTCTGTTAAGGTCAGATGCGAAGCATGCAGCAATGATCCTGCCCTCTGCATTATAAAAAACGTTGGATAGTTCAGCGATCACGGTTGATTCTGAAGGTGTATGCCCGGGTCTTTCAGCCTCGGTACTGTCGGAAAGCAGACAGAGCACACCTTTTTCACCTATTGAAGCCATCTTGCCTATTTCAGGTTTGTATAGTGGTGCTGCTGCCTGGTCAAATTTAAAGTCCCCTGTATGTACGATTGCACCGTCTGATGTAAGAATGCTGATGCCGACTGAACCAGGGATGCTGTGATTGGTTTTAAAAAAGGAAACAGACACTTTGTCAAAATCCACTATTGTATCTGAATTAATTTCATGGAAGTCAACAGAACCAGTGAAATCCTGCTCTCTCATTTTCTCCTTTGCCAGAGCGATTGTTAGCTTTGTTCCATAAACCGGTATATTCATTTTGCGTAATAAATAGGATAAAGCACCAATATGATCTTCATGCCCGTGCGTAAGGAAAATCGCTTTGACCCTGTCCCTATTCAAAACCAAATATGTAAAATCGGGTATGACCACATCAATCCCAAGCATCTCATCCTCAGGAAACATCAATCCCACATCAACTACAAAAATATCACCGTCCACTTCAGTGATGTACATATTCTTTCCCATTTCCCCTACTCCACCAAGTGGAATGATTTTAATACTCTCGTTTTTCGCTATCAATTCCGTGCTCCTCCTGTGTTGTAATATTCCGAACCATCATCAGTTAAAATCATTATACTTGATGATAGAAAATCTTTACAACTTTATTCAACCGCCTCTCATGTATGAACTAAGCCCCTTCACTATCTTCAATAATCACTGCTTCCTCTTGCATTTTTTCTTTATTGTAGCAGGGACTCTGCTTTTACCGCTTGGGCTTTGGAATTCAGTTTTCGGGTAATGCAGCAGCTCTGCTTTTACCGTTTGAGCTTCGGAATTCAGTTTTCGGGCAATGCAGCGGCTCTGCTTTTACCGTTTGAGCTTCGGAATCCAGTTTTCGGGCAATGCAGCGACTCTGCTTTTACCGTTTGAGCTTCGGAATCCAGTTTTCGGGCAATGCAGCGGCTCTGCTTTTACCGTTCGAGCTTCGGAATCCAGTTTTCGGGCAATGCATGGACTCTGCTTTTCCGTTTGGGCATTGGAATTAAGTTTTCGGACAATGCAGGGACTCTTCTTTTACCATTTGGGCATTGGAATTAAGTTTTCGGGCAGTCCAGGGAGTCTGCTTTACCGTTCTGGATTTGCTATTCAGTTTTCGGGCTATGTCGGGGTTTGCTTTTACTTCCATATAAAAAAGGCCAACCCGAGAGGCTGGCCTTAAGATTTATTGGAATAGTTTAGCTACCGCTGATCTTTCTTGTTCTGTCAAAGGCACCATTGGCAAACGAACGGAACCGACATCGAGTCCTTTAAGCTGCAATGCCGTTTTGACAGGTGCCGGGCTTGGAGCAGCGAACAGTCCTTCCATGACCGGGAGCAAGCGCTGATGCATTTTTGCAGCGTCCGCATTTCTTCCGCTGAAGAAAGCATCGACCATTGCTTGCATCTCGTTTCCAATTACATGTGAAGCTACAGAGACAATTCCTGTACCGCCGATTGCGAGGACCGGCAGAGTCAATCCGTCATCTCCACTGTATAAAAGGAAGTCTTCTGGTGTATTTGCAATGATTTTAGCCATGGCATTCAAGTCACCACTAGCTTCCTTTACCGCGACCACATTCGGGATTTCAGCCAGTTTAATCACTGTTTCGGGCAGGATATTCACGACTGATCTTCCTGGAATATTATAAACCATCACTGGAAGTGTTGTAGCTTCTGCTGCCGCTTTAAAGTGCTGATATAAACCTTCCTGGTTTGGCTTGTTGTAGTATGGTGCTACGATCATGATCGCGTCTACACCAATTTCTTCTGCCTTTTTTGTCAATTCGATGGTGGCATATGTGTTATTGCTGCCTGTTCCTGCAATGACAGGCACCCTCTTGTCTACAACCTTTACGACATGCTGGAATAATGCGATTTTCTCTTCTTTGGAAAGAGTCGGGGATTCACCAGTTGTCCCTGCAACTACAAGTGAATCTGTACCGTTATCAATCAAATGGTTAACTAGCTGTGTCGTTTTAGCGAAATCAATGTGACCTTTGTGATCAAACGGGGTCACCATTGCTGTGGATACTCTTCCGAATTGAACCATTCCTGTTCACTCCTCTTCTGAAAGGCTTCCGACAGCCAGTGCTGGGAAGCAAAATCTTTTTATATGTCTTGACGCTCGAAATCTGCTGTTTCTTCCTCGAGCTGGAAGGCATCATGTAACGCATTTACTGCCTTTCCTAAATCCTCCTGTTTCACCAACACCCAAATGGTTGTATGGCTGTCAGCGGATTGAAGTATGCGAATGCCTTTTTCTGATAAAGCAGTTACAATTTTCGAAGTTACTCCTGGTACTCCTGCCATTCCTGCTCCGACGACAGAGACCTTTGCGCAATGCTTCTCAATTTGCGGCGTGTGCCCCAAGCCTTCCAACACCCTTGCCGCCCGGTTGGTCATTTCATCAAGAACCGTGTAGACCACTCCGTTTGGAGAAATATTGATAAAATCTACACTGATGTTTTCATTTGCCATTGCCTTGAAAACTTCTGATTGGAGATTATATTGGTCTTTTTTAGCAAAAACCTTAATCTGGCTGACATTTGAAACATGCGCAATTCCCGTTACAGGCCTTTCCTTAATGTCAGTTCCTTTATTTTCTCGATTAAGGGCCGTAACCAGCGTGCCAAGGCCATCGGAATAGGTGGACCTGATTCTGATCGGAACTTTTGCCTGCATGGCAATCTCCACAGCACGAGGATGGATTACCTTGGCTCCCTGATATGCCATATTGCAAACCTCAGTATATGTGACCACGGAAAGAGGCCTTGCGTTCTCCGCAATCCTCGGATCAGCTGTCATGATTCCCTCGACATCGGTAAAGATGTCAATCCATTCCGCGTTTAACGCAGCGCCAAGTGCTGCAGCTGATGTGTCACTGCCGCCCCGGCCGATTGTTGTCACGTCTCCATTTTTTGCAGCACCCTGGAATCCAGCCACGACGACCACGTCGACCTGATCGAGCTCCCTCAACAACCGATCGCATTTCATATCAAGAATTCTGGCGTTCGTATGCTCGCTATTTGTCCTGAATCCTGCCTGGGCACCTGTAAGGGCCGTCGCACTAATCCCATTCTCGAGCAGCATATTCGTAAAAACAACACTGGAAATCGTTTCTCCACATGATAACAGCAAATCATGCTCGCGCTTGCTGATTTTGCTGTCACTACCTCCTAGAAGACTGAGAAGGGTGTCTGTAGCATACGGATCCCCTTTCCTTCCCATCGCAGAAACGACCACAACCGCTTTATATCCATCAGCGATCGCGTTTTTTATATGACTCATCGCCTGGCCGCGGCTTTGTTCATCCCGGACAGATGTACCGCCAAATTTTTGAACGATTATTTTCATCGTAACACCTCAGAAATTCTGTCATTAATCAATTATTTTACCAAGCCAAGCTTCACAAGACTTTCAGCAATCTGGACTGAGTTCCATGCAGCACCTTTTAACAAGTTGTCAGAAACGACCCACATATGGAAGCCTTTTTCATTGTCCAGATCTTTCCTGATTCTGCCGACAAATACGTCATTTTTACCAACACAGAATGCAGGCATTGGATAGAGTTGCTGTGCAGGGTCATCCTGAAGGACTACTCCTGGTGCATCAGACATAAGTTCTTTAATATCTGATGCTGAAACACCGTCCTGGCCAATCTCAATATAAACAGACTCGGAATGACCTGTGCCAACCGGAAGCCTAACGCATGTTGCAGCAACCTGCAGGTCAGGCATGTGCATGATTTTCTTCGTTTCATTGATCATCTTCATCTCTTCATACGTGAATCCGTTATCTACGAATGTATCGATCTGCGGTATCGCATTGAATGCAATTTGGTAGTGCTTTTCCGCTGACTTCACCGGAAGAATCTTTGGTTCATATTCCTCGCCGTTCAAAATTGCCTGAGTCTGTTCCTCCAATTCCTCGACAGCCGCTGCTCCTGCCCCCGATACTGCCTGGTACGTCGATACGATGATCTTTTCCAAACCGAACTTCTTACGCAATGGCTCGAGTGCAACAACCATTTGAATCGTAGAGCAGTTCGGGTTAGCAATGATTCCGTTATGCGAATGCAAATCTTCCTCATTGACTTCAGGCACGACAAGCGGTGTGTTCTCATCCATGCGGAATGCACTTGTGTTATCAACAACTATGGCACCACGTTTTACAGCTTCCGGTGCCAGAGCCTTTGAAACACTACCACCTGCGCTGAAAAGGGCAATATCCACACCTTCAAAACTTTCAGGCTTGGCTTCCTGTACTGTTATTTCATTTCCTTTATACTGAACCTTCGTACCAGCTGACCTCGATGATGAAAGCAATAAAAGCTCGGATACAGGAAAATCCCTGCTTTCGAGCGTCTGGATCATCTGCTGTCCAACTGCTCCTGTTGCTCCCACTACTGCTACACGGTAACCTTTTCTCTCTGACATTGCTGTTTCCCCTTCCACTACCATTATCGTTTTATATCCCGCATTTAGCTGGGGTTGTTTGAAACATAAGTAAACTGGCGGTCTAATAGAAAAGTGCAAGCGCCTTGTTCTATCCGCCTAGTATATTATCCTATATTTTATCATAATCAATCATTAAGAAAAGAAACATTTTGCTTCACTGCCGGAGAAAAGCATTTCCAATTTAAAATGGCTGTATTTGGGACAGGATTTGCTTTGATTATAGCTTTCTTGAATACCTCTTGTTCCTGGCTTGAATACGATTCCAGACTCTTTCCGTTGTTGCCTTATCCTGTTGCGCAATATCTGCGCAAATAACAAGGCGTGCGAAAAGAGCCTGGAATTTAGCATTAATTATCCTTATAACGTTCTACTAGTACTGGCTGAAGCTGATTTCCATTCATCGCTTCAATGATTGTTTCGGAAAGCATCCCCATTCTCGCAACCATTGAGTTTGGCTTTTTGACAGGATCATCCTGGCCAAAAGGAATCATGTAAATATTCTTGGTCGCCATTAATCTCATCAGATTGACGCCATTAAGCCCTAAAGCATCATTCGTCGATATTCCCAGGACCACCGGATTTTGATTCCTTAATGTCGCTTTTGCAGCCATCAGAACTGGTGAATCTGTCATTGCATTCGCGAACTTGCTCATGGAGTTACCCGTCAGCGGCGCAATCACCATACAGTCCAGTGGGATTTTGGGGCCAAGAGGTTCTGCCTTGACAATTGAGTCTATTACCTTATTGCCAGTGAGTTCCTCAATTCGCTGTACCCAATCTTCTCCCTTGCCAAAACGTGTTTCTGTATTTTTCACAGTGAATGTGACAACTGGTAAAACTTCAGCTCCTGCATTCACCAACTTTTCGATTTCAGGAAATACAGCATCATACGTACAATGCGAGCCTGTTAATCCGAATCCAATCTTTTTCCCTTTTAAACTCATACTTCTTTCTCCTTTCGGTCAGTAAAGTCTTCCATAAGCAGCTGAGAAAGAACGTTCGCCAATATTTGCCCTGCAGTTTTCGGGGCGACGATCCCCGGCAATCCTGGTGCAAGCAAAGCTTTGATTCCACGCTTTTCCGCATAGCGAAAATCCGTTCCACCTGGTTTGGATGCAAGGTCAATGATTAAGGTATGAGCTGGCATCCTCGAAATGACGGAGGCAGTAACAATTTGATGAGGTACCGTATTGATGCAAATATCGATATCTGAAACTTCTTTCCCTATATCCGATAGCAGGAATGGCTTCAATCCCATTTCCGATATTCTTGCTATATGTTCACTTTTTCTTGCTCCGACCTTCACCTTGGCTCCTAGGGCATGGAAAGTCCTGGCTACACTCATACCAACTCTGCCTAAACCGAGAACGGCCACTTTTGAACCGTGGATGGTGAAATCTGTATGTTGGATCGCCATCATGATCGTTCCTTCGACAGTCGGGATTGAGTTGTAAATAGCTACATCATCTCGGGCAAACAGCTGTACAAGTTTCCTGTTAGCTTGCTTAGTGATACCGGTCAAATAGGAATTACTGATGCCCGAGTAAACTGTGCAATGTTCTGGGGTCTTTTCAAGCATTTCTTTAATAAGAACTACTTTTTCATTTGAGAAAATCGTTTCGACCTGGCCCTCCAGACTTGTTCCTGGCACAGGCAGGATCAATGCGTCCTGGACGGAAAAATCAACTTCATCTATCTTTTCTTTTGAGGCACCTGTAAAAGCATGGTCCAACTGCTCGAAGCCTATTAAAGAAAGCTTTGCATCAAGCTCTGTCAGCTTGCGAATAATCTCCAGCTGTCTCGCATCACCGCCGATAACTGCGATTTGCATTCCTGTCAGCATGAGAACAATCACCTTCTTTTCCATTAATCCTGGAATATAAATTTCATCCAACTTGAACTACTTCAACATCATATGTATCTAACTTGCAATAGGTGAGTTTTCCATAAAAGAAAAGCGCCAGCCATTTGGCCAGCGCTATAAACTACATTTATTAAATAAGGTTTTTTATCCCCTTGAATCAAGAACAGAAATTGTTCAGACAAAAAAATAAAGCTGGCATTGTGCCCGCTTTTTTACTCTTCATCATCAGGAATATCGATGATAATCATGTCTGTACCTATTTTCTTTATATGCTTCCATGGAACCCTAACTTCCCCGGACTGTTTGCGAAGGCCGAACCACTTTAAAGATGGGATGATCAAAGCTTCAATTTGACCTGAACGTTCATTGATTTCCAAATCCGTCTGCCCCAGTACACCCAATCTTTCCGCCCTCTTTGCATCGACGATTTCTTTACCGCCAAGTTCACTTAATTTCATGATGCCCCTCCCTGTCACTTTGTCCTTATTCTATATGTATCAATGTGGGAGGTTTTTTAGAATATATGAGTGAAAAAAAGGGGAAATGTTGTTGAGGTAAAAATGGGCGATGGTATTCAGGCAGCTTTTTAGGCGTAAGTGGCAAACCTGTCGTGATTCCCTTGTTTTCTTGACAGCTTTTCAGCTGCAAAGACTAACCATGTCACGATTCCTGATCGTCGTCTTTCTTCCTTCCGGGTGCTGCAACTTGTAAGACTTAGTGCCTTAAAGTTAAAACAGCAGCTTCACAAGGAAGCTGCTGTTTTCATCATCTCTTATAGATTTGGCAGTTCGCCATTTGGACTGATCAATGAAACAGAATATTTATCTGTGAAGATTTTATTGGCCATGCCGTCGACGCTGTCCTTGGTCACCTGGTCGATTTGTTCGACGATTTCATCAAGAGAGCGGTGCCTTCCGAGCAGGAGTTCATTTTTCCCATTCCTGCTCATGCGGCTGTTTGTACTTTCTAGGCTTAACATCAGGCTGCCTTTAAGCTGCTCTTTGCTATTGTTGAGTTCTTTTTCGGTAATTCCTTCAGCACGCAGCTTCGCAAGTGTGTCCTGGATTGTATCATATAACACATTCAGCTGATTTGCTCCGGTCCCGCCATATATAGTCACCATTCCGCTATCACGATAAGCTGAGTGATAGGAGAATACAGAATAAGCAAGGGCGCGCTGTTCCCTTACTTCCTGGAACAATCTGCTGCTCATGCTGCCCCCCAGTACATTGTTCAAGACGATGAGGCTATATACATCAGAGTGCCCGATCTGCAAGCCTTCGAAACCAAGGCACAGGTGCGCTTGTTCCGTTTCTTTTTTCCTGGATGCATGTGTTGCATGGAAGTCAGGTTTTGCATATTCTATCTTTTCCTTGCTCGCTTCATATGAGCCAAAGAAGTCTTCAGCATTTTTAATGAAAGATTCGGGCACATTCCCTGCAATGGAAATGACCACATTTTCCGGTCTGTACGTATCATGCATATACTGCTCAAGTTTTTCTCCCGTAAAACTTTGGAGCGTTTCTTCCGTACCGAGGATTGGATAACCAAGCGGGTGATCGCCGTAAACAGCCTGACTAAGCAAATCGTGGACGATATCATCAGGTGTATCTTCATACATCTTGATTTCTTCATTCACCACGTTCTTCTCTTTATTCAATTCCTCAGAATCAAACGTAGAATTAAAGAACATATCCGCTAAAACTTCTAGCGCAAATGGTGCATGATTATCTAACACCTTGGCGTAATAGCAAGTATACTCCTTGGAAGTGAATGCATTCACCTGGCCGCCAATGCTATCAAAGGATTCTGCAATCTCCCTTGCACTCCTTGTTTTGGTGCCTTTGAAAAACATATGCTCAAGAAAATGGGAAATCCCATTGTTCTCTGGATTTTCATTACGGGAACCTGTTCCGATCCATACACCGATAGCGACTGAACGGACAGTTGGGATTTGTTCTAGTACGATTCTTACACCATTTTGGCATGTATATTTCTTTATCATTATATTCCTCCTCTGGAACCAGCTGCTAAAACTACTGCATTTACTTAGTATAGTCCATTTAACTTACTTTTTCCAAATACAATGCTATTCTTTCATTTTTTTTGGCGTTATAATCCGGTTTTCACTTAATAAATCAGAAACAGTCCCAATTTGCAGGTCCTTGGCTTTTATTTGCGTGATCAATTGATCGAGAGAGACAGCCGTAGACTCTGTTGGATGCATAAGTATCATTGCGCCATTATGGACCTTCCCCATCACCCTGTTGATTAGTTTATCTGGAGTGGGCTTCTGCCAATCAATCGTGTCTACGCTCCACATAACAGTCCCTAATTTATGAGCTGCAGCAATTTCAACCACTTCATCCTTGTATGATCCGCTCGGAGGAGCAAACCACTTGGTCTTGACCCCCGTCACCGCTTCAATAACTTCATTCGTCATGCGGATTTCTTCATTGATTTTCGGAGCAGAAAGCTGCTTCATATTTGGATGTGTGAATGAATGATTACCTATTTCATGGCCTGCATCTGCAATCATCTTCGCCATACCAGGGTTATTCTTTACCCATCTGCCTTCAAGAAAAAAACTTGCGGTTACATTATGCTTCTTCAATGTCGCCAGCATGCCTGTTAGATATTCATTTCCCCATGCAACATTAATAATGAAGCTTACCATCGGCTTTTCAGGATGTCCTTTATAAATGGCCATTGGCGGCAAATCATCCAGATGGACTTGAGGGGAGACTTGCTTGAAGACTAGCTTTTCGGGATCGAATTTACCTTCCTTCTCCATTTTGCTATAGGACTTTTTGATATCTACTTTTAGTCCGTTGTAGCCGGGAACCACCTTCCAGACTGGATCTTTTCTGGCGTCAGATGGTTCAACTTCATATTCTATTGCTTTCATTTCAATTTCTGACATCAACGAACTCTTATTCCCTGCCACTTCAAGTGACCCGCTTTTAAGGCCTGAAACATATGTATGGGAGAATGGATTATTCACGATGATCCACCCAGCGATCAATAAAACAGAAATTAATACAAACTTTCTCATTTAATATGCCTCCTCTTCTGTTAAGGCCACTCCAAAATAACGCAGACAACGAATAGCGCCTTATTTTACTTTATGAAGCAGAAGGACAAGGTAGAACGGAAGACACTGGTAAGAGAGCAGAAAAACGTTCGCGCACAACAAACAGCCCGACAAGCGGATAACTGTTCATGAAATGGGAATATAAAAAGGCCAGGGTTGCCCCCGGCCTTTGCTATCTTAAGATTGTTTTTCAGCTTTTTCGCGTTGTTCTTTCAAGACTGCCTTACGTGAAAGGTTGACCCTGCCTTGTTTGTCGATTTCAGTGACCTTAACGAGGAGTTCATCTCCCAGCTTCAGCACGTCTTCAACTTTGCCAACTCGTTCTTCAGCAAGCTCGGAGATATGGACCAAGCCATCTTTACCAGGGAAGATTTCAACGAACGCACCAAACTTTTCAATGCGGCGAACCTTTCCAAGGTACATTTCTCCAACTTCAACTTCACGGACAATGTCTTCAATGATCTTCTTCGCTCTTTGAATCATTTCTTCATCTACTGAGCCAATAAATACCGTACCATCTTGTTCGATATCGATTTTTACGCCAGTTTCTTCAATGATCTTGTTGATTTGTTTTCCGCTTGGCCCAATGACGTCACGGATTTTATCAGGTTTGATCCACATAGTGATGATCTTTGGTGCATATTTTGAAAGCTGTTCACGTGGTTCCTTGATCGTTGCCAGCATGGACTCAAGAATATGCATACGGCCTTTTTTCGCCTGTTGTAAAGCTTCCTCAAGAATCTCACGGGATAATCCTTCAATCTTGATATCCATCTGCAGGGCTGTAACACCTTTTGCAGTTCCAGCTACTTTGAAGTCCATATCCCCAAGGTGGTCTTCCATACCCTGAATATCTGAAAGAATTGAATAATGTTCTCCAGATTTGATCAGACCCATTGCAATACCGGCAACTGGTGCTTTGATTGGCACCCCTGCATCCATAAGCGCTAATGTACTGGCACAAATACTCGCCTGTGAAGTAGAACCATTTGATTCAAGTACTTCTGATACAAGACGAACTGTGTATGGGAAATCTTTCTCATTCGGAATTACAGGCTCAAGAGCTCTTTCACCAAGTGCTCCGTGCCCGATTTCACGTCGTCCTGGGCCACGGATTGGACCTGTTTCACCAACAGAGAATAATGGGAAATTGTAATGGTGCATGAATCGCTTTTCTTCTTCGATTCCAAGACCGTCAAGAATTTGAACATCACCCATTGCGCCGAGCGTACAGATGCTTAGTGCCTGAGTTTGTCCCCTTGTGAACAATCCAGAACCATGTGTTCTAGGTAGCAGTCCTACTTCAGAAGAAAGCGGTCGGATTTCATCGACTCCACGGCCGTCTGGACGTACTTTTTCTTCTGTAATCAAGCGGCGGACTTCACCTTTGACGATTTTATCAAGGATTTGTTTCACTTGCTTCAGCTTGTCATCATCTGCTTCTTGCTCTTCATAGCGGGCAACGATAGCATTTTTCACTTCTTTGATCGCATCTTCGCGAGCATGCTTTTCCTGTACTTGGATAGCAGAAATCATATCTTGCTCACAAACTCCGCGAACTTCAGCTTCAAGATCTTTATCTAATTCAAAAAGTTTAATTTCTCTTTTTTCTTTACCAACCTGCGCGACGATTTCCTGTTGGAAGGCAATCAGACGCTTGATTTCGTCATGTCCGAACATGATTGCTTCAAGCATGACTTCTTCAGGCACCTCTTCCGCACCGGCTTCAACCATGTTGATTGCATCCATTGTACCTGCTACAACCAAATGCATATCACTCTTTTCAGTTTCTTCAACAGATGGGTTGATCACGAACTTGCCATCAATCCTTCCCACTGTGACACCAGCAATTGGTCCTCCAAATGGGATATCTGAAACAGATAGAGCTAATGAAGATCCAAACATAGCGGCCATTTCTGATGAACAGTCCTGATCCACACTCATGACGATGCTGATTACCTGGACATCGTTACGGAATCCATCAGGGAATAACGGACGGATTGGACGGTCAATTAATCGGCTCGCAAGAATTGCCTTTTCACTTGGGCGTCCTTCACGCTTAATGAATCCGCCTGGAATTTTCCCGACAGCATAAAGTCTTTCTTCATAATTGACAGTCAAAGGGAAGAAATCTAAATTCTTCGGTTCTTTTGATGCAGTAGCTGTACTTAATACAGCTGTATCTCCGTAACGGACAAGGACTGCACCATTTGCCTGCTTTGCAAGCTGTCCAATTTCAACTGTCAGCTTACGCCCTGCCCAGTCGAAGGAAAAACTCTGTTTTTCTTGTTCCATGCTTTTTAGCCCCTCTCTACCACTAAGTACACCCTGGCTCTGCCCGGGAATTTATTTAAAACAGCACAAACGCATGTCTTATATAACAAATATACCTTTAATATGAATGATAAAACCATGAACTTCCCAAGCTTCCTGCTGTACAAAGCTTGTCCAACAGAGCAAATGGGAGCCTACATGTTAAAATGCCTTTTATGTTATATTATGCTCCAAAAAGGAGCGCTTCATATCAATCAATCGTTATGTATGCTACAAAAAATTTGCCTAATAAAAAAGCGGGAAAAATCCCGCTTTTACAGACTATCTACGTAGACCAAGCTTGTTGATTAACTCGCGGTAGCGAGCAACGTCCTTGTTACGAAGGTAAGTCAAAAGGTTACGACGCTTACCTACCATTTTCAAAAGACCGCGACGTGAGTGGTGGTCCTTCTTATGAACGCGCAAGTGGTCGTTCAAAGTGTTGATTTCTGCAGTAAGGACAGCGATTTGAACTTCTGGAGATCCAGTATCACTTTCGTGAGTCTTGAATTCATTGATCAGTTCGTTTTTACGTACTTTTGAGATTGCCATCCGTATTCACCTCCATTTAATAATCCCCTGTTACCGAGCAAGCGTCGGTGACTCGACTTGCCAAGCAAAGGTTCTTTTTTAATACGTTAATAAGAATACATCTTTTTACGACAAAAAGCAAGTCTAACCCTTGTTTTTTTCAAAGTATAGGAGTGCTTCTTGCTTATCTTTTTCTATTTGGGCAACAAGCTGCTGTATTCCCTCGAATTTCCGTTCACTTCTCAGGCGAAGGTGCCACTCAATCGTTGCGGATTCACCGTAAATCTCTTTGTTAAAATTAAAGATGTGGACTTCAACAGAAGGTTTGTCCTTTTTCTCCTTATGGAAGGTTGGTTTATAGCCAACATTGCAGACACCTTCATGCCATGCCCCTTCAACCCTAATCTTTACAGCATAAACCCCAGTTGGCGGGAGAATATATTGGTCCTCGATTCCGACATTCGCTGTCGGAAAACCAATTGTACGACCTCGGCGCTCTCCATTTATAATGGTTCCCGTTGTCCTATAAGGTCTCCCTAACAAACCTGGCATCTCATCCACCTTCCCGTCTCTTAAAAAGGAACGGATCAAAGTAGAACTGACCTTTTCTTCTTCTTGTGTGGAAAGTTTGGATACCACGGTAAAATCAAACTTGCCTCTTGAATGGAACTGGATTGTCTCCATATTCCCTTTCCCCATTTTCCCGTAGGAATAGTCGAATCCTGCTACGACATGCTGAACATTCAAACCAATGATATATTGATCGACAAATTCCTGGGGCAACAGACTCGAGAATTCGGTTGAGAAATGAACAACAAATAAGTAGTCCACTCCCATTGCCTCAATAATTCGCGCCTTGTCTTCCAATGGTGTTATATATTCCATATGCTGAATATTCTTGCCAAGAACTACCGAAGGATGAGGATCAAATGTCATGACCGCACTCTTGATCCCTTTGGCTGCAGCCTCTTTTTTTGCTTCTTCGATGACCTGCTGGTGGCCTAAGTGGACTCCGTCAAAATAGCCCAGTGCCATTGCCAGTGGAGGATAATCTTCTTTTTTATGTTCATGAGGATGTTTTAGCATAATCATTTCCACGATATTACTCACCTTTTCTGACCCAGCTGCTCTATGAATCAAGATCTATTGTTTACATCGCTTATTTGTACTCTGGCACAAATTTTTAAACGATCGTCTCATTGATCATTTCTCAACACTTTATCAGGTTTCATCATCCCTATTTTTGTTGGATGTGCCCTGTAAATGGCGAGCGCTTTTCCGTCTTCTGTTTCTACAATAATCGGACCGCTTTTTCCCTCTAACTCCTCCGGGATCTGTAGCAGTGCCCCATTTTTCACTTTCTCTGCTACTTTATCATTAATGCGATATTTCGGCAAATAAGAAATACCAGCTTCCAATGGATGCAAAGCATCTGCCAGCTTGCCTTCTGCAGCCATCTCCTCTAGCTGTTCAAATGTAAAGCAATCCTCGATCGTTAAGTCCGCAGATTGTATTCTCACAAGGGAAGACATATGCGCTGGATATCCCATCTTTTCACCAATCGTCACTGCTAGAGTCCGAATATACGTCCCTTTGCTGCATGATACTCGGAATTTGAAGCTAACCTGTTCGCCTTCAAATGATTCTCTGCTATCAAGAAGCTCGATGCCATAAATAGTGACCTTCCTAGTGGGTCTCTCTACCTCGATTCCTTGTCTCGCATACTCATATAGTTTTTTTCCACGCACTTTTACTGCTGAATACATAGGAGGAGTCTGTTCGATTTCACCTGTCAGCGATTGAAGAACCTGTTCAACCTCTTCCCTTGTTATTGTCCTGTCCACTGGCTTCTCTTCAACCTTCTCACCCGATGCATCTTCTGTCGTTGTCGTGAAGCCAAGGGTGACTTCTCCCTCATACGCTTTTCCAGCATCCGTTATGTATTCGGCAACCTTGGTCGCCTTGCCTACACATATTGGCAGTACCCCAGTGACATCCGGGTCAAGGGTGCCTGTATGTCCCACCTTCTTTGTTCTTAACAGTTTCCTGAGTTTAAACACACAATCATGCGAAGTCATTCCCGCTGGCTTAAAAAGAGGCAGAATCCCTTCCATATCTTTCACCCTCATTTTCATTATGTATTGATGGTAGCTTTATCGAAAAAAATGGATAGACAAAAGTGTCTATCCATTTTTCATATCAAGATCAATAGTGATGACAAATATGTCAACTCCGCTTAATCATTGTCCTTTTCTTGCTCTTCTTTTCCAGGCTGCTCATCCCTGTGCAGCTCATGGATCAGTGAATTGATACGATTACCATAAGCCATCGTTTCGTCAAATTCAAAGATCAGTTCAGGGGTTTTCCTCAGACGGATTCTTTGGCCAATTTCTGTCCTGATGAAGCCTTTGGCCTTAGCTAATCCTTTAAGAGTATCTTCCCTCTGTTGTTCGTCGCCTAAAACAGAGATATAAACCTTTGCTTGTTGCAGGTCCCCAGTAACCTGGACATCTGTTACTGTTACGAAACCTACTCGCGGATCCTTGATTTTACGGCTGATGATATCGCCTAATTCTTTTTTCATTTGTTCGCCAACACGGTTTACTCTATGACCCATTTTCAATCACCTCGTTCTATCAAAGCCATTCTATTTCGGTGATGGTACGTTCGATCTCTGGAAAAGAGTCAATCATTTTCAAGGCATTCTGGAGTTCTCTTTCTGTTGACACCTTTGATGCGGAGACAGCCGCAACAGCAATTGTCGTCCGCTGCCAAACATCTTGATGATCCACTTCGGAAACCGAAATATTATACTTCTGCTTCAGCCTCGTGATGATCCGCTGCAGGACAGCTCTCTTTTCCTTTAGAGAATGAGCATCATAGATGATGCATTCACAGGCTGCTAAGCCTACTACCATTAACGTTCCACTTCTTCCATGATATATGCTTCAATAACATCGCCTTCCTTGAGGTCATTGAAGTTTTTAATGGTAATACCACACTCATATCCCTGTGATACTTCCTTCGCATCGTCTTTGAAGCGTTTCAGTGCATCGACTTCACCTTCAAAGATGACGACTCCGTCACGGATCAAACGTACACCGCTGTTACGAGTGATTTTACCGTCAGTGACATAAGAACCGGCAATCGTTCCGATTTTCGATACCTTGAAAGTCTGGCGGACTTCAGCCTGGCCGATGACTTTTTCAGCATAAACCGGATCAAGCATGCCCTTCATCGCTGATTCGATTTCTTCGATCACTTTGTAGATAATGCGGTGCAGTCGAATATCGACGCTTTCTGACTCTGCAGCGCGTTTCGCATTATTATCAGGACGGACGTTGAATCCGATGACGATACCATTGGAAGCTGCTGCAAGTGTGATGTCAGACTCATTGATCGCACCAACACCAGTGTGAATGATTCTTACATTTACACCTTCCACGTCCAGTTTCTGCAATGCTGCTGCAAGTGCTTCAACTGAACCTTGGACGTCGGCTTTAATAATTAGATTTAGGTCTTTCATTTCCCCTTGTTTCATATGTTCAAACAATGTATCGAGGCTGACGCGCGTTTTTTCACTGCGCTGTGCCTGCAATGCCTCTTGTGAACGTACTTCACCAATCTGGCGTGCTGTTTTTTCGTCTTCAAATACAACAAAACGATCACCAGCTTGAGGAACATCGTTAAGACCAGTAATTTCAACTGGCGCTGATGGACCAGCTTCTTTAACGCGGCGTCCTAAATCATTTACCATCGCACGGACACGGCCGAATGTGTTTCCGACAACAATTGGGTCGCCAATCTTCAATGTACCATTCTGTACAAGCAAGGTGGCAACAGATCCACGGCCTTTATCAAGCTGTGCTTCAATAACAGTACCAATTGCGTTTCTGTTTGGATTAGCTTTATATTCTTCCACTTCACCAACTAGCAGAATCATTTCAAGCAAGCTGTCGATACCTTCGCCAGTAAGCGCGGAGATTGGAACAAAAATTGTTTCGCCGCCCCATGCTTCTGGTACCAGCCCATACTCTGTCAATTCCTGCATGACTCGGTCAGGGTTTGCAGACTCTTTATCCATTTTGTTTACCGCTACGATGATCGGTACCTCAGCAGCTTTCGCATGGTTCAATGCTTCTACTGTCTGTGGCTTGACACCATCATCAGCAGCTACGACAAGGATTGTGATATCGGTGATCTTTGCACCACGAGCTCGCATTGTCGTGAAAGCTGCGTGACCAGGTGTATCCAGGAATGTGATTTTTTTGCCATTATCTTCAACTTGGTAAGCACCGATGTGCTGAGTGATACCGCCTGCTTCACCTGCAGTGACTTTCGTGTTGCGGATCGAATCAAGCAGCGTTGTTTTACCATGGTCAACGTGACCCATGATTGTAACAACAGATGGTCTTTCCACCAATGAAGCTTCATCATCTTCTGTGAAGTATACCTCAAGGTCAGTTGCATCAATTTTGATTTCTTCTTCAACTTCAACACCGTAATCAGTAGCAATCAATTCAATCGCATCTTTATCCAGGTCCTGGTTGATGGTAGCCATGACACCGAGCATGAAGAGCTTTTTGATAATTTCAGATGGCTCACGGTTCAGCTTCTTTGCCAATTCAGCTACTGTCAAAGATTCGCTGAAAGTGATTTTTGAAGGAAGTTCTTTGACCTTTTTCGGCTGCTGTTGAGCCGGCTGCTGGTTCTGTCTTCCTTTATTCTGGTTTTGCTGGTTTCTGTTCTTGTTGTTCTGTTTGTTCTTGTTGTTATTTTTATTGAAAGGCTGGGAGTTTCCAGGCTTTTTGGCAGCTGCTGAGCTTTTCACCTTTTCAGGAGTTGTAGCGCGGCGCTCATCGTCTGAAAAGGCACTGGCTGTTGTCTTAAGCTGAGCTTTTGGCTGTCCCTGGTTATTTCTTTGCTGATTTTGGTTTTGGGATTGGGATTGATTGCGATTCTGGCCCTGATTAGGCTTTTGGCCTTGGTTGCGGTTCTGGGCTTGCTTCTGTCCCTGTGAAGCCTTTTGCTGGCTTTGCTGCTGTGGCTTATCTTCTTTCTTGTTGTAAACAGCGTCAAGCTTTCTCACGGTTTCATCTTCCATTGCAGTCATATGATTAGAAACCTCAATGTTCATTTCTTTTAATTTTATAATCACGTCTTTACTCGATAAATTATGCTTCTTTGCATATTCATAAACGCGTGTTTTACTCATATCTTCACCCCCGCTAGAATTAATCGAGCAACGTCAACAGTTTTTTTGCAAAACCCTCGTCCAACAGGGCTACTACAACACGTGCTTCCTTGCCGATCGCCTGGCCAAGCTGGTACCGGTCCGGTACCACTTTATAAGGTACATTATAGGATTTGCACTTGTCGGTAATCTTCTTTGTAGTATTTGCGGATGCATCCGCAGAAAGCAAAATGAGTTTCGCCTTCCCGTTTCTGATTTCTTTGACGGAAAGCTCTTCCCCTGAGATGATTTTCCGTGCTCGATTGGCTAAGCCAAGCAATGACATCCATTGATTTGAGTTCATCAGGATAGTCTGCTCTCCTTTTCGATGAGATCATTCAGCTCATCGTATAGTGCATCGTCCACTTGTGTTTCAAGCTGTTTGGACAATATATTGCGTTTCTTTGCTAATTGCACTGCTTCTTTATCTTTAGAAAGATAAGCGCCTCTGCCTGATTTCTTGCCTGTCAGGTCGATGGAGACTTCCCCTTCCTTTGAGCGAACGATGCGAACTAGTTCTTTTTTCGGTCTCATTTCACCGGTTGCGACACATTTTCGCATAGGAACCTTTTTACGGCTGTTCACGATCATTCACCTCACATTAATCGATGTCTTCATCTTCAAATTCGTCATCTGCAGTCAACAGCGGCTCATTGTCACGAGGATAAATCCCGGACTCCCTAGCCTCAGTCTCTGCTTTGATGTCAATCTTCCAGCCAGTCAACTTTGCAGCAAGTCGAGCATTTTGTCCGCGCTTACCGATTGCAAGCGACAGCTGATAATCGGGAACAACAACGGTAGTCGCCTTTTCTTCTTCGTTGACAATGACATCCAATACCTTCGACGGGCTTAATGCATTGGCAACAAATACGACTGGGTCTTCAGACCATTTCACGATATCGATTTTTTCACCCTTGAGCTCATTGACGACAGCCTGGACACGAGTTCCACGTGGGCCGACACATGAACCAACCGGATCTACTTCCGGATTGTCTGAGTGAACAGAAATCTTCGAACGGTCTCCTGCTTCACGCGCAACTGATTTAATTTCAACAGTTCCATCATAGATTTCAGGAACTTCAATCTCAAATAGTCTCTTTAACAGTCCCGGATGGGTTCTGGAAACGAAGATTTGTGGACCTTTAGTGGTTTTTTCAACCTTGGTGATGAATACTTTGATGCGGTCGTGAGGCTTGTAGTGCTCGTTCGGCATCTGTTCATTTGCTGGCAGGATCGCCTCAATTTTACCCAGGCTTACATAAATGAACTTAGGATCCTGGCGCTGAACGATACCTGTCATGATATCTTCTTCACGATCGATGAACTCAGAATAGATGATTCCTCTTTCTGCTTCGCGGACACGCTGTGTCACTACCTGCTTGGCAGTCTGGGCGGCAATCCTTCCGAAATCTTTAGGAGTTACTTCAAGTTCAACGACATCTTCAACCACGTAGTTCGGATTGATCTTTTGTGCATCTTCTAATGAGATTTCCAGACGTGGATCGAATACTTCGTCAACAACTTCTTTCCTTGCAAAAACACGCATTGAACCATTTCCTAAATTCAAATCGATTCGTACGTTTTGTGCCTGGTTAAAGTTACGGCGATAGGCAGAAATTAACGCTGCTTCGATGGCATCAATCAAGATGTCCCTGGAAATTCCTTTTTCTTTTTCAAGAATCGTAAGAGCATCCAACAATTCGCTGCTCATGAGATTTAAATCCCCCTTTTTTACTACCCTACTTTGTAAGGCTCTTTTCGAAACTCTGCCCTTAGCCCGCCAGTTCACACCTGAAACGTTTTCATCTTCCTGTGAGGGATGCATACGTTTTAGCATATAGAACTTTTGCTAGAAAACGAAAGGTTCGAATTGATCCTTAAATTATTTAACTGCAGATATTTTCTGGACAGATTATGAAAAAGTAACTGCAAGCCTCGCGCTGGCAACCTTATCAAATGGGATGACAACTTTCTTCTTGCGAGTTTTGATTTTCATTTCAACAGTGACGGTTTCGCCGTTGAATTCGGTCAAGATTCCTTCGAAACCCTTTTCCCCATCAATTGGTTCATAGGTTTTGATGAAGACATTCTTGCCGATTGCTTTCTGATAATCCTTCTCCTTTTTCAGCGGGCGTTCTGCACCTGGTGAGGAGACTTCCAAAAAGTAGTTATGCGGGATTGGGTCAATGGCATCGAGCTTTTCGCTAAGGCGCTCACTGACGATGCCGCATTCTTCGATATCAATTCCGCTGTCCTTATCAATGTATACGCGCAGGAACCAGTTCTTTCCTTCTTTGACATATTCGATGTCTACCAATTCTAGTTCGTTTTCATTTAAGATGGGAGTTACTAGCTCTTCCACAACTTCGGTAATCTTGCTCATAAAATCCCTCCTTTGACACAACCTCATTACTTAATCACTATTTGGTTTTTATCCCCGTAAAAGTGCCTAACAAACAAGAAAGAGCGGGTTGCCCCACTCTCATCTGCCAGAGATATCCTTAGTATTTCCAATAAAAATATAACATAACCAGATATTTATTGCAAACAAACGGCAGTTATGGCGTGCCTAACCAGTAGTTTATTCACAAACCCCATTAGAATAATGACAACTGGTTCTGATCCGGCATGCCCTCCAGGCAGCCATGATTGTCGAGGTATTCCAGAATTGTCTTGGAAATTTTGCCTCGCTGCTGAAGATCTTCTTTGGAAAGGAATTCTCCTTCTTCCCGTGCTTTGACGATATTAATCGCCGCGTTCGTCCCGAGTCCAGGGATCGCATTGAATGGCGGGATCAGTTTATTGCCTTCGATAATGAACTCTGACGCACTAGATTTGTACAAATCTACTTTAGCGAACCCGAATCCTCGCTCACACATTTCAAGCGCAAGTTCCATAACGGTCATCAAGTTTTTCTCTTTTGTCGACGCCTCAAGACCCTTAGCATTGATTTCTTCAATCACTGCCCGGATGCTCTCGGAACCACGAACCATTGCATCGACATCAAAGTCATCTGCCCTGACCGTGAAGTATGCTGCATAATACATAAGCGGATGGTGCACTTTGAAATACGCGATTCTCACGGCCATCAACACATATGCAGCCGCGTGGGCTTTAGGGAACATGTACTTGATTTTTTTGCAAGAATCGATATACCATTCTGGCACTTTATTCTTGCGCATTTCCTCTTCCATTTCATCTGACAGCCCTTTACCCTTACGGACAGATTCCATAATCTTAAACGCGAATGCCGGCTCTAATCCCTGATAAATCAGGTAGACCATGATATCATCACGACAGCCAATTACTTCGCTGAGGTTACAGATATTATTATGGATCAATTCTTGAGCATTGCCGAGCCAAACGTCCGTACCGTGGGACAGACCTGAGATCTGTACGAGCTCAGAGAAGGTCGTCGGCTTTGTGTCCTCAAGCATCTGACGAACAAAGCGCGTACCGAACTCGGGGATTCCCAACGATCCCGTCTTCGACATGATTTGTTGTTCAGTCACTCCGAGCGATTCTGTTCCACTGAAAATCTTCATCACTTCAGGGTCATCAGTCGGAATCGTCTTAGGGTCAATCCCGCTTAAGTCCTGAAGCATCCTTATAACAGTCGGGTCATCGTGCCCGAGAATATCCAGCTTCAACAAGTTATCGTGAATCGAATGGAAATCAAAGTGAGTTGTTTTCCATTCTGACGTGCTGCTGTCTGCTGGGAACTGAATTGGAGAAAAATCAAAAATGTCCATGTAATCCGGAACAACGATGATTCCGCCTGGGTGCTGTCCAGTCGTCCGTTTTACACCGGTACAGCCAGATGCCAAACGGTCGATTTCCGCTCCACGCAACTGGAGGTTATTGTCGCCCTGGTAGCCTTTTACATACCCATAGGCCGTTTTATCCGCAACCGTACCAATTGTACCTGCACGATAAACATAATCCTCACCGAACAAAACTTTTGTGTAGTTATGGGCACGTGGCTGGTATTCACCCGAGAAGTTCAAGTCGATATCGGGTACTTTGTCCCCTTTGAAACCAAGGAAGGTTTCAAACGGTATGTCGTGGCCGTCTTTCTTGTATTTAATTCCGCAATCCGGGCAATCCTTATCCGGAAGGTCAAACCCCGAACCGACTGACCCATCATTGAAAAACTCTGATTTTTTACACTTAGGGCATACATAATGCGGCGGCAGCGGATTAACCTCGGTGATCTCCGTCATCGTCGCTACGAAGGAAGATCCTACCGAACCACGTGAACCTACCAAATAGCCATCATCCAGTGACTTTTTAACAAGTTTATGAGAAATCAAATAGATAACGGCAAATCCGTTGTCAATGATACTCTTCAATTCTTTTTCTAGACGGGCCTCAACGATTTCAGGAAGGTCGTCCCCGTAGATGCTGCGCGCCATTCCATAGCTCATGCTGCGCATTTCTTCATCTGCGCCCTCGATTTTCGGCGTGTAAAGATCGTCTTTGATCGGCTTGATGACATCGATCATGTCAGCGATCTTGTTTGTATTTTCAACAACAATCTCTTTCGCCTTTGCCTCTCCTAAAAACTTAAAGGCATCTAGCATCTCATTTGTTGTCCTGAAGTGCACATCAGGAAGCTGATGGCGATTTAGCGGGTTAGCTCCACCCTGGGAATTAATCAGGATTTTTCGATAGATTTTATCATTTTCATTCAAGTAATGAACATTCCCGGTCGCCACAACTGGCAAGTCCAACTTCTCCCCAAGCTTGACGATATTGTTAATGATATCTTCAAGTGCCTTCTGGTCGCGCACTAATTCAAGCTCGAGCAGATGGGCATAAACAGCTTTCGGATGGACTTCCAGATAGTCATAAAACTGTGCTGCTTCTTCGACCTCTTCTGGCCCTTTTTGCATCATGCCTTCAAAAACTTCACCCTTGTCGCATGCGGAACCAATAAGGATCCCTTCACGATGCTTGTTCAGAAGGGATCGCGGAATTCTCGGGACTCTGTAAAAGTAATCAATATGGGAAGTCGAAACAAGCTTGAAGATGTTTTTCATTCCGGCTTCATTTTTAGCCAGCAAAGTAGCATGATATGGGCGCGCTCTTTGGAATGCTTTTCCCTGACCCATATTGTCATTAAGCTGATCGTGATATTCCAGTCCTTTTTCGGCAGCATCCTTGAGCATTTTCAGTAATAAATAGCCGGTAGCTTCAGCATCATAGATTGCGCGGTGATGCTGAGTCAACTCAATATCGAATTTCTTCGCCAAGGTATTCAATCTATGGTTTTTCATGTCAGGATACAGAAAGCGGCCAAGCTCCAAGGTATCGATTACCGGATTTGGCGATTTACCTATTCCGATCTTTTTATAGCCGACGTTCAGGAAGCCCATATCGAATGAAGCGTTATGGGCAACCAGGACACTGTCACCTGTCCATTCATGGAACTTTTGCAGTACTTCACTTACTTCCGGTGCATTTCGGACCATATCATCGGTTATACCGGTAAGATTGATGGTCGTCGCCGACAAGCGGTGATGCGGATTTGCGAAAGACTCGAACCGGTCGATGATTTCACCGTCGCGGATTTTGACAGCCGCCAATTCAATGATTGTATCGTATACTGCAGACAATCCTGTTGTTTCGACGTCGAATACGACATATGTGTCGTCTGCCAGAACTCGGTGCGCGTCATTGTAAGCAATCGGTACCCCGTCATCAACAAGGTTAATTTCCACACCGTAAAGGATTTTGATATCATTTTTCTTTCCTGCCCCAAATGCTTCAGGATAGGATTGCACAACTGCATGGTCTGTAATTGCCACAGCTTTGTGGCCCCACTTTGCAGCCTGGCCAACGAGTGCGCTGACAGACGATACCGCGTCCATCTGGCTCATTGGTGTATGAAGGTGAAGCTCGACTCTTTTTTCGCCTTCTGGCGCAGAATCAATTCTTCCTTTAGGTTTGATTTCATTCACGTCATTACCAATCATGACAAGGTCGCGGACAAAGGTGTCATTCTGGATGCTTCCTCTTACCTTTAGCCACATCCCTTTTGTAATACGCTGGTAAATAGCCGCGTCTTCTTTATCACGAGAGAACATCTTTACCATGATGGAGCTCGTATAGTCCGTAATCTTGAAGGTCAAAAGCGTCCTGCCACTGCGAAGCTCTTTCGTTTCGGCAAAGAATACAAAGCCCTCAACTGCTACACGGCGCTCTTCATCAACGATGTCTTCAAGCTTGCGGAAGTCAGCATCATCCTTGATTGTTAGCCCTATATTAACAGGGCCATCCTGCGGCACTCCATCGCCCTTGGCTTGTTCTGCTTCCTTCTTCTGCATCTCGATCATCGCCATCAAGCCGCGTTCCTGGTCTTCCTTCTCTTTCGCCTTCATGAATTTCTCATATTCGTCTGAAGAACTTTCTTCACTTACGACCGCATCAATCGTCAGTAAAGGAAAACCGAAACTCTGATAAATCTCAGCAATAATGCTGCCGTACTTACGCTTAAGAGCAAGTACTTCAGTTTCATTTCTAGCTGTTAAAATGAGTTTTGTTCCCTGGACTTGGGGAACTTGCTCGTTCAGGAGCTTTAACAATGGAGGGGCAATGCCGTCTATTTCTTTAATGCACGACTTCCAGTAATCAAGGATTTCCTTGTCACTTATTGCCTGTTCAAGCACTCTTACCGAGTATGATATTTTCGCAATATGCGAGAAAGTCTGTTCCAGCTTGCCAATGAATGTGTTATACAGCTGACAAGGAATGATTTTTTCAAACTGGAAAAAGAAATGCCATTTCCTTGCTTGTTTCTCGATCACTACCCTATCAATTTCAGCATTTTGAAAATGAGTGACAATTGCATCTTCTGTTAGCTGCATCTGCTGCAGCAGGAGCTGAAACCTTTCTTTTTTCCCTGAAGAAAGATCACCCATGGTTATTTCTCTCCCATCTGAAAAGCTTAAATTCTATCTATCAGGCGATTATGCCCGTTTAAAAACAACACTAGTTGGATGTAATCATGTTTAATAGCAAAGGTTATTATAACATAAATTGCTGGTATCGTTACCTGTGTTTGATATTACCATTTCGATATATATATATATTGTTATCCCCTAGCAAATAAAAAAGCGGACCCTTAAAAAGGATCCGCCATCTGATTATAGTTCTTGCAAAATATTTTTCAAGACTCCTGCCAGGTCGTCTTTTTGCACTTCCTGCATTTCGCCATTTTTACGGATTTTCACTTCGACGATTCCTTCGCCAGCTTTCTTACCGACTGTAACCCTTACTGGTAATCCAATCAAGTCTGAATCAGCGAATTTCACTCCAGGTCTTTCCTGGCGATCATCAAGCAGCACTTCCATTCCTGCGTCCTGCAGATTTGAGTATAGTTCTTGTGCTAATTCCGCCTGGGCGCTGTCCTTCATGTTCACTGCAATAAGATGGACATGAAACGGTGAGATATTGGTTGGCCATACGAGGCCGTTTTCGTCATTGAATTGTTCTGCGACTGCAGCCATTGTACGGGAAACACCAATTCCGTAGCAACCCATGATCATTGGCTTTGTTCTTCCATTCTCGTCAAGGATCTCAGCATTCATTGCTTCACTGTATCTTGTGCCAAGCTTAAATACATGCCCGACTTCAATCCCCTTCGCGAAGACAATTGTTCCCTGTCCATCTGGTGAAGGGTCTCCCTCTTTGATGAAGCGCAGGTCGGTAAAGGCTGCAACCTTGAAATCACGTTCAGGATTAACATTTGTATAATGATAATCTTCTTCATTTGCTCCGCAGACACCATTTACAACCGCCTGTACGGCATTGTCGGCGATTACCTCGACACCGTCGACCCCGACCGGTCCCAAGGAGCCCACTGAGCAGCCAAGAACCTCTTTTGTTGTCGCTGTATCAGCAAGCTCTACTACAGAAGCCTCATAATAATTTTTTAATTTAATGTCATTCACATCATGGTCACCACGGACTAAAACAAGAACATAGCGATCATCTATTTTGAAAAGAAGAGACTTGATGCAATCTTTTCCTTCAACATTTAGGAAGGAAGATACTTCATCGATTGTTTTTTTGTTTTCAGTCTGTACTTTTTCAAGTTCCTTAGCAGGTTCACTGCTCTTTTCATAAACAGCCGTTACTGGTGCCATTTCGATATTCGCTGCATATTCAGATGTATCAGAATAGGCAATTGTATCTTCTCCGATATCAGAAAGGACCATGAACTCATGAGTATCCTTTCCTCCCATTGCTCCTGAATCGGCAATAACAGCACGGAAGTTCAAGCCACAGCGCTTAAAGACATTGGAATATGCCTGGAAAATACGCTCGTAAACCTCATCAAGGCTCTCTTGTGTTGCATGGAAGGAATAGGCATCCTTCATGATGAATTCACGGCCGCGAAGAAGACCGAATCTTGGACGTTTTTCGTCACGGAATTTAGTCTGGATTTGATAAAGAGTCAGCGGAAGACGCTTATAAGATTTCACTTCGTCTCGCACGAGGCTTGTGATCACCTCTTCATGAGTCGCACCAAGCGCAAACTCACGATCATGTCTGTCTTTAAGCCTCATAAGTTCCGGTCCATAGGAATACCAGCGGCCAGATTCCTGCCATAGTTCCGCTTGCTGCAACGCCGGCATGAATAGCTCAGATGCACCTGCGTTATTCATTTCTTCTCTGATGATGGCTTCTACTTTTTGCAGGACCTTGCGCCCTAAAGGCATGTATGTATAAACACCGCTCGCGTTTTGGCGGATGAATCCAGCCCTGAGCAAAAGCTGATGGCTTTTGACTTCTGCATCTGATGGTACTTCTCTTAAAGTAGGAATAAGCGACATACTTTGCTTCATTGATTAACACCTCATTAGGATAAGTTCATGTTTTTAAAAATTTTCCTGCCCGGTCATGACCGGGCAGGAAGCTATAAGTTACAGGAAGAATCTTTGAATATCATTCCATGTAACCACCAGCATCAGCAGCATTAACAGCGCGAAGCCGATGAAGTGGACCATGCCTTCTTTTTGCTTATCGATTGGCTTGCCTCTCAGCGCTTCCACTGCAAAGAAGGTCAGCCTGCCGCCATCCAATGCGGGGAATGGCAGCAGGTTCATGATTCCAAGGTTGATACTCAGGATTGCCGCCCATTTCATTAGATAGAAAATGCCGGATTTAGCGACCGTATCAGTTGAGACATAAATCCCCACAGGTCCCGACAAAGCATCGATCGAGAATTGGCCGGTCAGTAATTTTCCTAGCATGCTGAAAATTTCTTTTGTCCAAAAGTACGTTTCCTTCACGCCATAGGATATTGATTTCAACGGGGACTTTTCTACCGGACTGTAGACGCCGATCAATCCGATTTTTTCGCCTTCAACATCCTGTACTGCAGGTGTAACAGGCAATTCGATATTCTGCCCTTCACGAGCGATCGAGAAATCAAGTTCATTCCCAGGATTCTTACGGATAATTTCAACCACATCCTGCCAGCTTGAAACCTCTGATCCTTCAATGCTGTTAATGACGTCACCCTCTTGCAGACCCGCCTTGAGAGCACTGCCATCCGGAGTCAGCTTTCCTAGGATAGGTTCGTTAGACGGGATTCCCTGAAAGATGGCTAGGATGATGAAAATAACCATTGCAAGGATAAAGTTCATCATCGGACCGGCAAAGATAGCCATCGTTCTCTTTCCAAGTGATTTTGAACCGAACTGTCTGTCAAATGGAGCAATTTGAGTTTCTACTCCATTTTCGACAAGAACCGCTGTTTTACTGATTGGAAAAGATGTCAACTGGCTATCATCTTCCCCTTCTTCATATCCCTTAAGATAGAGCTCGCGTTCGATATCGGCTTTTTCTACTTCGATAACTCTCGCGTCTGGATACTTTTCCTTATTATTCAGAATGATTTTTTCAACTTCTTCACTGTCATTAAAAAGCATCCCTACTCTATGCCCAGGCTTGATCTCAATCATTTCCGGATCTTCGCCAGCCATTCTGACAAACCCTCCGATAGGCAGGAGGCGGATGGTATAAGTCGTTTCATTTTTCTTAAACGAAAAGACCTTTGGACCAAACCCAATTGCAAATTCACGGCAGAGGATTCCTGCACGTTTGGCGAAAATCAAGTGCCCTAGTTCATGGAAAAACACAAGGGCGCCAAAAATGACGATAAAGGCAATAACTGTATTCAAATTTTCTAACCACCTTTTAATAGGATAAGAATCCACTATCGAGACTTAAATTATAGTAGTGACTTTACATACCTTCTTGTCTCTTTGTCAACCTCTTGAATCGTTTCAAGGTCGGGTCCTTCTATGATGTTATGGTTTTCCATTGCTTTCTCGATCAAGTCTTCAATTTGGAGGAAAGTGATTCTGTCGTCCAAAAAGGCGGCGACTGCTGCTTCATTAGCGGCATTCATGACAGCAGGCATTGTGCCGCCCGCCCGGCCAGCATCATATGCAAACTTCAGGCAACGGAAACGGTCAAAGTTCATTTCCGAAAAGTGGAGCTGGCCTATTTCTGCCAGGTTCAATCTTTTCCCTGACACTAACGGAAGCCTGTCTGGATATGTAAGCGCATATTGAATGGGCACCTTCATATCTGGAGTTCCTAGCTGAGCCATAATACTTGTGTCATGGAATTCGACCATCGAATGAATGATGCTTTCTCGATGGAGGAGGACTGATATATTATCATATGGAAGCGAGAATAGCCAATGAGCTTCAATGACTTCCAGACCTTTATTCATCATTGTAGCGGAATCAATCGTGATTTTTGCTCCCATCGACCAGTTTGGATGGTTCAATGCATCTGCTTTCGTCACGCCTTGCAATTCTTCTCTCTTCCGGTCTCTGAAGCTTCCGCCTGATGCCGTAAGAATCAATCTTTCAAGATTTTTTTCCTTCTCCCCTTGCAAAGCCTGAAAAATCGCAGAATGCTCGCTGTCAACAGGGAGGACGGACACATTATGGCGTTTTGCCTCTGCCATAACGATATGGCCTGCGGTTACAAGCGTTTCTTTATTTGCAATCGCAATCGTTTTTCCTGATTTGATCGCCTCCAGGGTTGGCCGTAAACCAACACTTCCTAATACTGCATTAACAAGAATATCCGCCTTATGAAAAACGGCTGTTTCTTCAAGCCCTTCATGTCCATATACAATCTTCATCTGTGGAAATTCTGACTTTAACTCATCAGCATCTTCTTTCTCTTGAACTGAAACAAGTTCTGGCAAGAATTCGGATATGATTTTCCTGGTAAGTTCCATGTTCCTGCCAGAAGACATCGATACAAGCTTGAACTCTTCAGGATGCTCCCTTAATACATCGAGAGTTTGGATCCCAATCGACCCTGTTGCTCCCAACAAGCTGATTCTTTTCACAAATTTCACTCCTAATATCTCCAACGGGAAACGGTGCACCCGGTATGATCGAAATTCAATGGTTATTGTCTTTGTTCACATCAAGACATTATAACAAATGGAACAGGTGGATCAACGGCCAAACAAACAGCAAGCTGTCAAAGCGATCAAGCATGCCTCCGTGGCCCGGTAGAATATTGCCTGAATCCTTCACATTGTAATGTCGCTTCAATGCAGACTCAACAAGATCACCAATTTGGCCGAACACGGATAAAAATGCTGTCGCTACCAGCAGGATGACTGTCGGTGTCTTCATTTCTCCAAACACGCTGAACAGGGCAGCAACGACGAGTGCAGAGACTACACCGCCAAAAAAACCTTCTGTTGTCTTATTAGGGCTGATTTCAGGCCAAAGCTTATGTTTGCCAATTGCCCGTCCGATAAAATAGGCTCCCGAATCGGTTGCCCATATAATGAATAGTGAGTAAAACACATAGATCAGACTTTCTTCTCTTGTTTCAATGAAGAAATAAAAACCGAGTCCAACATAAAGTGTTGACAGAATTGAAAAGCCAACATCTTCAAAAGTGAAGCGATTTTTTGTTATGACAGTATACGTCAAAAATAAAAGCACTCCAAGGAAGAAAAGCTCTAGTTTTGTATAATTTATCCCATTTAGAAGATTGCTGTATTGTTCAGGAATAAGGAAAATCCATAATAGCAACAATGAAAGAATTCCCGGAACGGAAAAAAGCTTTATATGCTTCATTTTCAATGCTTCATATAATGCTACGGAAGCGATTAGATACACCATTGCAATGAATGGGAAACCTCCGAAAATAACGATTGGAAGAAAAACAGCTGCTGCTATGACTGCTGTAATGATTCTTTGCTTCATCTAATTATTCACACCTTTTTTATACTCCTCCAAAACGCCGCTGCCGGCCCTGGAATGCTTCAATTGCTTCGACAAAATGTTCTTCATTAAAGTCCGGCCATAATACGTCAGTAAACCAGAACTCCGTGTATGCAAGCTGCCAAAGCATAAAATTGCTTAAGCGGATTTCTCCACTAGTCCGGATCAACAAGTCAGGGTCATTCAAATCTTTTGTCATCAAATAGGATGAAAAGACTTCTTCAGTTAACTCGCTTTCCGACATCTTACCATTTTTCACATCATCCATGACCCTTTTGACACCATCAATGATTTCTGCGCGGCTTCCATAGTTAAGGGCAAAGTTCAATACAAGACCCGTATTTTCCTTCGTGTCTTCCATTGCTTTCCCGACAGCCCTTTTGGTATGCTCCGGAAGCATATCCATATATCCTATCATTTCGACACGGACATTTTCTTCAATTAATTCAGGAAGGAAGGTGCCAAGGAATTCTTCGGGCAGCTTCATTAAGAAATCGACTTCCATTTTTGGCCTTTTCCAGTTTTCTGTAGAAAAAGCATAAACAGTTAGCGTTTTGACACCAAGCTCATTAGCTAGCTTGGTTATCTTTCGGACAACCTTCATGCCTTCATGATGGCCAGCAACCCGGGGCATAGCACGCTTTTTAGCCCAGCGTCCGTTACCATCCATAATAATGGCAACATGAGAAGGAACTTCGTGATCTTTGATTTGAAGTACGCGATCTCGGAAACTGGCAGGATTTTGATCCTTCTTCCACGGATTCATTTTATTTAACATTGTGACAGCTCCCCCAAAAGATTATCTTTAGCTCCAATGAGTCATTCACCCCGACTGGCTGTAACCAGGGATCGGTTTGGCGCTGAAGCTGGACTGTTCATTAAAAGCGATAGAGTAATCCTTTTCTTCTCTCTTTCAATTCCATATGCCACTATCATACCAAAAAAGAAAAAAGATATCTCTATAAACGGATGGTCTCACATGAATATTCTATAATTCCAGCTTGCCCCTGAACAGAAAGAGCCTTATATACAGAATATGTGGTTGTGATGAAAAACAGAATAATCCAGCCAATATTATTATATTCTATCATTCATGGTGTTTTCGTAAACTTATTGTTTTTATTCTTTTACTTCACCAGTATATGTATAGAGAAAAAACCCCCTGGAAAACAGAGGGTTTTCGATGTTGCGGCAAAAGCTGTGATTACACTTCCATAATTTCTTTTTCTTTGTCTTTTGTGATTTGATCGATTTTAGCGATATGATCATCTGTTAGCTTTTGGATATCATCTGAATATCCACGTAGGTCATCTTCTGTGATTTCCCCGTTCTTTTCAAGCTTTTTCAGATCTTCGTTTCCATCGCGGCGGATATTGCGGATAGCGATTTTTGCTTCTTCCGCTTCCTTTTTAACCTGCTTTGCAAGTTCCTTGCGTCGCTCCTCAGTCAGCTGCGGAATAGCGATTCTGATGATTGATCCATCATTTGCAGGATTCAGTCCTAGATCCGACTTCAGGATTGCTTTTTCGATTTCACCGAGGATTGATTTATCGTACGGCTGGATGACCAAAAGACGAGCTTCAGGAACTGAGATACCAGCAAGTTGATTGACAGGAGTTGGCGCTCCATAATAGTCGACCTGGATTCTGTCTAATAGAGATGCGCTAGCCCTCCCTGCACGGATGCTCGCAAGTTCACGAGTGTAAGCTTGAATCGCTTTTGACATTCTTTCTTTAGCGTTAGCAATGGCTTGTTTTGGCATTAGTTTTTCCCCCTCACTGTTGTTCCGATTGTTTCGCCCATAACGGCTCTTTTAATATTACCTTTTTCCATGATTGAGAATACAATCAACGGGATATCATTGTCCATACACAAGGATGAAGCTGTTGAATCCATGACAGCGAGACCTTCCTTGAGCACGTCCAGGTATGAAAGTTCTTCATATTTAGTTGCGTTCTTGTCAACTCGCGGATCAGCTGAGTACACGCCATCAACGTTATTCTTGGCCATAAGGATCACATCTGCTTCGATCTCAGCAGCGCGCAAGGCAGCAGTAGTGTCCGTTGAGAAGTACGGATTTCCTGTTCCAGCTGCAAAAATGACTACGCGCTTTTTCTCCAGGTGCCTGATTGCCCTTCTTCTTATGTATGGCTCTGCTACCTGTCGCATTTCGATGGAAGTTTGAACCCTTGTCTCGATTCCCGCCTGCTCAAGGCTATCCTGCAATGACAGGGAATTCATGACGGTAGCGAGCATGCCCATATAGTCTGCCGTCGCTCTGTCCATTCCCATTTCCTCACCGATTTTGCCTCTCCAGATGTTTCCTCCGCCTACTACAACAGCAACTTCAACATCCAGTTCAGCAATCTCCTTCACCTGGTCTGCAACATTTTTGATTACCGACGGATTGATGCCAAATCCTTGTTCTCCGGCTAATGCTTCTCCACTTAACTTTAAAACAACTCTTTTGTATTTAGGGCTCGTCATAGGGTACCTCCATATGTAATTTCAGGCTTACTCCAGCTTCAAATGCTGACAGTATAGCCTACTTAAAGCTATGTCCAAAAACAGGGAACACTGGAGTGTTCCCTGCAATTACATAGGCTAGTAAAAATTATTTCTTGTTTACTTGGTTCATTACTTCTTCAGCAAAGTTATCTTCACGCTTTTCGATGCCTTCGCCTACTTCGTAACGAGTGAACTCGCGAAGTGTTCCGCCTTTTGATTCAACAAACTGGCGTACCTTCTGGTCAGGATTCTTAACGAATGCCTGGTCAAGTACACAAACATCTTCGAAATACTTGCTTAGGCGGCCTTCAACCATTTTAGCAACGATATTTTCTGGCTTTCCTTCATTAAGGGCTTGCTGTGTAAGGATTTCACGCTCATGCTCAACTTCTTCTTGAGATACTTCGTCACGAGAAACATATTTAGGGTTCAATGCAGCGATGTGCATGGAAACGTCTTTTGCAGCTGCTTCGTCTGTAGTTCCTTCAAGAACAGTAAGAACGCCAATGCGGCCGCCCATGTGAAGGTAAGCACCGAATGCATCGCTGTCAGTCTTAGTTTTTACTTCAAAGCGGCGAAGGGAAAGCTTCTCACCGATTTTTGCGATTGCATTGTTGATGCGAGTTTCAACAGTTTCGCCATTTTCCATTGTTTGAGCGTTAGCTTCTTCAACAGATGCAGGCTTGTTCTTAAGAAGGTGCTCAGCGATTTCCTTAACAAGAACCTGGAAGCCTTCATTCTTTGCTACGAAGTCCGTTTCAGAGTTCACTTCAAGGATTACAGCTTCATTTCCTTCTGTAAGGATGTAAGTTGTACCTTCTGCAGCAATACGGTCAGCTTTTTTCGCTGCTTTAGCGATTCCTTTTTCACGAAGGAAATCGATTGCTTGCTCCATGTCACCATTTGTTTCCTGAAGTGCCTTTTTGCAATCCATCATACCTGCGCCAGTTTTTTCGCGCAATTCTTTAACCATTTGTGCAGTAATTGCCATAATGAAATTCCTCCTAAAATCTCGGTTATATGTAACTATACTTTATTTTAACTTGATTTCGCCAATATAAACCCAACCTGAGGCTTTATATGGAATATAAGTCTTAAAAAAAGGTGATAAAGGGTGCTTCCCTATATCACCTTTTTTTAAATTAAGCTTCTACAGCTTCTGTAGTTTCTTCGCCTTGCTTAGCTTCGATAATAGCATCAGCCATTTTAGAAGTCAGCAATTTAACAGCGCGGATTGCGTCATCGTTCGCAGGGATTACTACGTCGATTTCGTCTGGATCACAGTTTGTATCAACAATTCCTACGATAGGAATGTTCAATTTGCGTGCTTCAGCAACAGCGATGCGCTCTTTGCGTGGGTCAATGATGAAAAGAGCATCTGGAAGGCCCTTCATGTCCTTGATTCCGCCTAAGAACTTTTCTAAACGCTCTTGCTCTTTCTTCAATTGAACTACTTCTTTCTTAGGAAGCACTTCAAAAGTTCCATCTTCAGACATTCTTTCGATGTTCTTAAGACGTGAGATACGTTTTTGGATTGTTTCGAAGTTTGTTAAAGTACCACCCAACCAGCGTTGGTTCACATAGTACATACCAGAACGAGCTGCTTCTTCTTTAACAGAATCTTGAGCTTGTTTCTTAGTACCTACGAAAAGAACAGTACCGCCGTTACCAGCTAGTTCCTTCACATAGTTGTACGCTTCTTCAACCTTCTTAACAGTCTTTTGAAGGTCGATGATGTAGATGCCGTTACGCTCAGTGAAGATGTATTTCTTCATCTTAGGGTTCCAACGGCGAGTCTGGTGACCGAAGTGTACACCAGCTTCAAGCAGTTGCTTCATAGAAATTACTGACATTGTGTTTCCTCCTAATGGTTTTGATTTCCTCCGTCCATCTCATCTTCAGCCAGGAACTGCCTGTGCAGCACCATCTGGCCAAATCAATGAACGTGTGTATTAACACCATGAGATAATATAGCATAAATAAAACTGACATTCAAGTTATTATTGCATATTTTGCCGAAATTTAAGTAAAAGTTCTATCTCTGTTTTCCCTTTATCCAATTTCCTAGCAATTTCTTCTATCGTCATTCCTTGATTCTTCAAATAGAGAACTTGATCAATCAGACTTGATTGTCCAACTTCTCCTTTATTCTCCTGTGCATCCTCTTCGGCCAACTCGATACCAGTATCAGGTACAGAGGTGGTATGTTCCCTATTTTGCTGATATGCCTTCCTGGCAGCATGGTAGGAAACTCCTTTGCCAAGTCGCTGTTCTATTTTCTTATTTTCTTCATACGTAACTGATTCCGTGTTTTTCTCTGCTGTTTCAGCAGGCGGGTCTTTTTTTTCCGAACCGTCAATAGACCTGGCCACTTTATTTGAAATTTGTTCCTCAATATTAGTTGTGGCCATCAATTGAATAAACTTATCATTTTCTTCTTTTAATTCAAAAAGGTAAGCTGAAAAGATCTCTTCAATTTCCTTGATGATTTTGTCCTGCTTTTTTTCAGCATCTACAAGTCTATTCTGCCGTAAATATAATAGGATTATTGCGAAGATTGCTGCAACGTTTAATATGAGGCTTAAGAGTAGTAGAAAAGTGGTCATAACATCCCTCTATCCGCTGTAATCAATCACCTTCCCTTTATAAGGGTGGTGGGGCTGATCGGGTTGATCACCCTTGTTCTTTGAATCTCGCCGGCCATTTTGCTGCTGGTTACCTGATGAACTGCCCTCCTGATTCAGGCGGGCTTCCTGCTTTTGTTTATTTTTAATCACGGTCTTGCGCTTTAAATCACCTTCCTTTGTCACACTTTGTGCCGCATGCTCCTGAAGATGCTGTCCCCGCTGTTGAAGTTGTTCTTGAATCTTGCCGGCATCATGTGTCCTCGGAAGCGCAATCTGCATTTCGATTGCTTTGAGGCTCATCATGTCACTCCCTAACTAGTGGATTTCTTTTTCAACAATCGGTTGTATCGAAATCTCGCTATTTTCCAGATAGAAACCAACCTTTTTATAGAGCTGGTTTGTCAGGAATGCATACTTACCGAAAAATACCTTTGTATTTGGGAACACTCTATCAAAGACAAATAAGGAGGAGTATAATCTGTCCTGCTTCTCATGTTGCAGAAACTCCAATTCTGCTAGCAATTCTGATAAACCAGTTTCAACATTCCGCCTTGTATTTCGCTGTTTTGAAATCATTTGCTGCTGTTCAGTCGTAAGACCTCCAGCCCGCCTGCCCATCTCGGCCAGCTTCACTTCAATTTCAGTGAGTTTTCTAATATTGTCTTTTGCTGTATCGATGGATTGGATTGTATCAATTTCCGCTTTTTCAAGCAAAGGATCCCAGCCAACGGCTAATTCTGTTTTAGTAAAAAGCTCATTGCCTAATTCCTTGACGAAGATATTGCGCCCAGCAGAGATGACTCCCCCAATGATCGTGCCTGTACGGCAGTCTACATTCCCAGATGCTGTTAATTTACTATGCAATATCGATGACTTCACAATAATATCCTGAGCTGCTTTTACATTAGCCTGGTTGAGATAGTTCGACAGTACACTGCCCCCCGCAGTAACCTTCCCCTTCATTGCCCCGGCCACTCCACCTTTAATAATGATATTGCCTTCTGCTTGGAGGTTGGCCGCTTCAACGAGACCATCGACTAAAATATCTCCGCCAGCTTTCAGTTCATATCCGCTTGGCACATTCCCTTTGATGGTGATATTCCCGACAAAATCAATATTGCCAGTCCTTAAATCCAGATCCCCTTTGACCTCAAATACTGGATTGACTGAGATTGCACTTGCTGTGATGCTGACCTGCCCATCGCATGCGGCAAAGAACTTCCCGGATTCAAATAGGACATTTTTGCCCGGCTTTACCCTGAGGGGACGGCCTGGCTTTGCCGGTATGATCCTTCCGGTGACATCTGTCCCGTGGGCCCCGTTTGTGGGCGGGACAACGGATGCCAACAACTGTCCTTTTCTCACTGAAGGTATTTGCAGGACAGAACGAAAGTTAAAGACTTTATGGTCGTGAGGACTGCCATGGTGGAGTTCGTTACGCAGAAATGCATCAGCACCATCCATTTTGGGCTGCCCTACAGCAATAGTGACTGGATACTCAAAAGAAAATGGATTCACAGAGATTTGCGCTAACACATCTGTTTTAACACCAAACACAATTTTTTCTGCTTTTAGAATAGAAAATAATTCGTCGGCAGAAAAAGCTAACTCTTTATTCGTGATATCCAGAAATAAATCTGCAGTAAGCCTGTCATGGGATAACTTCACTTTATACTCCATCGCCAAGTTGATCTCCTGCCTTCTGTTAGGCTGTCTCTAGCCATTTTCTCAATTTAAAGATCGCTTTTGAATGAATCTGCGAAATTCTTGAGGTTGATAGATTCATGACTTGTCCAATCTCAGTCAGCGTCAATTCTTCTTTATAAAATAAACTCAATACTAGTTGCTCTTTCTCATTCAATTTTGAGACTTTTTCAGCAACCTCTTCCAGCATTTCTGACTTTAAAAGTTTATCTTCAGGAATTTCAGCTTTTTCATCCTTGATCACGAAGGACTGGTTATCCCGATCATCATTTTCAATTGGATGTTCATCTATGGATAATACATTCGCAAAGAAATGCTCATTTATTGTTGTGTAGATTTCGGTTTCATCCATATTCAATTCACTGGCAATTTCTTCGATGGTCGCATTGCGCATAAATCGCTGCTCTAGTCTCTCGATTGCTGCATCAATCTTCTTTGCTTTTTCTCTTGTACTTCTTGGCAGCCAGTCTTCCTTCCTTAGTCCGTCCAATATTGCTCCGCGGATCCGGAAAGAGGAATATGTATCAAATTTCAAATCCCTGTTTGGATCGAATTTCTCCAGAGCATCGTATAAACCAATCATGCCAAGGCTTCTTAAATCATCTCTAGACACACTTTTCGGAAGACTCACTGAGATTCTTTGCACATGGTAGGAAACAAGTGGCATATATTTTTTTATCAGTAAATTACCTGCATCCGGATCACGGAACTGTACCCATTTATCCCATGTTACCTGTTCTTCCGATGTGGATCCTCGCACCATTGTCATCCTCCTCACGCGCATCACGCATTATTCTTAGAAGCTACATACATCATGAATTTATATTTCACTATTCCCTTTATTAACTGTCCTGATTTGCATCAAACCGGTTTTTGGGTCGAACTCGATTGTCCTTCCGCTATTACCTCCAACATCAGACGAAATGACGGGTATCTTAAGCAGGCTTAATTCCTGTAAAACTGCCTCTACATTCCTAGGTCCAATTCTCATCATGTCACTGCTTCCGGAAAACTGGAACATTTGAGCACCGCCTGCGAGCTTGGCCTTTATTCCCATTGGCCTTGCACCTGCTCTTATCAAAGCTTCTAAAAGCTCCTTAATGGCAGTATTGGCAAATTTAGCTTTGTTCAGCGGTTCTGTTCGTGATAAAGCCGAATCAGGGAGCATGATATGCGCCATGCCAGCGATTTCTCTTGCCTGATCAAACAATACCACACCAACACAGGAGCCAAGGCCAGTGGTTCGAATGAGATCTGGAACTTTAACAATGTTCATATCAGCAATTCCAACTTTGATGATTTCTGCTGTTTTATGCATCAACCTTTACTCCTAGTGCAGAAAAAATAATATGGAATGAATCCGGATCTGGGAGAAGGAAGAAATGTCCATTCACACTGTCAGGCATTTGAGCATCCTCTTCATCCAGAGCCGTATCGATTACGATTGCATAGTCGCTTACCTGAGACAATTCCAATAGCCCAAAACTGATGACTGCACCTACCATATCAATACTTAACGCAGGTACGGATGGATACAGGCTCAGCTGTGTGAAATCAGAAAGGGATGATAAATATGATCCTGATAATATATTCCCTAGTTCTTGGAGAGCAGACAATGCCAGCTCATTTTCCTGTTCTTCTGAAAACGAAAATGATTGTTTTTTTATTAGCTGGCCGATGTATTTCTCCGCCTGTGGCAGCGGCAGGATAAAAAACATGCTGCCGGGAGCATCTCCCTCAATTCGAAGAAATACGCTGGCTACCACATTATCGGCACCGCCGGCCAGTTCCATCACTTCATCAAACGATACGACCCTGACTCTGGGCACTTTCATATCGATCTTTGTATTCAGTAGGGTTGATAATGCTGTTGCAGCATGGCCGGCGCCAATATTTCCTACTTCTTTTAGAATATCAAGGTGTATGTCCGAAATACTTTTTAAAAAATTCATAGTCTTATTCCCTTCAACTACAAAGCTGCTGCTTCATCGGACTCAAGGATTTTGTTTAGATCAATTAATATTAATAACCTCTTATCCAGGTTGGCCACTCCGTCAATGAACCCTTCCGCTGCCAAGCCAACGACCTCAGGCGGAGGTTCAATTTTGCTTGTTGGAATATCTATGACATCATTTGCTCCATCTACGATCAAGCCTACTTCTTTATCATCTATTGAAACGATAATGACGCGAGTCCCTTCGTTGTATGCTTGCTCTTCCATGCCAAATCGGACACGTAAGTCCAACAGCGGAGTCACTACTCCCCGAAGGTTCATGACACCTTTTACAAAAGGATTCGTATGAGGCACCCTTGTGATATGCATGATTTTTTCAATAGATTTAACTTGGCTTACAGGAACACCGTACTCTTTATCATTCAACTGGAACACGATTACTTTTAAGTCTGAAACCACGTTTTCAGCCATATTTATCACTCCTAAAATATCATCGTCATTCGTTTAAGCAGGAATCTATTTAATCAAGGCATTGCAATCGACAATCAATGCTACCTGTCCATCTCCGAGGATTGTAGCTCCCGAGATTGCGAAAACATTTGTTAAATAATTTCCTAATGATTTAAGGACTACCTCTTGCTGTCCGATGAAAGAGTCTACAACCAAGCCAGCCATTTTATCTCCTTTTCGAACGATAATGACAGAGTGGAATTGGTCCTCAGCCGGTTCTGATGGTACTTCAAAGATATCCTTTAAGAACAGTAGTGGTACGACCTTCCCTCTAAAATCAATTACCTTTTGATTATGAGCATTCATGATATCAGAGTCTTTGATTATCGCTGTCTCAATGATGGATGACAAAGGAATGGCGAATTTCTCTTTCTGGATTTCGACCAACATGACCGAAATGATTGATAAGGTCAGAGGCAGCTGGATAGAGAAAATGGTTCCCTCATTTTCCTTTGAATCAATTGATATAGAGCCTCCCAATGACTCGATTGTATTTTTTACAACGTCCAAACCTACTCCCCTGCCGGAGATATCAGATATCTTCTCAGCGGTAGAGAAGCCTGAGGAAAGGATTAATTCATATGCCTGTTTATCAGTGAAGCCTGCAGCAGATTGTTCAGTAATGATGCCCTTGCTTATCGCCTTCTTCAATACCTTATCCCTGCTGATACCAGCACCATCATCTTCGATTTCAATGAATACATGATTGCCACTGTGGAAGGCTCGCAGCACAACAGTACCTTCTTCGTTTTTACCTTTGGCCTTCCGCACTTCAGGTGATTCAATCCCATGGTCAACTGAATTCCTTAATAAGTGCACAAGTGGGTCGCCGATTTCATCGATGACCGTACGATCCAATTCTGTTTCCGCTCCAACGATTTCGAGGTTGATCTTCTTGTTTAAGTCTCTTGCCAACTGACGAATCATTCTCGGGAAGCGATTGAATACGGTTTCTACCTGGACCATCCGCATGTTCAGAATAATATTTTGCAAGTCACCAGATATCCTCGACATTCTTTCGACCGTTTCAGTAAGCTCACCATTTTCAAGGTCTTTCGAGATTTGTTCCAGTCTGCCTCGGTCTATGACAAGCTCTTCAAATAAATTCATTAGGATATCAAGCCGTTCAATATTAACCCTAATCGTTTTGCTGCTATTGTTTTGCTGTTTGGCACTGCCTTTTTTCTCAGGAACCGGCGTCACTTCAGATTCAATTGATTGAGTTTTTTCCATAGCAGATGAACCCACTACCTCAGGGGCAGATGCGTTTGACATAGATAAAACTTCATCATTCGATTCATTGTTCACTTCATCAAAAGCTAATGACTTGATGTCGGTTTTAACTACTTCAGAAACCTTCATGATTTTCGCTTTAATATCCTCTGGATTCTCTTTTGAGACAATCGTGATTGAAAATTCCTGGTCAAATTGTTCTTCTTCCAGCTGGTCGACTGATGGGTTTGCTTTGATTACTTCACCAATCTTTTCCAACACCTCAAAAACCATATAGACTCGGGCTGCTTTCAGTAAGCAATCTTCTCGCAAAGCGATTTCGATCTCATATACACCAAATCCCTGCTCTTTGGACTGCTTTAAAACAGTCAGTTCAAACTCATCATAGCGGGATTCCTGATCAGCTTCTAATACGGCTGAAGCTGCAACCTCTTTATTAGCGGAACCTGACAGAAGTTCTCCCTTTTCAATGAGTTTTAACTTTTCAACCGTTTCCGTTACGTCTTTTTTGCCATCCCCTCCAGCCGCTATCGACTGAACCATATCCTCGAGATGGTCAACTGCCATGAAAATCACATCAATCGTTTCAGGAGTTGTCGTTAATCTGTTATTCCGAATGGCATCCAGTACATTTTCCATCTGATGGGTAAGGCTTGCCAAATCTTCATAACCCATGGTCGCTGACATCCCTTTAAGAGTATGAGCTGACCTGAAAATTTCATTAATGATCGATAAATCCTGTGGATTCTTCTCTAATTCCAACAATTGTTCATTACAGGCCTGTAAATGTTCTTTACTTTCTTCAATAAAGACTTCAAGATATTGATTCAATTCCATGTGCACAGTACCTCCGGCCTCATATATAATTCATGATTGTTTGCGCGATGTTTTCTACATTCACTACTTCATCAACCATGTTTGTTGCTATTGCTGCTTTTGGCATCCCGAAAACAATTGACGTATCCTGTGATTCAGCAATTGCTTTAACTATGCCATTTTTTTTCATTTCAACCAGTCCCTTAGAACCATCTGCTCCCATTCCGGTCATGATGACAGCAATTTTAGTGTAGTTCTTAATGGCGCTGATCGATTCGAACATTACATCCACAGATGGACGATGTCCACTACGAGGCGGTGATTGGCTAAGCGAAATTGCCAGGGATGATCCCAAGCTCTTGACCATTAAGTGAAAGCCACCTGGTGCTATGTATGCAGTCCCTTTTTGCAGCAACTCGCCATCTTCCGCTTCTTTGACTCTGATCTCACTTAAGGAGTCCAGTCGGTTGGCAAGCGACTTGGTAAAACCGGGCGGCATATGCTGAACGATAAGCACTGGTACATCCAAACCTTTTGGCAACGAAGTTATCACTTGCTGCAATGCTCTTGGGCCCCCAGTAGAAGTTCCGATGCAGACAACCTTTTTAGATTGTGTCAATCCCCTTGTCGTTAATTGATCTGCTGGCTGCAGCTTCTTACCTATGCCAATGTTCGATTTCTTGTTAGCCGTTATTGAATCTTCCAGGACCTTCATCTTGGATAAATTAGCTTTGCTTGCCGATAACACTTTTTGGATTAACTCAGATTTGACTTTATGTAAATCAATAGAAATCGATCCTGATGGCTTTGCCACAAAATCTACAGCACCCGCTTGAATCGCCTGCAACGTCGTGTCCGCACCTTCTTTCGTGGTGCTGGAAAGCATGACAACCGGAATAGGTTGCTCCTTCATGATCTGTTTCAATACTTCCAAGCCATTTAGTTTCGGCATTTCGACATCAAGTGTAATGACATCGGGACGTAATTCCCGCCATTTTTTAATGGCATCCTCACCATTACGGGCCGTACCAATTACCTCAATCTCCTGGTGTTCTGATAGAAAGTCGTTGATCAGCTTCCGCATGAAAGCTGAATCATCTACGATGAGAACTCTTATTTTTGCCACTCGACCACTACCTTTCGAAAAGGAATTGCTTCAATCTTGTTGTAAAACTTCTGTTATCTCTCTTTTCGGCATTGTAGCTCGCTTTATTGATATATTTTTCAATAATCGCCGCCATTCCTTTAGAAGCTTGTGACCGTTCGTTGAACATTGTAAAAGGAATCTGGCGTTTGACTGCTTCCTGGACCGATTTATCATCAGGCAGCATTCCAAGCTTAATCGGTGTCCTTCCTAAAAACTTCCCTAGAACATCATCCAGCCTTGCCATTGTTTCATTGCCTTCCTTAACAGAACCAGCCCTGTTGACGACCAAATAGAAAGGCAATTCTGAATCTGAAAGATGGATGTATTTCATAGTCGCATATGCATCCATCAAGGAGGTTGGCTCTGTCGTTGTGATGACGAATATCTCATTCACAGACAGGAGGATGGATAAAGTTTCCTCATTCAAACCGGCCCCCATATCAAAAATGAGATAATCATATTTTCTTAGGACCTCACTTAAGCTAGTGGTGAAGTACTCGACACTGGAACGGTCCATCCTGACTAACTGGCTTAAACCTGTTCCGCCAGATATATACTCGACACCGTATGGACCTTGGAAAATAACCTCCTCCATTGATGATCTCCCTGATAGAAAATCGGCAATGGAGAGTGATGAACTTTTACCCATCAAAATTTCGATATTTCCCATACCGATGTCAAGATCAAACAGCAATACCTTATATCCTTTTTTTGCCAGGGAAATCGAAAAATTAAGTGAAAAATTCGATTTCCCTACGCCGCCTTTCCCGCTTACCACTGCAAGAGTTTTCGCTTCCTTAGCCGGAATGTTCGTTTTGAGTCGGTTTCTTAATTTTTCTGCCTGGTCATTCATAGGTGCTGACTCCAAGAATTGTATTTGCCACCATCATTGGGTTCGCTTCGATCAAGTCATCTGGGACATCTTGTCCATTGGTCAAATAGGCAATTCCAGTAGAGAATTTTATCGCCATATTGAGCATTGCTCCATTTACCGAAGTTTCATCCAGTTTTGTAAAAATGAATTTATCAATATGAATCAAAGAGAACTGCTTCCTGATTTCTTCCATATCTTTTTGTTTTGCCGTCAAAGCCAGGACCAGATAAGTTTCCATATCCTTTCCGAAGTCGATGACATCCTTTAAATCATTAACATACTTTTGATTTCTGAAATTTCGTCCGGCTGTATCGATAAAGACAAGATCAAAGTCTGAGAATTTATCTGTCGCCATCTTGAAATCGTCCATGTTGTAGCAAACTTCTATTGGGACATCGAGAATTTTCGCATATGTTTTCAACTGCTCGATCGCAGCGATTCGATACGTGTCTGTTGTAATAAAAGCAACTTTCTTTTGATGCTTCAATACACAATCAGCAGCAATCTTCGCAAGTGTTGTCGTTTTTCCCACTCCAGTAGGGCCAATCACATTGACAAACTTCTTCTTAAAGGAAACTCCTCCGAAATTTAAAGGTGAAAGCCTTTGTTCAATACTTGCTGCACTCCATTCATTGATTTCATCACCATTTGCAGCAGCTCCACCGATATACCATTTTTCAAGCAAGACTGCAGACAATTCGCCAATGATTTCCTGATCAATTTCTTGGTCCCTCAGGTGTTGGATCTTCATGCTGACCGGTCCCGGCAGAGTGACGCCTTCGATTTTCCCTGACCCCTTTAGCAATTCCTTCAACTGAGAAATCTCTTTCAAAAGGTCCTTATCAGCATTTTGCGGTGTTTCTGTTATTGGTTTCATCTGCAAAGCTGGTGGATCTTTCTTGGGGCCATCTCCCATTGTCGCAGGGCGAGAAAATTTGGGTAGTGAGTCCATAGGAGCTGGCTTTGCACTTATGTCGGTGTCTGGGTCAATGGCAGCAATAACCTCAATGCTATTCTTCTTAAAAAAGCCCATGAATCCTCCTGTTTGGACGACACGGGAATTAAGGATCACTGCATCACTTCCCAGCTCACCCCTAACGAGTTTCATAGCTTCAGGCATGGATGAAGCTGTATACTTTTTCACTTTCATTCTACGTTCACCATCCCGACACTTTGGACTTCAACATTTGCTTCAAGCTCGTTATACGACAATACAGGGATTTGTGCGAAATACCTTTCTGTCAACTGACGCACATACATCCTGACCGCAGGTGAGCAGAGAATCATCGGTGTTTGTTCCATAATGCTCAATTGCTCTACCTGGTTTGCCACCGATTCCAGAATTCCCTGAGAAACTGCTGGATCAAGAGATAAGTAGTTGCCGTGCTCTGTTTGCTGAACACCTTCCGCAATCATCTTTTCCACTCTTCCTGATAAGGTAATCACCTTCAGGCTTTCACCGTTTCGCGAATACTGGTTAGTGATCTGCCTTGCAAGTGCCTGACGAACGTATTCAGCAAGGATATCAGTATCTGTTGTCACTTTGCCGTAATCAGCAAGTGTTTCAAAAATAATCGGCAGATTCCTTATGGATACATTTTCCCTAAGCAGCTTGCCGAGGACTTTTTGGACCTCACCAACTGATAAAGGATTTGGAGTTGCTTCCTCAACAAGAATCGGATAGCTTTCACGAAGGTGATCGATCAGCTGTTTCGTTTCTTGTCTGCCCAGAAGCTCATGTGCATTAGCCTTAATGACTTCCGTGATATGGGTCGAGACAACAGAAGGCGGATCGACAACCGTATAGCCAAAGATTTCTGCTTGTTCCTTCATTTCTTCTGTAATCCATTTAGCTGGCAAACCGAAACTTGGTTCGATTGTATCGATTCCATCGATGGAATCATCGTCAATCCCAGGACTCATCGCCAGATAATGATCGAGAAGCAATTCTCCTCTGGCCATTTCGTTGCCTTTGATTTTCAGTCTGTATTCATTGGGTTGGAGCTGGATATTGTCCCGGATCCTGACCACCGGAATGACCAGTCCCAATTCAATGGCCAGCTGCCTTCTGATCATGACGATCCTGTCGAGAAGGTCTCCTCCTTGGTTAGCATCTGCAAGTGGTATCAGACCATATCCAAATTCAAACTCGATTGGATCAACGTTCAATAAATTGACAACACTTTCAGGACTCTTCATTTCGTCCATTTGAATGTCTTCTTCCATTTCTTGCAGCTGCTGAGTATCAGGCTCACGAACACGGGAGAAGGAGTAACCGCCAAATGCCATCAGCGCAGCGATTGGAATCGTCAACAAATCGTGTATTGGCGTAAACAACCCTAGCAGGAATATCGTAGCTGCTCCTACATACAGCATTTTAGGATAAGCCAGTAACTGTGAGGTAATGTCAATTCCCAGATTCCCGTCAGACGCAGCTCGAGTAACGACAATACCCGTTGCCGTTGAGATCAAGAGAGCCGGTATCTGGCTGACAATCCCATCGCCAACTGTCAGAAGGGAATATTTTTGCGCTGCATCCGCAATCCCGAGACCTTGCTGTGTCATGCCAATGACAATTCCAAAGATCAAGTTGATCAGGACGATGATGATGCCGGCAATCGCATCTCCTTTTACGAATTTACTCGCACCATCCATTGCACCATAAAAATCAGCCTCACGACTTACTTTTTCACGTCGTTCACGCGCCTGCTGTTCAGATATCATGCCTGCATTCAAATCAGCATCGATACTCATTTGCTTACCGGGCATTGCATCAAGGGTAAATCTTGCTGCAACTTCTGATACACGCTCGGACCCTTTTGTGATGACGACGAACTGGATGATGATCAAGATCAGGAACACGACCATCCCGACAACCACATTCCCCCCGACAACAAAGGTACCGAAGGTTTCAACAACGCCTCCAGCCTCACCTTTGGAAAGGATGGAACGTGTTGTCGATACATTCAGGCCAAGTCTGAATAGAGTTAACAACAACAGCAGTGAAGGGAAAACAGAAAACTGAAGCGGTTCAGTCATATTCATTGTGTTCAACAGCACCAGAAGTGCAATTGAGATGTTTACCATGATTAGTACACTCAACAGCCAAGGCGGGAACGGAATAATCAACATGGCTACGATTAAGATGACACTAAGCAGGACGGACAGGTCTCTTGCTGACATACTATTTCTCTCCTAAACACTGCATACCTGAAGAATTACAGCACTTTATTTTTTGTTTGATACACATAGGCCAGGATTTCTGCCACCGCTTTGAAAAATTCCTCAGGGATAGCATCACCGATTTCAGCCTGGCTGTATAAAGCCCTAGCCAATGGTCGATTCTCGACACTCATAATATCATTTTCCTTGGCAATCAATTTGATCTTCTGTGCGACAAAGTCAACACCTTTCGCCACAACGATTGGGGCATCAGCTTTCTGTTCGTCATACTTTAACGCGATCGCGAAGTGGGTAGGGTTCGTAATGACCACATCCGCTTTTGGAACTTCTTGCATCATCCGCCGCATTGCCATCTCTCTTTGCTTCTGCTTGATCTTAGACTTGATAAGAGGGTCACCTTCAATATTTTTGTACTCATCCTTCAAGTCTTGCTTTGACATACGGATACTTTTTTCATAATCATATTTTTGGTACAGATAGTCCAATAATGATAAAAATAGCAATGCTCCGGAAGCAAAAAGGCCCATTTGCAGTGTTAGGCCGGCAATCGTTGCCAATGCTGCACCTACACTCTTATTAGCGAGCAGAAGAACCTCGTCTAATCTCAACCACAGGACAGAGAAAGCGATTAAGCCTACAAATGTGATTTTGAGGATTGATTTTAGCAGCTCAACGATTGCCCTCATGGAGAAAATCCTCTTGAAACCGCTGATCGGATTAATTTTCTCAAGCTTCATTTGTATTGCTTCGGTAGAGAACATAAAGCCAACTTGAATGTAGTTGGCAGCCACTCCTGCAATCAACGCGACGAGCATGACTGGACCCAGGAAGATGACCAATTCAGCCAATATTTCAATCACAATGGATTCAATATTATTGGCAGTCAATTCCATAAACATATAATTTTGCAAGGAATGGCGCAGGACTCCAATCAGCCTCTCCAACATCACTTGGCCAAAGAACATCAAAAACAAAAACACAGAGAGCAGGACAATGGCGGTGTTGACATCCTGGCTTTTGGCAACCTGTCCTTTTCTCCGCGCGTCCTGTCTCTTCTTTGGAGTCGCTTTTTCTGTTTTCTCACCTGCAAAAAACTGCAGGTCTAACCTCAAAAATTCCATTTAAGCTCCTCCGATCAATTCCATCAAACCTCTCATCGTTGCAAGAGTCGTGGAAAAAAGATCCGATATGACCATGATCAGCACGCCCATTACCGCAATAAGTACGAGAAAGCTGACAGCGATTTTAACCGGCAGCCCGACCACGAATATATTCAATTGCGGAACGGTCCTTGCTACTATTCCGAGCGCAACATCAACCAGGAACAAACTGCCGACCACAGGCAGGGACATCTGGAAGGCGATAATGAACATTTTATTGAAAGACAGGATGATGAATTCCGCGATATTTTCATTTCCAAACGGAATCGCCACCTGATCGATCGGGATGAAATTATAACTGTAAAATATTCCGTCCATCAACAGATGATGGCCATTGACTGTCAGTAGAAACAAAAGGGCAATCGTATATAAATACTGTCCCATCAACGGACTCTGTGCCCCTGTCTGTGGATCGATGACATTCGCAATCGCAAATCCCATCTGGAAATCTATGAATCCCCCGGCAATCTGTATGGCTGCCATCATCAATGCTGCAATGAACCCTATGAACAAACCAACCATTGCTTCCTTGATGATGAGCAGGAAATACGTATTGTCTATATCGATTTCAGGCGCTCCTATTGCGGTAAACATGATGATGGAAAGCATGAATCCAAGCCCTACTTTATGTGTGGCGGGAATCGTCCGATATGAAAATAAAGGCATCATCAAGAAAAAGGACGTCACCCTTACAAAAATCAGCAGGAAAGCCGGAAACGAAGGAATGAAATCTAGCATCCCATCAGCCTACAAACCTTGTAAGATTCGAAAAAATCTCCGTTGCATAGCTCAGCATATAACTTAGCATCCATGGACCGAAGAAAATGACTCCAACCAGGACGGCAACAATCTTCGGAACGAATGCCAGTGTCTGTTCCTGGATTTGTGTAGTAGCCTGAAAAATACTGACAATCAAACCAACGACCAGCGCTAGAATCAACAAAGGCCCTGAGATCATTAAAACTGTATAAATTCCTCGTTCTGCTATCGAGATAACACCTTCTGATGTCATTTTCATTCACCTGCTTAAAAACTTTGTAATAATGATTTCACGACTAAATACCATCCATCGACCATGACAAAAAGCAGAATCTTAAATGGTAGTGAAATCATGACTGGCGGAAGCATCATCATCCCCATCGACATCAGGACACTAGCCACGACCATATCGATGACCAGAAAGGGAATGAAAATCATGAACCCGATTTGGAATGCAGTTTTGATTTCACTGATTGCAAATGCCGGAACAAGAGCTGTCAAAGGAATATCCTGAACAGATTCAGGTGTATCGGCCTTGGAATATTCAAGAAATAGCGCTAAATCCTTCTGCCTCGTATGCGCACTCATGAATTCCTTGAAAGGGATTGATGCCCTGTCATACGCTTGCTCCAAATTGATTTCTTCATTAAATAAAGGCGTCAGAGCTTGTTCATTCACTTCATGGAAAGTTGGTGCCATGATGAAGAATGATAGGAACATCGCAAGCCCGACCAACACCTGGTTAGGCGGCATCTGCTGTGTTGCAAGCGCCGTTCTGACAAAGGAAAGAACGATGATGATCCTTGTAAAACTTGTCATTAAAATCAAGATGCCTGGCGCAATAGAAAGTACAGTCAGCAGGAGCATCAGCTTCACGGATGTCGAAACACTCTCAGGAGCACTGCTGTTGAAAAACTCCATAAACTCATTCATCTTTTTCTGACCCTTTCTTTTGTATCTCCTCAAGCATTTTCTTTCTTCCGCTCGCCATATCATTCAACTGATTTTTCAGCAATGCGGAAAACTCTGAACGCTGATTGCCGCCATCTTTTTTCGCTCTTTTAAGCAACCTTGTCACAATATCGCTTGGCTGCACAAGCTGTTCCATTTTATTGTTATATTCCTGGATGACTTGGCTGTACTCTTCTGGGTCATCAATTTCTTTTAATAGTTGTATATTTTCTCCCACACCTACTATGAGCAGTTTATTGCCTGCTTTGACGATCTGGACTGATCTGTTGGCGCCAAGGCTGGTGCCTCCTAGATTCTCGACAAGCTGCGAGCTTTTATACATGATGCTCTTTTTATTGATGAATTTGAGGAGGAAGTATATTAACGCTGCCACAAAGGCTGTAGCAAGGATCATTCTGAGAAAATCAAGAAAACCGACCCCTACTTGGGATTTTGTTGTATCGTCTGATTGCTTTGTTGTCTTATCTGCCTGTCCATCATCACACGATTCAGGGTTTTTCATACAATCCTGCACGCTTTTATTTAGCTGCTCTGCGCTCGCCAAGCCAATTGGACTTAACAGAGCAGCTAATAAGAAAAGAATTGTCGAGGCAGTTCGGATTATTCTTAACAATTGCCGCACCCTCTAAATGATAAAGTTCACTAACCTAGTGTCTTGGAAATGGCTTCAATAACGCGGTCTGCCTGGAACGGTTTTACGATGAAATCTTTAGCGCCTGCCTGAATTGCATCGATGACCATCGCTTGCTGGCCCATCGCTGAACACATGATGACCTTTGCGTTTGGATTGATTTTTTTAATTTCCTTTAATGATGTGATCCCATCCATTTCTGGCATGGTAATATCCATTGTGACAAGGTCAGGCTGGAATTCTTTGTATTTTTCAAGTGCCTGTGCACCATCTGCTGCTTCTGCGACGACCTCAAAGCCGTTCTTTGTCAAAATGTCCTTAATCATCATTCTCATGAAAGCCGCATCGTCTACGACTAAAATCTTGTTCGCCATTGGAATTCCCCCTGAAGATTATTTTAATTTTTTTATACGGTCGCTCTGGCTGATGATATCCGTAACACGGACACCAAAATTCTCATCAATAACTACAACTTCTCCCTGAGCAATCAGTCGGTTGTTAACCAGGATATCGACTGGTTCTCCAGCGAGTTTGTCCAGTTCGATGATAGAACCAGATCCCAGTTCAAGGATATCTTTCACTGAACGTTTCGTCCTGCCGAGTTCCACCGTCACCTGCAGCGGGATATCAAGAAGCATATTCAGGTTCTTTGTTTCTGCCTGCTGTGGCTGAGCTGTATCAAAACTGGAAAACACAGCCGGCTGAACCGTAGGCTGAGTGCTGCCTGCCATCACATTGCCCAGATGCTGAGGTCCCGATGGTACAGGCTGAGGCTGATAGCCATACCCCTGGTGTTGTGGTGTTGGGGGCTGATAGTAAGCCGCTTCCTGCTGGTGCTGGTATTCTGGCTGCTGAAACGACTGATGTTGAACCGCATTTTGCTGCTGTACCTGATTGGATCCACTGCTTTGCTCAACCTTTGCCTGAGTTGCTGGTGGAGTCTGCGGCGTCTCCATAGCAGGCTGGGCTGCTTCAGAAGCTCCAGGATTCAATAATTCATCTACCAGACTTTTCGCGAAAGTTACAGGCAGGAGCTGCATGATATTGGAATCAATTAAACTGCCAATTTTTAATGAGAATGATACTTTTACTAAAATATCATCTTCAGGTATCGACTCTGTTCCTTCTCCCTCAACTACATTCAGCAAATTGATATTAGGAGGAGAAATATCGACCCTCTTGCTAAAAACAGTCGACATCGAGGTGGCCGCTGAACCCATCATCTGGTTCATAGCCTCCTGTACAGCACTCAATTGAATCTCATCAAGTAATTCCCTAGGGTTCAATCCATCTCCCCCTAGCATTAAATCAGCGATAATCGCTGCATCGTTTTGCTGGATGACAAGCATATTGCTGCCGATGAACCCTTCTGTATAATGCACCTGAACGGCCACATAAGGATCCGGGAATTCGTCTTCCAGTTTGGTCTTATGCACAACGGTAACAGTAGGGGTATTTATTTCCACCTTCTGGTTCAACAAAGTTGATAGTGCTGTTGCTGAACTGCCGAACGAAATATTTCCGATTTCGCCAAGGGCATCCCTTTCCATAAAAGAAAAATAGTCATCAACGTCAATCGTACTTCCTGTTTCTTCTGCTTCATCTGGTGTTCCTCTGAGAAGCGCATCAATTTCATCTTGAGATAACATGTCATCGCTCACCATCATCGTCTCCCCCCTTAAATGTATCAAACACTTGAATGGCTAATTTTTTGTTCATTTTCCCTGGCTGTCCTACAAATTTAGGGATCTCTCCGACTTTTATCAGTAAAGGTTGATCAATTTGCTGGTTCAATTCAATTACATCACCGATATCGAGCATCAGGAAGTCCTGAATCGAGATTTCAGACGACCCTATTTCGGCTGTAATTGAAACATCAGCCTTTTGAATCTCACTCTGCAGTACTGAATTTTCAATTGGCAAGCTTTGTTTCTTATCGGACTGCATCCAATATTTCACTGACAATTTAGGGATGATCGGTTCTAGTACGACATGCGGTATGCATATATTGATCATTCCGCTTGCTTCCCCGATCGTTGTGTTCAATGATATCACCACGACGGTTTCATTCGGCGAAACCATCTGCAAAAATTGTGGATTGATCTCAAATTCTGATAGCTGAGGATCGATATCTGAAATCGAACCCCATGCTTCCCTGAAATTCTCAAAAGCTTTCTCAAACATATTGGACATGATCCTGGTTTCGATTTCGGTCAAGCTATCGACTTTATTATGGCTTGCTCCTTTTCCGCCAAGCAGCCTGTCCATCATCGCATATGCAATGTTTGGGTTTACCTCCATCAGGATCCTTCCCTCGAGTGGCTCTACATCAAAGACATTCAAGATTGTCATCTTCGGAATGGACCGGATGAATTCCTCATAAGGGATTTGATCTGCTGATGCGACAGCAATATTGACATATGTCCTTAGCTGGGCGGAGAAAAAAGTAGTCAATAACCTGGCAAAGTTCTCATGAATCCGGGTAAGGCTGCGGATTTGATCTTTTGAGAAACGCAAAGCTCTTCTAAAATCATAAACTTTTACCCTTTTCTCTACTTGTTCCTTTTTTAATTCATCCGCATCCATTTCACCTGTTGATAATGCTGATAACAAAGCATCAATTTCGCTTTGCGATAGTACCTCTCCCGACATGCTCCTCACCTCCATATGGTTGCGTTCGTTTCATTCATCTGTTATTGGAGGAGAGAACCTGTTATGTAGACCTTTTCGACCTTTCCGTCAAGCATCAGGCCATTTATCTTCGCTTTCAGGGTTTCTTCAAGGTTCATCTTGCCTTCCTTGCCTTGCAGCTCTTCTGCCTTTTTCTCGGATAGTTCATAAATAATCAGGTTTTTCACCTGGAAATCTCTCTTTTCCAACTCTTCTTTAGCTTTTTTGCCATCTGTTTCAATTTTAAAAGATATTTTAATAAAATCATTTGATGCAAGGTTCGTCGTGACCTCGGGAATGTCTACAGAAGCCTCGAGCACCTCATCGATGCTTGGCTCTTTATCACCATCTTCAGCCGTAAGTTTCATAACTGCTACAACTGCTATGGTCCCTACGAGTAAAATGGCTACCAGCATGACCGACATAATCATTACCAGCTTATTATTCTTCATGGTTCAGTTCCTCCAACATTCGCCCTCCAAGAAGGCCGACACTCTGATAAAATTCCTGGATCAACTTGCTCACTTCATCTTCGCTTTCCCTCACGACATACTTTCGTCCATTGGTTAAAGTAATCGTTGTATCCGGAAAAGCTTCCACTACTTCGATAAATAATGAATTAATCCTAAATGATTTGCCGTTTAATTTCGTTACTTTAATCACATTCATTCACAGGGGCTAAAAGGATGGCCCTTTCAGCCCTGCTCCTCTCCTAGTCTATCGTTTTAAGTTTACGAGCTCCTGGAGGATTTCATCAGATGTTGTAATGATTCTGGTATTAGCCTGGAAACCACGCTGAGCCGTGATCATTTCGGTAAACTCCTCTGAAAGGTCTACATTGGACATTTCAAGCGCTCCTGCCGCAATCGATCCCCTTCCTTCTCCAGCAACATTGATATTGGCGGTTCCAGAGTTGACTGATTCCTGGAATGTGTTATTCCCTACCTTGGAAAGTCCCGATGGATTGCTGAATTTTGCAAGTGCCAATTGACCAAGAGTCAAGACTAATCCGTTTGAGAAGACACCATTTATTTCACCAGTCGAGCCAATGTTGAAGCTTTCAAGTGCGCCCTGGGTATTCCCGTCAGGGTAAGCGTTGGCGTCCATGCTGCCGCCTTCTTTTGTCAAATCCTTAACTGGCATTTGTACAGTCAGGTTCCTGACTCCATTATTCCCGTCATTAACCTTTAAAGTAATGGACAAATCCGCAGGTGGGTTGGCAGGATTATAGTCAGGAATTGTAATTGGTTGATTAACTACATTGGCATTTGGATTGTTAGGGTCCACAGTGATCGACCTATCTATAAAAGATAAATTCCAAGATCCTGCAGATGCGTCAACAGGCGAGATTTTCAAATCAATCACGTGCTCAATGCCTAAATCGTCCACTACCTTGATTTGCTGAAGTAATTCTGAATTGCCCTTAGCATCCTTCGGGAGGTTCCCCTTCATCACTAGCTCAGTTGTCTGTTTAGCAGGCAACAGTGCATTTACATTGACAGTGATATCTTCCAACTGACCAATTTCATTATAGGATTGCACCTTCAACCCCTCACCATTAACGAGTGTCCCGTTATCATCCAAATAGAAGTTTCCGGCACGCGTATACATTTGCGATTGGCCTTGTTTTACAACGAAATAGCCATCTCCTGAAATCGCGAGGTCAAGTGCGCGTCCGGTAGTCTGCAAACTGGATTGTGTATCGATCAGGTCGATGCTGGCGATCGTTGAGCCGAGCCCTACCTGCATTGGGTTTTTTCCGCCCTTGTTCTCTGTTGCAGCACTTGCACCGGAAATGGTTTGATTCATTGTGTCTTTAAAAGTAACACGGCCCTTTTTGAAACCGTAAGTATTTACATTGGCAATATTGTTGCCGATTACATCAAGTTTTGTTTGGAAGTTTTTCATTCCACTGATTCCTGAGTACATTGAACGAAGCATTATTTAAAAACTCCTTTCGATTTGGGGGCTGCTTCAATCGGTCCACAGCCCAGGCCTCCGTAAAGGTCCAGCCTTTTCATTTTAATTTTCCATTACAATCGTTCCGTTGATATTGGTGAATATTTGTTCCGCTGCTTCCTGCCTGCCCATCGCTGTAATGACTGTGTTATTTTTCGCACTGACAATCAGCGCTGCGTCATTTAGCAGAACGAGCGAATCACTCACGCCCTTGGCCTTCGCCTGACTAACTTTTTCCTCAATCCTGTTCCAGCGTTCCTGGGATATATTGATTCCCCGCTGCTCGAGCCGTTCAGTTGCATGCTTGCTTATTGTCAGTCCATTCTTTGATTGTATTGCATCCTGCAATTGAATAGAGAAAGGTGTATGTGTTAATGGATTGGCTTTCACAGGTTTTGGATGATTCCTGTTAACAGGCAGTGAATGAATTGGACGAAAATTCGTTTTATCCATTACATCACTTCCTTATGTTATTGAATTTTGGTGATCTGTGAAGAAATGATGCTTGTGCCATTCTCATCATCAAGCAAATAGGATGTTTTCCCGTTCTTGAATGAAACAGAAAGGACATTTGCTGATCTCTCTTGCTGATTTCCATCTAGATAGGTAACCGTCTTCCCAATTAACATGCTCGCCTGCAGCATGTGATTCTCGCTCGATAACTCATTGATCTGAGAAATATTGCCTGGTTCCAGAGTCGTTCCGTCCTCTAGTACAAAGGAAACCGTATCTTCCTTGAACTGGACAGAAGCTACTTTTCCATTTCCTTGTTTAACCGTCTCCTCACCATTGGCACTTTCGATCTTGTGCCAGGTTACATCCTTGCCCACGAACTGGCTGTAGGATATCATTTTATTCTGCTGTTCAGCCTGAACAAATCGGTCAATTGACTTTCCCATATTCGTGATTTGCTCTAGAGTTGAAAACGTGGCCATTTGAGCTATAAAATCTTTATCCTGCATCGGGTTCAAAGGGTCCTGGTTCTGCAGCTGGGTCATAAGGATTTTCAAAAAATCATCTTTGCCAAGAATATCCGAACCAGCCTTCCTGTCCTTTTGAATATTGGACAGCAGATAAGTAGAGTTGATCGTATTCACCATTGTCTATCTCCTAAACTTCCGTATTTAGCAATGCTTCTTCAAAGGAGAGATTAAAATCCCTCTTTTCATCCTTCTTTTCTTGCTGGCCTCTGTCTGGCTGTCTCTGCTGCTGCTCCGAATCCTTACTCAGGAATCGTTCTTGCTGCTGCTGAGTCACCTCAATCCTATCCACCGAAAGATTCTGCGCTGTAAATGCCTGCTTGAGTCCATTGATTTGTGCTTCTAGCGTTTCTTTCGCCGTACCAGTGGAAGTAATGATTCTTGCCATCATCGTTTGATCCCTCTGTAAAAGCTCGATCCTTATGCTGCCTAGATGCTCAGGGAATAATTTAATGAATAATTTTTGTGTTCCACCGTTATTCATGAACTGAGATTTAGACAGAATCGACTCAAATTGCTTCATGAGCTGCTCTGCTGAAACGGGTCTTTCTGGGCTGCTCATCGTTAATACCAGCTGTTCCGCCTTTGTCATTTGTGGCAGAAAACCAAGTGTACCTGCTGCCCCCTCCGTCTTTAAACCGGAGTTTGGGTCTATGAAACTAGTAACTTCAGTAACCATATTTTTCGAAACAAGGTTTAGCTCTCTTGCTAACTGGGTAAAACGTTTGTGTAAATATTCTGTATGTCCATTGTTATGATTTGGTTCTAATAGACTCTTTAGAGACTAACCAAGATTTTTCAGCGATTCCCTCAAAGAATCAGGGGTTGTAGATGACTGGCCATCAGCATATCTACTCATTAATTCAAATAACTTTAATGCCTTTAAGGCTTGTACATCACTTTTATCCAACTTCCCCAATAATTCACCCGCAGTCTGACTGGCAATCCCTGATAGAATCAGCGATAAAGATGAAAGCAGCTCTTCGTCAGATGCAATGTTCATTCCCTCTTCATTAGTGGACCACTTTTGGATAAAAAGCCTCAAATCTTCTTCATTGATCCCTAAATGTGATAGCGCCTTACCTAATAGATTTCCAGAGTCAGAAGTTAATAAATCCATAAGCTTCATTCCTTCTTCCAATTCTACGAGGTCTATTACGTTAATCATTTCCGTTAGCTCTCTAAGACCCTCTAGCTTTTCTCCATCTTTACCAGTTTCAGCCGCAAGTGCTGGATTCGTTTTACCAGATAAAGCTGTCGACATTAATCCGGCAAAACCCCCTTCAGATCCTGAGTTTCCGGATACTTTCTGCTTTCCCTGTGCGAAGGCATTAACAGATCCAAGTGCTCCTATTTCCATTGTCTCACCTCCTCTCAAGTCCTTTGAAGCTAGTTTCCGCTTGTTTCGTTTGTCAACAATTCTGTATACTTCGCCGCTTCATCAGCTGGGAGCTTTTCCATGATGGCAGCGAGTGATTCTGGCTTGATATTGGTTAGAATCTTTACCGCTTCCCCCGTTTCCATATTGGAAATGATCGGTGCAGCGCTTTTAGCTGACATAGTTTCATAGGTCTTGACAATTTCCCGGAACGCTCGCTTATTTTCTTCCTGGATTGCAGTCAACTCTTCGATTTGTGCCTGCAGCTGTGCTTTTTCCAGTTCCACTCGTTTTAACTGCGTATCCTTGCTGTCGATTTTCGACTGCAGTTGTTCCATTTTTGCTTCCCGGTCTTTGATTTCCGCTTCAAGGCTGATGATATTCTTTTCAAATTCCTCAGTGGATAGCTTGCTTTCTTCCTTCACATACTGAGAGATGAAAGGTACTTTACCACCAAGGTCCTTTGCTGTTTCAAAAATATTGATTCCCAGGATTGAAAGGGCAACCAGTGCAATAACGACAGCAAACAAGCTTGGTATTGCCACAACCATCAAAAACGCATGAAACTTATTACCTTCCTGACTTTCCTTTTCCTCCACTTTCTGTGCCATTTCATCACCTAATTTCCCGGTTCATATATTGCTGAATTGAGACTTCGTCCATCATCCTGTTTTCAGCATATTTTTCAGCTGCAAGAAATTGAAGTTGGTCTTTCTCTTTAATTTTTTCGTACTTCTTTACTTCCTGATTTTTTTCCATCAGCTTCACTTGTTGAAAATTCATGATGTTTCTCGCGTTCATAACGACTTTTTGATAGTGGTCGATCGATTTTTCAAGATTTCCGATAAATTGTTGATGGTGTCGTATTTCCTGGACTGGCAACCCATCCAGCAGCCGGTCTGATTGGAAACATTCAAGATCTTCTTTTTTCTTCAGCAGATGATAGAGCCTGTCAGCAGCTTCTTCGAATTTTTTGACTGAATCCTGGTAAACGACTTGAGCTTCATCCACTTCCCTCGTCTTGAGTGAAAGGATCTTATCAAACTTATATTGATAACGCATTGAACCATCAACCTTTCCTTACTAACTGCAATAATGCCTGGACACTTTCATTGATCGAGACTCTTTCATTGGTCCCTTGTTTTAAAAAGTTCTGGATTTGAGGGTATCGCAAAATCGCTTCATCTATTTCTCCTGATGTGCCTTTTTTATAAGCACCGATATTAATTAAATCCTCAGCATTGATATAAGTACTTAATAACTCCCTCAATCTTTCTGCTGCTTTTACATGTTCATCGGAGACGATATTGTTCATGATTCGGCTGATGCTTTTTAAAACGTTCACTGCTGGGTATTGGCCTTTATTCGCTAAGTCCCTGTCCAATACAAAGTGTCCATCAAGGATTCCCCGCACCGTGTCGGCAATTGGTTCATTCATGTCATCTCCATCCACCAGCACGGTGTAAAAGCCTGTTATCGAACCAAATTCATTTGTCCCTGTCCTTTCGAGAAGTCTTGAAAGAATGGCGAACACGGAAGGAGTGTAGCCTTTCGTGGTTGGAGGTTCACCAACTGCCAGTCCCACTTCACGCTGGGCCATCGCTACCCGTGTAACAGAATCCATCATCAGCATCACATTCAACCCTTTGTCCCGAAAGTACTCGGCAATGGCTGTTGCTGTATAGGCCCCTTTGATTCGCATCAACGCAGGCTGATCAGAAGTTGCGACAACCACTATGGAGCGCTTCAACCCTTCTGGCCCTAAGTCACGTTCAATGAATTCCCTGACCTCCCTGCCTCGTTCACCAATCAGTCCAATGACATTTAGGTCTGCTGTAGTATTTCGTGCAATCATTCCCAGCAAGGTACTCTTCCCGACACCACTTCCAGCAAAGATCCCAACACGCTGGCCGCTGCCAACTGTGAGCAGGCTGTCAATCATCCTGACTCCAACTTCGATTGGTTCTGAGATTGGCGGTCTGCTCAAAGGGTTGGGGGGATCTTGTTCTGTAGGAACAGCTGCCAGTCCTTTCGGCAAACTGGATTGGTCGAGGGGAACCCCCAGAGAATCAACAACTTTCCCGATGAGACCTGGTCCCGTTTTGATTTCAAGCGGTTTCATCGTCGTTTCCACTAGACTGCCTGGTGATATATCATGAATGGATGTATACGGCATCAAGATGACATTTTCATCTTTAAAACCGACAACCTCCGCCTGGATTCTGCGTTTTTTCTTCGTTCCTACATGGATGAAGCACACATCACCTATTGAACTTTCGGGACCTTGAGATTCAATCATCAAGCCAACAACTCTTTTAACACGTCCGTAACGTTTAAAACTATCCAAAAAATCGACATGCTCCATTAAATCCTTGGCCTTCACGATTGTTCACTCTCCAGCAATTCAAAAAGCTTAATTTTGATTTCCTCCAATTGACTGTCTACACTTGCATCAATCCTGCCATTTTCCGACTCGATGATACAAGCTGTCTCCTCCAGTTCATCATCCGGGTAGATATAGAAAGCAATATCCTTTGGAAAGATGGCAATCAGTTCTTCTTTTTGAGCAATCAGTTCCTGGTAGTGTTTTGGATGTACATGCAGCTGAATATCCTTATAATCTCTCGAATTTTTCAAGGCACGTTTCACAAGTGGGAGGAATCCTTCTTCTGCAGCCAGCTTCTCCCCAAGTATTTTCCCAGCAATTTTCACACCCAGATCAAGAATGACCTTTTCCGATGAGTCTATATGATTCTGATAATCTCGTTTGGCTGCCTGGACCGTTTCCTGAGCAAACAGGATTGTTTGACGGTAGTCTGCATAACCCTGGTTTTTCCCTTCTTGATAGCCTTGCTCATAACCAATTTGCCTGGATTCCTCGGCTAATAGAGATCTTTGCTGCTCCCATTCTTGCATTTCCTGATGAATCTGTTGACGGATCTGCTCCGCTTCTTTCATGGCCTTGGAGACAATACGCTCTGCTTCTAATGCAGCACCATCAAGGATTCTCCTTCTCTCATCTTCTGTATGAGTGAAGACTTGGGGAACATCTTGTTGATTCGTTGCTTCCAGCACCCGGATGGAGATGACCTTTTTCTCTGCAGACACTGTACTGGTATTTTGAGATTTGATAAGCCTAGACAATAATATCATCTCCTCCGCCACGGGCGATGACGATTTCACCAGCTTCTTCCAAACGTCTGATGATCGCGACGATCCTGGACTGTGCCTCTTCAACATCCCGCAGCCTTACAGGACCCATGAATTCCATTTCATCCTGGAAGGTTTCTACCATACGCTTAGACATATTCTTAAAGACAATCTCTTTCACTTCATCACTTGATACTTTAAGAGCAAGCATGAGATCTTCGTTTTCACAATCTCTGATGACTCGCTGGATTGCACGGTTATCCAGTGTAACAATATCTTCGAACACGAACATACGCTTTTTGATTTCCTCAGCAAGTTCAGGATCCTGGATTTCCAGTGCATCGAGAATCGTCCGCTCGGTAGCCCGGTCTACCCCGTTCAATACATCAACAACAGCCTCAATGCCGCCTGTTTGTGTATAGTCTTGTGTAACAGTGGCTGACAGCTTTCTTTCAAGAATCTGTTCCACCTCATTGATTATTTCCGGTGATGTACTGTCCATCACCGCAATACGGCGGGCAATATCAGCCTGGACTTCCTGCGGCAGTTCAGACAGAATCTGGCCGGCTTGTGCCGAGTCTAAATAAGAAAGTATAAGGGCAATTGTTTGCGGATGCTCATTTTGTATGAAGTTGAGTATTTGTCCTGCATCCGCTTTTCGCGCAAAATCAAATGGCCTTACTTGCAGCGAAGAGGTCAATCTATTAATGATCACCGCGGCCTGGTCAGTTCCCAGAGCTTTTTCCAAAACGGTTTTCGCGTATCCGATTCCGCCTTGCGTGATATAATCCTGCGCTAACGCGATACTGTGGAACTCTTCGAGAATTTCTTCCTTAGCCATCGAGTCAACCTTCTTCACACCAGAAATCTCAAGTGTGAGTTTCTCGATTTCTTCTTCACTTAAATGCTTATAAACCGAAGCAGAAACATCTGGTCCAAGTGAGATCAGGAGGATTGCAGCCTTCTGTTTTCCAGTCAATTCTTTTTGGTCTTTCCTCACTATTGATCCTCCTCCTAATCCTCAGAAATCCAAGTTCGCAATAATTTTGCGAAATCCTCAGGCTTTTCTTTCGCCATTTTTTCCAGTTGCTTTTTCTTCATCGTGCCCTCTGTCTCAAATTCCTTATTCACATCAGGAACACGAACTTGCTCAAACTTTTCTTCCATTACATACTCTTCTTCCACAACATTCTTTTTCGATCTCATAAATAGAAGCAGCAGAACGATAATGGCCGCGAGCAATAATCCTCCAACAAGGTATACCCACCATGGCAGCTTTTCTTCAACCTGGTTCTCGAAAGTGACCTTGCCATTGAATGGCTGTACTGAAACAACGACCTTTTCCTCTATTAACTCATCAGTTAGCTCAGTACCAAGAGCATCCTTATCAATGGTAGTCCTGACAATCGTACTCAGGATTCTTGTAATGTCTTCTACCCTTTCTTGAGGGAGGGAGCTTTCGTCATCCGGTGTGGGTGGTTCCACCATTACCTGGATTCCGAGGTCGCGCACCTTATATGGACTTTCGGTAATTTCCTTGCGGATTCTGCTTACCTCATTGTTTATCGTTTCTTCGACTCTTTCATAATCGCCATTCCCAGCTGCACCCTCCAGGTATTGAGACCCGGTCGTCTCACCGGGATTTCCTCCTTCCGGAATCCCTCCAGCCTGATCTGCGTTTCCTGTGAAAGTTTCTGTAATTCGTTGGGCGCTGATTGCGATCCCTTCCATGTTTTCCTGATCTACTGGCTCAACGATGTTTTCTTCTCTGTTTTCCTGGGTAAAGTCTATATCGGCGGTTACCGAAACAACTACTTTATCATGGCCCATAAGGGTGCCAAGCATATTTTGAACTTGCCTTTGGACATCTCTTTCAATCTCCTGCTTAATCTGATGCTGAGAAGCGAAAGATGCGCCGCTGGAATTTTTTTCATTTTTTAAATCAAAGTACTCAAAAAACTGATTCATGATGACGATATTATCTGTAGGAAGGTTCGGAACGCTTTTTGATACCAGGTGGTAAAGTGCAGTAATCTGTTCTTCCTTGAATTGATATCCTGGACTTGTATTAAGCACAATGGAAGCCGATGCTGGCTGCTGATTATCGCTTACAAAGATGCCCTTTTCAGGCAGGTTAATCATAACATTGGCATCATTGACTCCGTCGATGCCTTTCATTAGATTCGCTAATTCCGACTGCATCGCTTCGAGTTTCAGAACTAGGAACTCATTATCAGTCATGCCCATGCCGGCATTCTGACTAAAAAAAGAATAATCAATACTCCCTGACTTCGGGATTCCCTCGGCTGCCAGTTCTACTTTCAAGCTATCAACCTGTTCTTCAGGAACGAGGATTGTTTTGCCCCCATCGGAGATCTCAGATTTTATGCCCCTGGCATCAAGGCTTTCTTTGATACTCCCTGTTTCGGCAGGTGAAAGATTGCTGTAAAGCGGCACAAGGGATGTCCTCGTTGTAAAAAACGCTGTAAGGATGGCAACTGTTAATACAAAGAAAATAGACGCACCAAGACTGATTTTTTGCTTTCTGGTACGCCCTTGCCAGAAATCCTTCATTGTATGTATATACTTTTGAACGGTTTCTTTCATTTCAATCCCCCGGTTATTAAGTCTCTTCTTTTTATACAGCTAATAACCGATCTAATCTTAGTTTTTAGCCAATTTATTAAACTTGCATTCTCATCATTTCCTGGTAAGCTTCAACCACTTTATTCCTGACTTCCATTGTAGCTTGCAATGTGATGCTCGCCTTTTGGCTTGCAATCATTACCTGATGGAGGTCAACATTTTCCCCACGAGCCAGTTTTTCTGTCATTGCATCTGACTGAAGCTGTGCTTTATTTAAATTTTCAATAGATTGCTTAAGTACGGACGAAAAACTTTTTTGTGCTTCGTATGGTGTAGGTGTGGGAGTAGACACTTTTGTTTCAAATGGTCTGACCATTTGGCTAACAGAATTAATCCCAGCTGAATTCATTTAGTTATCTCCTTATTTTCCGATCTCAAGAGCCTTCATCATCATGCCCTTGGAAGCGTTAAAAACTGTGACATTAGCTTCATAAGAACGAGTCGCGCTTATCAGATCCACCATTTCCCTTAAAGGATCCACATTTGGGTAAGCAACATAGCCTTCCTGATTGGCATCCGGATGCTCAGGGTCATATACCATCTTAAGCGGATTTTCTCTATCTTCTAGTATTCTTGTTACTTTAACTCCATTTCCTGCCCCTGCTGCTTCTGTTTTGCCCATTGCTTTATTCAGGAATGAAGAAAAATTCCCTTCCTTAGGTTCAAGGACGACCATTTTCCTGCGGTATGGCTCGCCATTCACCCCTCTTGTCGAATCAACATTTGCCATATTGGATGAGATAACATCCATCCTAAGGCGCTGAGCAGTCAATGCTGAGGCTGTTGTGTTCATGCTATGAAACATAGTCATTCTTACTTACCTCCCCTAATGACTGTTTGGAGAGAGTTGAATTTCCCATTAATCCTCTCAGTCAGCGCATTATAGTAAATTTGGTTTGTGGCCAGGTCGGCCATCTCTTTATCCATATCAACACTGTTCCCATTTTCGTTATAATTCACGTTGGGCTTATTAACAACTCCAGAAAAGGAGCTTGCCCTGCTGCTAAAATCATAATGGCGGGCATCTGATCTTTTCGCTTGAAAGGATTGTCCCGTCACTTCCTGGAACACTGCCTTAAAGGAAACATCCTTTGCTTTATAATTCGGCGTATCAACATTCGCGATATTCTGCGAAATGACTTTTTGCTTCGCAGAAGAATAGTTCAATGCATGCTCAAGCGTTGATACTGTGTTTGAAAACAACTTCAATTTTTGCACCTCGCAATTGCCACTCTCAATTATTTTGCTGAATTTTGTAATTCCTTGCTGAATTTCGTCATTATATTCCTAATTGTAAAGAATCTGAAATAATCTGTCTATGTACTTTCGGTTAATTTTTATCATGCATAGTGCTCATTTTTTAAAATGGTATAAAAGACCTACTAGTTTACTTTTATTTATATTTTTTATAAAAGGCTCCATTTTTTTGTAAAGTATTTAAAAATAGATAGGAATTACGATAGATAAATTCAACAGCTGCTGAATAGAAATAAGGTCAAATTACCTAGAACTGAAGATTCGACTTCCATTATTTACTTTCTAAAAATTGTTTTGAAAATAGGTTTTTATAGAATGGTGTAAAAATCTCGCAATATTTTTGTAACATAGCGGGATTGAAAACTTATTATTCGGGCATTACATTTTACGTCCATTTCTGACAATTCACTTGATAGAAACCAATAAAAAAATCCGCTGAAGACCAGCGGATTTTTTCTTCATTAATTACTTTTAAGTTTTTCAAGTTCAAATAGGAACTTGTCGTTTAATACTTTGATATATGTTCCTTTCATTCCTAGGGAACGGGACTCGATTACGCCAGCGCTTTCGAGCTTGCGCAGTGCGTTAACGATTACGGAACGAGTGATTCCGACTCTGTCAGCGATTTTAGAAGCAACAAGCAAACCTTCTTTTCCATTAAGTTCTTCGAAGATGTGCTCGATCGCTTCAAGCTCACTATATGACAGGGAACTGATTGCCATTTGCACTACTGCTTTGCTGCGTGCTTCATCTTCAATCTCTTCTGCCTTCTCACGAAGGATTTCCATACCTACAACGGTTGCACCATATTCTGCAAGAATGAGGTCATCGTCATGGAATTGTTCCTCAAGACGGGCTAGGATCAGTGTTCCTAGACGCTCACCGCCACCGATGATCGGCACGATTGTTGTCAATCCATTTTTGAATAGTTCTTTGTTTTCAACAGGGAATGCTGTGTATTCACTATCAACATCCAGATTCGGTGATGTCTCCTGGATATTGAAAAGATTCTTTGTATACTCTTCAGGGAATTGGCGATCTTCGAGCATTTTTACCATACGTTCGTTTTCAATTTGCTGATTGATTCCTACGCCTAATAACTTTCCTCTGCGGCTGACAACAAAGATGTTCGCTTCGATTACTTCACTTAGCGTCTCTGACATTTCTTTGAAGTTTACCGGTTTACCGGCAGCTTTTTGGAGCAGGGCATTAATTTTTCTAGTTTTTGATAGTAAGTCCATTGTTTCTTCCTCCTATTTGCTTAAAACACAATTACATTTATTTTAATTCCGGCTAGTTTCAATACTTCTGCACAATAGGCAGCCTTTATTTGTCTACCCTATTGAGTATGCATTAAAACGACAAACCATTATAATATGAACTGGCTTAAATCTTTGTTTCTTGAGATAGCGCCAAGCTTTTCCTCTACATACTGCGGAGTGATCGCTACTTTCTCCAGGTTGATATCTGGAGCTTCGAAGCTTAGGTCTTCCAGAAGCTTCTCAAGAATCGTCTGCAGCCTTCTAGCTCCAATGTTATCTGTATTCTGATTCACGTCATAAGCGACTTCAGCTATCTTACGAATAGCATCGTCAGAAAATTCAATTTGTATACCTTCTGTTTCCAATAAAGCTTCATATTGCTTTGTAAGTGCATTATCAGGTTCGACAAGGATCCTGTAAAAGTCCTCAACGGTCAGCTTAGTAAGCTCTACCCTGATAGGGAACCGCCCTTGCAATTCAGGTATCAGATCTGAAGGCTTCGCCATATGGAATGCCCCAGCAGCAACGAATAAAATATGGTCTGTTTTTACAGGGCCGTATTTCGTGTTTACTGTTGATCCTTCTACAACTGGGAGTATGTCTCTTTGAACACCCTCACGCGACACATCCGCGCTTGATCCTCCGGAGTTCTTGCTGGCAATCTTATCGATTTCATCAATGAAAATGATGCCTGCCTGCTCAGCACGATAGGTAGCTTCCTGAGTTACCTCATCCATATCAATCAGCTTTTGGGCCTCTTCATTGATTAATACCTTCCTTGCCTCACGAACAGGAAGCTTCCGTTTCTTTCGCTTCTTAGGCACCAAGCCACTCAAAGCATCCTGCATATTCATTCCCATCTGTTCCATTCCGGAGCCCTGGAGCATATCAAACATGGATGGAGCTTGCTCCTCGACTTCCACGGTTACCAGCTCATCCTCAAGCTCTCCTTGATCAAGCTTTTGCTTGATAGTTTTTCGCTTTTCGAATAACCCTAAATCTTCTGAGTTGTTATTTTCTTGTTCGGGTTGCTGTTGACTTCCGCCGAACAACATTTCCAAAGGATTTTTGTAATTGACGGATTTTTTAGCTGAAGGAACCAGGAGTTCGACAAGTCGGCGGTTTGCATTTTCCTCTGCCGGTTCTTTAACACGCTCCATTTTTTCCTCTTTTACAAGCCTGATTGAGGTTTCAACAAGATCCCGCACCATTGACTCTACATCACGGCCAACATAACCCACTTCAGTGAACTTGGTCGCCTCAACCTTGACGAAAGGGGCCCCTACTAATTTAGCCATTCTTCTGGCAATCTCAGTTTTACCTACACCAGTAGGTCCGATCATCAGGATATTCTTTGGGATGATTTCATCGCGGATATTTTCAGCCAGCAATCCGCGGCGGTATCTATTCCTAAGAGCAACTGCCACAGCTTTTTTAGCATCCTTTTGACCGATTATATACTGATCCAGCTTTTCCACGATCTGCCTTGGAGTTAAATTTGTCGTTTGTTTCACACTCAACACTCCTTTTCCGTTACAGTTCTTCCACGATAATATTGTGGTTTGTGTAAACACAAATGTCAGCAGCAATTTCCAATGAAGACTTTGCAATTTCCTTTGCTGTTAGATGTTCTCCAGCATATTGCTTCAATGCGCGGCCTGCAGACAAAGCATAATTTCCACCAGAACCAATCGCAAGAATGCCATCATCTGGCTCAATCACTTCACCTGTTCCGGAAACAAGAAGCATATCAGTCTCATTCAGCACAATCAGCATCGCTTCAAGCTTTCTAAGAACTTTATCACTTCTCCATTGCTTTGCAAGTTCGACTGCCGCTCTTTGGAGATTCCCGTTGTATTCTTCAAGCTTGCCTTCAAACATCTCAAATAATGTGAAAGCATCTGCGACAGAACCAGCGAATCCTGCGATTACTTTACCATTAAACAACTTTCGTACCTTCTTTGCTGTGTGTTTCATCACTACAGCATTCCCAAAAGTTACCTGGCCATCACCTGACATAGCGCACTGGCCTTTATGTTGAACAGCAAATATCGTTGTGGCATGGAATTCTGACATTCCTTCGTCCTCCTTTTGGCTTAAGCCCTCGGATGATGTGACATATAAATATTGCGCAAGTGCTCTTTCGTAACGTGAGTATATACTTGAGTTGAAGACAGGAAAGCATGCCCCATGAGCTCCTGGACAGTCCTCATATCAGCTCCATTGCTCATCATATGCGTGGCAAAGGTATGGCGCAGTTTATGTGGATGGATCTTTCCAGTCAGGGCAGACTTTTCGATTAATTTATTCAGGATTTCCCTGATCCCTCTGTCAGTGAGTGGACCACCACGAAAATTTAAGAATAAATGGCCATGATCTTCTTTCGTCTTCAGAAGATCTGGTCTTCCATTTTTTATGTAGTCTTCAATTGCATCCTGTGCAAAACTTCCGAAGGGCACATATCGATCCTTTTTCCTTTTTCCATGGATTAAAACTGTCGATAGAGATAAATCTATATCCTTCAGCGTGATTTTACAGCACTCACCAACACGGATTCCTGTAGCGTAAAGCAATTCTAAAAGGGCTTTGTTCCTCTTTCCGATTGGACTTTCGGTTTCACATGCTTTAAACAGCTGAGAAAGCTCCTCTTCATAAAAAAAATCTGGCAGCCGCTTTTCCAGTTTCGGGATGGATACGAGGGAAAACGGATTATCACCTACCATTTTTTCACGGAGCAGGAATTTGTAAAAGCTGCGCATACATGAAATCCTGCGGGCGACTGACTTTCTGGAAAGCTGATGGTCGAATAATTTCGTGAGGTATATTCTTGTGTCAGCATACTCAACTTCATCCAGACTATTCAGGCCTTGTTCAGACATGAACAAAAAAAATTCCCTAATATCATGTTGATAATGTTCAATTGTATATTGTGAGTAATTTTTCTCAATTTGTAAATATTCTATAAATAAGTTTAAAGAATTGTTCACATTTGCTTCCATCCTGTCACCTCACAAGGGCTACTAAATAGTATCATATTTATATAGCCCTAGCAATAGAAATTACAAATTTTTCACAAATTTCTGAATTGTTTCCAATGCTCTGGAAGCATGCTTCTCATTGCGTTCTTGTTTAGCTTTGATTTTCTCAGGAAGATCAGGGAAAAGCCCGAAGTTTGCATTCATTGGCTGGAAGTTCTTCGCATTAGTTGTTGTAATATATCTGGCCATGCTGCCCATTGCAGTTTCATGTGGAAACTCAACCGGCTCTTCGCCTTTTACTAAACGCGCAGCATTGATGCCTGCAATAAGACCGCTTGCTGCTGACTCTACATAGCCTTCTACCCCAGTCATTTGTCCTGCGAAGAATAAGTCTTCTCTATTCTTGAATTGATATGTTGCCTTTAACACCTTAGGCGAGTTGATGAAAGTATTACGGTGCATAACACCATATCTTACGATTTCAGCGTTTTCCAGACCAGGAATCAGTTGAATGACTTCCTTCTGCGGGCCCCATTTAAGGTGAGTCTGAAAGCCCACAATATTATAAAGTGTCCCAGCAGCATCATCCTGGCGAAGTTGCACTACAGCATAAGGTCGCTTTCCTGTTCTCGGATCCTCAAGTCCAACGGGCTTCATCGGTCCAAAAAGCATCGTCTTCCTTCCTCTTTGACCCATGACCTCAATTGGCATGCAGCCTTCAAAAAAGATTTCTTTTTCAAATTCCTTAAGCGGAACAGTTTCTGCAGAAATCAACGCTTCATAAAAGCGATCAAATTCTTCCTCGTTCATCGGGCAATTCAGGTATGCTGCTTCACCTTTGTCGTATCGCGATTTCAGGTAAACCTTTTCCATGTCGATACTATCCTTCTCGATGATCGGTGCAGCGGCATCATAAAAATACAGATACTCTTCCCCTGTCAGGTCTTTTAATTGCTGCGATAGAGCCTGGCTTGTCAAAGGCCCAGTTGCAATGATGGTCGGCCCCTGTGGAATCTCTGTCATTTCTTCGTTAAATACTGTCACATTCGGATGTTCCTTCACCCGGCTGGTAACTTGTGCCGCAAACTCGTGTCGGTCTACTGCCAAAGCTCCGCCTGCCGGTACAGCACATGCGTCTGCTGCCCCAATGATGACAGAATTCAAGTTTCTCATTTCTTCCTTTAAGACTCCAACTGCATTAGTTAATGTATTAGCTCGCAATGAATTGCTGCAAACCAGCTCAGCAAATTTATCAGTATGATGTGCAGGGGTCTGTTTAACCGGCCTCATCTCGTATAAGTTCACTTTGATGCCTCTTTCAGCAAGCTGCCAAGCAGCCTCGCTTCCGGCCAAACCGGCACCAATGACATTTACAGTAGCTTCAGACATATCTATTTCCTCCAGTAGTTATTAAAAATAAGTGTATGCTTTTCCTAAACTCATTTCCGTCTGTTTAACAAGGAAAATTTAAGCAGGTGACCTTTTCAAAATAATAATTATAACATTTGCCTTGACATAAAGCTTCTATTATATACTCAACCTTACTTACTTTACCCTGATTCCTGTATCATTTTGCACTTTCCTATACGAAAAAGAAAGAAAAAAGTTTCAAAAAAGAAAAGCGGAAGCGCCTTGATAGCCCCGACAAGCGCTGGAGGGCCTGACAGTGAAGTCGTTCTTTGACTTCATTGGCAGGACCGAAATCGAAAAGTATAGCCGACTGCCAAGAAACGCAGAAACTGGAGACTCCGACAAAGAAGCGCTTTTTGCTTCTGCCGACGGAGTTGAAGTTTCGGAGTTTCTAGGAGGCGACACTAGACAAGCGACTCGAGCTGCTCAAAGCTAACGCTTCTTGAAAGATACTCCGGCAAGCGATTTCAGAGATGAAAACTGGCTAGGCGCTGGAGCTGGAAAAAGAAAAGCGAAAGCTCCTTGATCAGCCCGTCAACAACTTTACAAACATAAAGAGTGAGCCAAGGGCTCACTCTAGCTTTGTGGTTCCTCTTTATAGTCGCATTCCGTACACTGAACCTGAACACCCTTTTTGAGCTTCTTTTCTACTAGCATATTTTCGCATTTAGGGCATTTACGTGCAAGTGGTTTATCCCATGACAAGAAGTCACACTCAGGGAATCGGTCGCATCCGTAGAATATCCGGCGTTTCTTACTCTTGCGCTCAATGATATTGCCTTCTTCACACTTAGGACATTTGACACCAATTTCCTTAACGATCGCCTTCGTGTTTCGGCATTCAGGAAAATTGCTGCAGGCCATGAATTTGCCGTACCGGCCCATTTTAAAGACCATAGGTGAACCGCATTGATCACAATCTTCTCCGGCAGGTTCGTCCTTGATTTCGATTTCTTGCATTTCCTTTTCCGCTACTTCAAGATTCTTCTCAAAGTCTCGGTAAAATTCGTCAATGACTTTGACCCAATTGATTTTTCCGTCTTCAATATTATCTAAGTTCTGCTCCATCTTCGCGGTGAACTCGAGGTCAAGGATTTCCGGGAAGAATTCAATCATCAGCTCATGGATTACTTCTCCCAGCTCTGTCGGCACGAAACGCTTATTGTCGAGAGATACATATCCTCTCTTTTGGATTGTATCCAATGTTGGCGCATATGTTGATGGGCGGCCAATCCCCATCTCCTCCAGCGTCCTGACAAGCCTCGCTTCTGTATATCTTGGAGGGGGCTGTGTAAAGTGCTGCTTCGGTTCGATATCTTTCTTCGTGACCTCGTCACCTTCCTTCAAGTCAGGAAGGAACTTATCCTTTTCTTCCACCTGGTCATCCGAACCTTCTACATAAACCTTCATGAACCCTGGGAACTTGACCTTTGAACCTGTTGCCCGGAAAGTAACCTCTCCGTTTTTCAAATCCACACTCATCGTATCCATGATTGCTGGAGCCATCTGGCTAGCGACGAAGCGTTCCCAAATGAGTTTATATAGCCTGTATTGATCCCTTGAGAGAAATTCCTTTATCGTTTCAGGAACCTTCATTGTACTGGTAGGCCGGATTGCTTCATGAGCATCTTGAGCATTGGACTGTTTCTTCTCTTTCCTGACCTCTGTCTGGATGAATTTTTCTCCATACTCATTTGTGATGTATTCTTTTGCTTCCCCTTGTGCCACTTCAGAGATTCTGGTAGAGTCGGTTCTCATATACGTAATTAAACCGACTGTGCCTTCTTTCCCAAGATCGATCCCTTCATAAAGCTGCTGGGCAAGCATCATCGTCTTTTTGGCTCTGAAGTTGAGCTTTCGGGCTGCTTCCTGTTGCAAGGAAGAAGTAATGAAAGGCGGTGCAGGGTTGCGCCTGCGTTCTTTCTTCGTCACTGACGCAACAGTGAATTTATTTCCCTTAACCTGCTTAAGGATGTTTTTAACATCTTCTTCAGACTTCAACTCAGCTTTTTCTTTTCCAATTCCGTAAAAAGAAGCTTCAAATGCACTTTTCCCTTTCAAGAATTCTGCACCGATTGTCCAATATTCTTCTGGAACAAATGCAGCTATTTCCTTTTCACGATCAATGATCATCCTTAAAGCAACTGATTGTACTCGCCCTGCACTCAGCCCCTTCTTGACCTTCTTCCACAGTAGCGGACTGATATTGTAACCTACTAGTCTGTCCAGAGCACGGCGTGCCTGCTGGGCATCTACCAGATCCATATTGATCGCGCGGGGGTGTTTGAAAGATTCCTTGATAGCATCCTTTGTTATCTCATTGAATACAACCCTGCAATCTGAATGGACATCCACATCAAGACTTTTCGCAAGATGCCAGGCAATCGCTTCCCCTTCTCTGTCGGGGTCAGCCGCGAGATAGACTTTCTTTGCCTTTTTAGCAGCCGTTTTCAATTCCTTAAGTACAGGCCCTTTACCCCTGATGGTGATGTACTTAGGGTTAAAATTATTCTTCGTATCAATTCCCATCTGACTCTTAGGCAAATCTATCAAATGCCCCATAGAGGCTTTCACTTTATATTTTTTTCCAAGGTAACGCTCAATCGTTTTAGCCTTTGCAGGCGATTCAACGATGACTAAAAAATCTGACATCCAATTGTCCTCCTTAGAGGTATAAAATTACATTCATTATTATCAACATACCTTAATGTTGTCAAATTAACCTTTAAAGTAAACGGTTTCAAGTCATTAATAAATTTTAAAATACCTGATGCAAAATGTATACCAGATTGAAAATTATTTCAACCTTTTTGATGTAATTTTTCATTCAAATATAAAAATATCTTAGTAAAAAAGTATATTTCCGAAACTTTTTTAACTTTTTCTAAGCATTTTATACGATTATTTCACATTACATACCAAGTTCCTCTAAAATATCCTCGGAACTTTTGATTAGTTTTGCTCCTTGCTGGATTAAATAATGGACTCCATCGGAATCAGGAGTCAATATGCTGCCGGGGACGGCAAATACATCCCTGCCTTCATTCAATGCAAAATCTGCCGTGATCAATGAACCACTCTTTTTTTTCGCTTCTATGACGAGTGTACCCTGTGAAAGACCGCTGATAATCCTGTTTCGCATCGGAAATTGCCACTTTGCCGGCATAGTCGCTGGTGGATACTCTGATAATACGAGATGTTTTTCCATCATGTACTCTGCCAATTTCATATTTTCCTTAGGATAGAGATTGTTAAACCCGCCAGCAATGACACCAATTGTTTTCCCGCCCAACTTGATGGCTGCTTTATGGGCATGGGCATCGATGCCTTTTGCTAACCCACTTACAATTTGTACATTCTTCTCTATTAATGAAGGAAATAAATAGTCAATCGCCTTTATGCCGTATGATGAGGCATTCCTGGAACCAACAACTGCAAGGTTCTTTGTGTTCCTTAACAGGGATATATCTCCTTTGGCAAAGAGAATCCAGGGAGGCTGATAGATTGTCTTAAGCTCGATTGGATAATTGTCATCAAAAAAAGTAATCAGGTGAATATTCTTAGAGGCATAGTCGTTGAGAAGTTTGTCGATGGGAATAAATTGATGGTCTCTGATGAGTTGCTGCGCCCGAGGATTAATAGAGGAATATAATGCAGTTTCTGGTTCAGTTAATGCCGTACTTGCTTTAAGTGCAGTATAAATAGCTTTCCAACTCGCATTTTTGCTATGGATAAGCTGGATTAGTTTCTTTTTCAATCCATCCATATACTTCCCCCTGGGATTAATAAACAGCCCCTCTTTCAAGAGGGACTGTCAGATTGAATGTTTTAGTGTGTTTTGCACTGATCGTACAGGTCTTGTTCCTTCAAAACCTTGATTAGCGTTTCACCCATTACGGATGGAGTTTCAGCAACCTGGATGCCGCACTCGTTCATTACGCGGATCTTTTCGTCTGCTGTACCCTTACCGCCTGAAATGATCGCACCAGCGTGGCCCATGCGCTTTCCAGGAGGTGCAGTTCTTCCGCCGATGAAGCCGACAACAGGTTTCGTCATGTTTGCCTTAACCCACTCAGCTGCTTCTTCCTCAGCCGTACCGCCGATTTCACCGATCATGATGACCGCATACGTTTCTGGATCTTCATTGAATGCCTTCAGGACATCGATGAAGTTTGTTCCGTTAACTGGGTCTCCGCCGATCCCTACAGCAGTAGACTGGCCGATTCCAGCTTGTGTTAATTGGTGTACTGCTTCATAAGTCAATGTTCCAGAACGTGATACAACGCCGACATGGCCTTTTGTATGGATATATCCAGGCATGATTCCAATCTTGCACTCTTCAGGAGTGATGACACCCGGACAGTTAGGTCCTACAAGGCGAGTCTTCCTGCCTTCCATATAACGCTTCACCTTTACCATATCCAACACAGGGATATGCTCTGTGATACAGATTGCCAAATCAAGCTCTGCATCGACAGCTTCGATGATCGCATCTGCAGCGAATGGAGCTGGTACATAGATTACAGATGCATTTGCACCTGTCGCTTCAACAGCTTCTTGCACAGTATTGAATACAGGCACGCCTTCAACTTCTGTACCGCCCTTGCCTGGAGATGTTCCTCCAACAATTTTTGTACCATATTCAAGCATTTGTTTTGTATGGAAAAGGGCTGTAGAACCCGTAATCCCTTGAACAATGACCTTTGTATCTTTATTAATGAATACGCTCACGTCAAATTCTCTCCTTTCGATCCTACTTAACTAATGAAACGATTTTTTCAGCGCCGTCTGCCATTGATTCAGCAGCAATGATATTCAAGCCAGACTCATTAAGAATCTGTTTTCCAAGATCAACGTTCGTACCTTCAAGGCGAACGACAAGAGGAACTTCAAGTCCAACCTGCTTGGCAGCTTCCACTACACCAGTAGCGATTACATCACACTTCATGATGCCGCCGAAGATATTAACAAAGATTCCTTTTACGTTAGGATCTGAAAGGATGATTTTGAATGCTTCTGTTACTTTTTCTGCAGTAGCACCGCCCCCAACATCAAGGAAGTTTGCAGGGTCTCCGCCATAATGCTTAACGATGTCCATAGTTGCCATCGCAAGACCTGCACCGTTAACCATGCAGCCGATGTTTCCATCTAGAGAAATATAGCTGAGGTCATACTTCGATGCTTCGATTTCCTTTGGATCTTCTTCTTCAAGGTCGCGGTACTCAAGGATATCCTTCTGGCGGTATAGCGCGTTTGAATCGAAGTTCAATTTAGCGTCAAGTGCCATTACCTGTCCGTCACCAGTCACAACCAATGGGTTGATTTCTGCGATTGAACAATCCTTTTCGACATAAGCGTTATATAAGCCCATCATGAACTTTACAGCCTGGTTGACCAGTTCCTTAGGGATGTTGATATTGAATGCGATACGGCGAGCCTGGTATGGCATAAGACCAACTACAGGATCGATTTCTTCTTTGAAGATTTTTTCAGGAGTCGCTTCCGCAACTTCTTCGATTTCCGTTCCGCCTTCTTCAGAAGCCATAAGGACAACACGTGAAGTAGCACGGTCAAGCACAAGGCCTACATAGTACTCCTTCTTGATGTCACAGCCTTCCTCAATCAACAGGCGTTTTACTTCCTTGCCTTCTGGACCAGTCTGGTGAGTGACCAGTGTCTTGCCTAAGATCTCAGAAGCATATGTACGTACTTCATCAAGGTTCTTAGCAACCTTGACACCGCCGGCTTTACCCCTTCCGCCAGCATGGATTTGAGCTTTTACAACAACTACCGATGACCCAAGCTCTTTAGCTGCTTCAACAGCTTCATCAACTGTAAAAGCAACCTTCCCATTCGGTACTTTTACCCCATATTTTCTGAGGATTTCTTTTCCTTGATACTCATGGACATTCATTTCCCATCCTCCTATCTATTAGGAACACCCATATCTCCAGATTCCTGAAAATACACTTCCTAAGTAGAAAATATAATTCATTTAAATTTTTAAAAAATAGACTGCGCTTTCATTTTATATAATGAAATATTGATTGTCTACCATTATGATTTAAATATTTCCCCATTTTAAATATTGCAAAAAAATATCACCTGGAATACTCACCCACACAAAAAGCCGGGATGACTGCATTCCCCGGCTTTTTCTATGAAAGTTCCACTAAAAAAAAACTATATCAAATTGGGTTTGTGAAAATATTATTTTTGTCTTCCTGCTTGTTGATCCAAATGGTAGACAAAGGAAAATACTTCGGCTACTGCTTGATATAGTTCCTCTGGTATCCGTTCATTCAGTTCAAGCTGGCTCAACACTTCAACAAGTGACGGGTCTTCCTGGATGGGAATATCATGATCCTTGGCTTTTTCAATGATTTGTTCAGCCAAAAGACCTTTTCCCTTTGCCATCACTTTAGGAGCGTCCATACTTCCTGCGTTATACCCCAGGGCAACTGCTGATTTCCTTGTATGCTTTGGTGGTTTCATATTTTGATATCCACTCCGCTATATTCTTTTTGGCTATATAGATCTGACAGGACGCGCTGGTTCTTCCCAGACTGGGATTGTCCGGGGAGATGGAAGTGAACGGAAGACAGCTGATAATTGATTTCAGCTAATTTTGATTTCAACACTGGCGTCAATTGCTCAGCCATTTTTTTCAGAACTGGATTTTCGTTGAAAATCTGGACGCTCATGATACGATTCTGAACTTGCATATCAACGATTAGATCATTTAGATGTTCAAGTTTAAGGTAAAAGAGTACTCGGCAAAAATCAGCGTCAATCTTTCCATCCTCGGTTTTCTTCCCGCTCCATTGCATCGTAAGTTCATTCGTTTTTCCACCTAGTACAAATGGAATCTGCACAACAAGCTGCTGAATCGGGCCTGCTTCCTGCGAGAGGAGCTGGAACCCGGTGAGTTTGTTCAAAAGCAGCTCCGAAGCTTCTTTGACAGCTGGAGGCGGATTCTCGTTCAAAAGGCGGAGCACCATAGATTTCACTGTCTCCGAAACTGGTGCCTTGCCAATCTCACCATCTTTTAAAACTTCGCCTAGCTGGTGTTCATAAGACAGTCCAAGAGCTGACAGGAATCTTTTTATTTTTGCATCAGTGAGCAATGCAGCACTGGTTTCTTGCAGCGGAGCCGGCTGTTCTGCCTTACCCACTGCTTCTGATAAAAGCTGCGCCTGCAGGCCTGATAACTGATGCTGACTCACAGCTTTTAAAACGTCCATACCAGCCTGTCGCCAAGTTTCCTTATCCGCGAAAAGGCCGGAAAGGGATTCGCCATCACCCGTCACTGACATTAACTGTTTGAATGACTGCAGTCCCTGCTGCACGTCCGCTTCTTTTGCTGGTGGTCGGTAGAATAGAAATTTAAGTGACTCTATCAGTTCATTAGCAGCTAGTGGCTTTGCAGGAATCAAGCTTGTGACCATCTGCCTGGCTGCAGCAAAATCACCCTTTTCTACAAGTGTTATGATATTTTTGACAGAATTCAGCCCTTCAGGCATTTCTTCTCCGGTTGTACTGTAGTGCAACAGCCTAGCAAACATCTGTTGCAAAAGGATGCTCTCGCTGTTTTTGGGTGGTATTGCGCCAAATTGTTTAAGCAGCTCCAATGCCGCCTGACTTTCTTTTCCGTCCCTCTTAATCCACATCAATGCCAGATGATTCAGCGCGGCTTCAGAAGCAACTGTTTTATTGGCTGGGATCATCTCATTCAATAGTTTTTTAAGACTTGTGCCTACAGCGGAATCTGATACCCTATCTAATGCCTTTTCAAGCTTTTCCATCAACAGGACCAAAGATGGTTCTTTTGTAGCAGTATAGAGTGCCTCAAACGCTGCCAGTGTAACAGGAATACCTCTAGTCAAAATCATTTTTAAAGCATCCTGACCAGCGCTGCGGGAATCCACCATACTTAACCACTCTGATGCCAGCTTTAGCAGTTCACGGTTGACCGGAAGCTGCTCTTTGATAAAAAAGCGAACCAGATCCATGTTTTCCTTTGTAGGCTGCATTGAGAATTCCCCAAGTATTTTGGCGAGGCTCGCCGGCTGCCCTTTATCCTCAGCACCTTTGCCAACCACCTTTAAATGGACTTTTCCTTCTCCAGGCTGTACCTGGAACCAATAGCGCTCATTTGCTGACAACGGCGCCTCTAATTGAGCAATCATTTTCTGATTGCCGATTTGCACTTCAGCTACTTGCTCAGGGTACAGCTTTATGATCTTGCCGTTTATGATTTGTCCTGGCCTAAATTCAGCTGTTTTCATTTGCTGTGTGGTTTTTTGGTTAAATAAACCCTGCAGCGCTCCTGTTTCCATGGTTCACCTGCTTTACCAGTTCTGCTCAATACTCTCTCTTACTGGAGCGAAAGTCTTCCTGTGGTGCTCTGTCACACCCTGCTCTCTAAGCGCCTTCAAGTGTTCAGGAGTTCCATACCCCATATTTGCCCCGAATCCATATTGGGGATATTCCAAACTAAGTTCTTTCATCAGCCTATCCCTCGTCACCTTGGCAATAATGGAAGCTGCCGCGATGGAGATGCTTCTGGAATCCCCTTTGATCAGCGCTTCAAACGGATAAGGTGTGTCCAGCTTGACGGCATCTATCAGAAGATAGTCGGGTGTGATTCCTAATTCGTTAACAGCAGTAAGCATCGCTTTTTTGCTGGCCTGAAGAATATTTATTTCATCTATTTCCGCAGCACTGATTATTCCGACTCCAACACCAACTGCTTCTGCCCTGATAATCTCAAAATATTCATCCCTTTTTGATTCTGTCAGTTTTTTAGAATCATTTAGACCTGGAAGATAAAAGTTCTCCGGCAGAATGACGGCTGCTGCGACAACCGGACCAGCAAGCGGACCTCGGCCAGCTTCATCTATCCCCGCTATATTCCGGAAACCTTCAGACCGGCATTTCTTTTCAAAGGAAGTCATGTTCACGAATTGCTCATGGACTAGTTTTTTTTGTGCTTCCTGCCTTTCCCATTTCAAAACGAGTTTTTGCACGCCTTTGCGGATGTCTTTTTTAAAGACTTTCAGAATTTCTTTGTCTACTTCCTCTTTCCCGAAAAGCTGCTGTTCAATTTCACTAATTGTGTATTTTTCCATAGATTTTCTCCTAAAATACTTCTTTATTATGTATCGGCATTTGAAACCAAAAATAAAGGCCCTGAGCTCAGGACCTTTATTTTTGTGTGTCGCCTTCTATTTCATCCAGGGATGCTAAATCCTCTGGACGTTCAAAAGATAACGGACCTAGCTTTTCAGTCCGTATCTCCCTGATTACAAGCTCTGCGACTTTATCATAGTCTACGTATCCACCAGGCATTCTGCAGCCGCGGAAATCGCCGATTTGATCAAATAGCTCTACAATCTCCTCTGGGAGTTCGGAAAGCTTGTATCTCTCCTGCAGCCGTTCTGGATAAAGCTTTTCCAAGAATCTCAAAGCATATACAGCCAGGTCTTGAAGATTGAGGATCGTATCTTTGATTGCCCCAGTAACTGCAAGCTTTGTTCCTACTTGCTGGTCCTCAAACTTCGGCCAAAGGATTCCCGGTGTATCGAGGAGTTCTAATTCCTTGCCAACTTTAATCCATTGCTGCGACTTAGTCACACCAGGCCTGTTCCCGGTCTGGGCGATATTCTTGCCGGCAAGCCTGTTGATCAAAGTCGATTTCCCAGCGTTCGGGATTCCCACAATCATTGCCCTGATTGCTCTCGGCTTGACTCCTTTTGATTTAAGGCGGTCAAATTTGTCTTTTAAAAGAACCTTTGATTCCTGGACTATTTGCTTTAAGCCGGTACCAGCTTGAGAATTGATCGCCAGCGCAGTGATCCCTTTTTCACGGTAGTAGCGAAGCCATTGTTCGGTCACGGCTTTATCTGCCATATCCGCTTTATTCAGTAATACAATTCTCGGTTTGTGCTGGATGATTTCGTCAATCATTGGGTTCCTGGACGAATAGGGTATCCGTGCGTCCACCAATTCATAGATGACATCCACAAGCTTTAATTTTTCCGTGACCTCTCTGCGCGCCTTCGCCATATGGCCTGGAAACCATTGGATCGTCAAAGCAGCCACCTCCTATCTGTTACGCAATCTCCCTTATGCCTGTTGGAGTGCTTTCCTAGTCTATTGTGCGAATATCCTCAATTGGCCAATAGATGATGCTCGTCTTGCCGAGCACCTCATCAAATGGCACAGTGCCAATGTGTCGGCTATCCTTGCTGAAACGGCGATTATCGCCCATAACGAAAAGATGGCCTTCAGGAACAGTTTCCCTGCCAATCTTCTCTTCCAGTGTGAATGGATCCGTCAGCGGCCCATCAATTACCTGTTTTTTATATTCTTCCAAGTACGGTTCTTCATATGCTTTTCCATTGACATATAGCGTATCATTTTTATATTCTATCTTATCGCCTGGAAGGCCGATTACTCTTTTTATGTAATCTTTGTTCTCGGGTGCATGAAAGACAATGATATCGAATCTCTCTGGCTCCCCAACCTGATAGCTAAGCTTATTCACGATCATTCTGTCCTGATCATGGAGTGTGGGCATCATGGATAAACCGTCCACCACGATCGGAGCAAATAAAAAGTATCGAATCACTGCTGCCAGCACGACAGCAATCAGAAGTGCCTTCGTCCATTCCCATAGTTCATTCTTCTTTTTCTCGGTCATTCTTTTCCCACCATTCCGAAATAAATGTTGTTTGAGTACATAACTTTATTTTACATAAGTCAGACAAGATAAACACGATGGGCGATGATTTTTTAAATAAATTTAATAATAGTTACACACTCATATTTGGAAAAGAATCTGAATGAAAAAGGAGCTTGGCTAGGCAAGCTCCTTTTTGACATTCATTCTTATCGAATTTCTTTAATACGAGCTTTCTTACCACGCAGGTTACGTAGGTAGTAAAGTTTCGCACGGCGGACTTTACCGCGACGGATAACTTCAAGCTTCGCAATTTTTGGTGTGTGAACAGGGAAAGTACGCTCAACGCCTACTCCGTAAGAAACTTTACGTACTGTAAAAGTTTCGCTGATTCCACCGCCACGACGCTTAATCACTACACCTTCAAACAACTGGATACGTTCGCGAGTTCCTTCAACAACCTTAACGTGTACACGTACTGTGTCACCAGGACGGAAAGATGGAAGATCAGTGCGAAGTTGTGCTTTTGTGATTTCTTCGATTAATTGTTGCATCGTATTCAACTCCTCCCACGAATGCTCTTGCACACTTTCATTGCAGCGGAACATTGTTATAAGCGGCATATAGCACGATTGCTTTTAGCCACAAGAAGTATCTTAACATAAACTGGACCTGTCTGCAATATTATTCATTCATTTTTATCAGTTCATCAAGCCACTTTTTTTGCTGTTGTGTCAGTTCTGCCTCCTCAAGTAGATCCGGCCTTCTCTGGAGGGTCCTTCTTAGGCTTTCTTTCATCCGCCATTCATCAATCAGCTTATGGTTGCCTGAAATAAGAACATCAGGAACCTTCAAACCTCGAAAGTCTGCCGGCCTTGTGTAGTGAGGGTGCTCCAGCAGGCCAGTGCTGAAGGAATCCTGGATATGGGACTCTTCACTGCCAAGGACACCCGGAAGCAGGCGCACGACACTGTCAATGACAACCATCGCTCCAAGCTCTCCTCCGGTCAGGACATAATCTCCGATGGAAATCTCATCGGTGATGACATGCTCCCGTATTCGCTCATCATATCCTTCATAATGGCCGCAGATAAAAATCAAATGCTCTTCCTTTGCCAGCTCTTCCGCTTTCTTCTGTGTATATCGTTCACCCTGAGGGCACATGAGGATCACCCTCGGGGAAGTGCTTTTTGCTCGCTCTTTCAAATCCGTCACAGCATCGAAAATCGGCTGTGGTTTCAACACCATGCCAGCACCGCCGCCATATGGATAGTCGTCGACTGTCTGATGTTTGTTATCAGCAAAGTCCCTGAAATTGACAACATTGTACTGTGCCGCTCCTTTTTCAGCAGCTTTTTTCAGGATTGAATGACCAAGCACACCCTCAAACATTTCTGGAAAAATAGACAGGACATCGATGTTCATCATGAAAGAAGCCCTTCCATCGGCTCAATTTCAATAACCTTCTCCTTGACGTCCACTTTTTTCACGATGTCCTCAATATATGGGATCAGGAGTTCCTTGCCATTGCTTCCCTTTACAACCCAGACATCATTGGCACCCGGAGTCAAGATCTCGATGACCTTGCCGAGTTCCTCACCTTCTGTTGTAAACATGCTGCAGCCGATGATATCCTGGAAATAAAACTCGCCTTCCTCTAGATGCCCGCGCTGAGTTTCTGGAACCTTAAGGATGCCATCCCTCATTCTTTCTACCTGATTGACATTGTCGAACCCTTCAAATGTCAACAGGTTAAAATTCTTATGGACTCTGTGGCTTTTCACTATCAATTCCTCCGGTTCCTTTGAACCTGGCATGAATAAAAATAATGTATTCCCTATCTTATAACGTTCCTCTGGAAAGTCGGTTCTTGAAATCACTCTAACTTCGCCGCGGATGCCATGCGTATTTACTATCTTTCCGACATTAAAATACTTTTCCATTTCTCAATCACCTCTCGCGTATTTCGGCCACGATGCCATCTTTCACAATAATAGTCTTTCCTGAAAGAAACTCATCCCATTGATCGCCAACACTAACGTCGACAATTCCTTGCAGCTCCGTTTCTTTAATTTCACTCCCAAGCGGAAGAATATGTAGTTGTTCTATTTGAAAATCCAGGAGCTTGATTTTTTCTTTATGAACTTTTATTTCTTGTTCAAAATGCTTTTTCAATGTTTCAGGCGGAAACTTCTTTGATTTTTCCAGCTTCTTCAGTTCAAATCTCAGTTGATCGCATTCCTTCTGCAGCTGAAGCTTTCTGGAGTGGTATTTTTGGTGGATTTTCTCCTTGCTCTCTTCCGTCAGTACCTGTTTGACAATGATTGTTTGCAGTACCTTCAAAGCATCTCCCCCTTAAAGCCAAGCAAATGAAAAATAATAATTAAACTATTGATCATAAATATATATCAAGTACTTATTATACCTTAATTTCTACAAATAGAAAAAAGGAGGGTTACCCCTCCCTTCCAGAACAATCATTTATAGAGTTATCTATCTTCTGCTTGCGCAGATGATTGTCATTCGACGATTTCTAAGAAAATCTTCTTTTGCTGTGATGAACCTGCTGCATAGACTACTGTTCGAATCGCCTTTGCAACGCGTCCCTGCTTACCAATAACTTTGCCCATATCACTTTTGTTGACGGAAAGCTTATAGGTAACGCGCTGATCCTCTTCATGTTCATTTACATGGACATCTTCAGGAAAATCAACAAGTGGCTTCACGATCGTCTCAATTAATTCTTTCATGGGCGTGTCCACAATTACTTGCTAAGCTTTGAGTTGTGGAATTTTTCCATGATACCTTGCTTAGAGAACAAGTTACGCACTGTATCAGATGGTTTTGCACCGTCATTCAACCACTTAAGAACTAACTCTTCGTTAAGTTCAACTTTTGCTGGTTGAGCAACTGGGTTGTAAGTTCCTACAGACTCGATGAAACGGCCGTCACGTGGTGAACGGGAATCAGCTACTACAATACGATAGAAAGGAGACTTTTTAGCTCCCATACGCTTTAAACGAATTTTTACTGCCATTTTAAATAAGCACCTCCGAATAGTTTCACACAAGATAGAATAATACCAAATAGAAAACAGCTTGTAAAGTGTTTTTTCTTTACAGACTGAAAATACCTTAATTTACAAGTTAAAACGGGTTGAACGGCAGTTTGAAACCGCCTTTTTTCTTGCCTTTTTGCTGCATGTTCGTCATCTGTTTCATCATCTTTTTCATATCTTCGAACTGCTTGAGCAGGCGGTTTACTTCCTGGATGGAGGTACCGCTACCCTTCGCGATCCGTTTCCGCCTGTTGGCGTTGATGACTTCAGGATGAGTTTTTTCATGGGCGGTCATTGACTGGATGATCGCCTCGACATGCGAGATTTGCTTTTCGTCGATTTGAAGATTGTTCATGCCCTTGATTTTGTTCGCGCCAGGCATCATTTTCAGGATTTCATCCAATGGCCCCATCTTTTTCACCTGGCCAAGCTGATCCAGGAAGTCATCAAGAGTAAAGGATGCAGTACGCATTTTTTTCTCAAGCTCTTTCGCCTTTTCTTCATCGACGTTTGCCTGCGCCTTCTCGATCAGGGTAAGAACGTCTCCCATACCTAGGATCCTGGACGCCATCCTTTCAGGGTGGAATGCTTCCAGGGCATCAAGCTTTTCACCAAGACCGACGAATTTGATCGGAGTATTGGTAACAGCACGGATGGATAGCGCTGCACCGCCACGTGTATCACCGTCAAGCTTTGTCAGGACAACGCCAGTCAAGCCAAGCTGTTCATTGAAGCTTTGTGCGACATTCACGGCATCCTGACCTGTCATCGCATCGACAACAAGAAAAATCTCGTCTGGTTTGGAAAGCTCTTTGATCTGCTTCAGCTCGTCCATCAGGTTTTCATCCACATGGAGACGACCTGCAGTATCGATGAGGACATAGTCATTATGGTCTTCCTTCGCCTTGGCAATCGCCTGTTTTGCAATTTCAACAGGGCTGACCTGGTCTCCTAGCGAGAATACTGGCATGCTCAATTGCTTGCCGAGTGTCTCGAGCTGCTTGATGGCAGCTGGACGATAGATATCTGCCGCTACAAGCAACGGTTTTCGATGGTATTTTTTGCGGAGGAGATTTGCAAGCTTACCGGTGGTGGTCGTTTTACCAGCACCTTGAAGACCGACCATCATGATGACAGTCGGAGGACGATTTGCGGCAGCGATCTTGCTTTGCTCTCCGCCCATCAGCTCAGTAAGTTCTTCTTTAACAACTTTAATGACCTGCTGGCCCGGTGTCAGGCTTTTGACAACCTCCTGGCCAACTGCCCTTTCAGTGACTTTCTTGACGAAGTCTTTAACAACTTTAAAGTTAACGTCAGCCTCTAGAAGCGCCAGACGGACCTCTCGCATCATTTCTTTTACATCCGCTTCCGAGACCTTGCCTTTTCCACGGATCTTTTGCATCGTATTTTGCAGTCGGTCGGCCAATCCTTCAAATGCCATATCATGCGCCTCCCTAGTCTAATTTCTCAAGCTCGGCTATCATTTCATGCAAATCGTGATCGTTCTCTCCATCCCCGATACGCTTTTTCAACTTTGAAATAAGCTCACTTCTTTTCTGGAATTTTCCGAACAACAACAACTTTTCTTCATACTCCTCGAGCATCGCTTCCGTGCGTTTGATGTTGTCGTATACAGCCTGCCGGCTTACATCATACTCTTCAGCAATCTCTCCGAGCGAATAGTCATCAAGATAGTACAGAGCCATATAACTGCTTTGTTTTGGAGTCAGCAATGCCTGATAAAAGTCATACAAATAGTTCATCCGGTTCGTTTTCTCAAGCATTTCGATTCCCCCATGTTAAGTGAAATACCTTTACATTAAGAGTTTACACACGATCATCTTCCCTGTCAAGAAAAGTTCTTTACAGCGATTTGTTGGTAAATCACGATTCCTCTTCAGTTTCCTCTTTATCGACCACGTCTGCGAAAAGGCCATATACATACCTTTCAGCATCAAATTCCTGCAAGTCATCCATTTTTTCACCAAGGCCCACAAATTTAACCGGAATGTTCAGCTCATTGCGGATGGCAAGAACAATACCGCCCTTTGCTGTTCCATCAAGCTTAGTAAGGACGATGCCGCTTACGTCAGTCGCTTCTTTAAAGGTTTTAGCCTGGATCAAGGCGTTTTGGCCAGTAGTGGCATCAAGCACTAGCAAGACTTCATGAGGAGCTCCCGGCACTTCCCGTTCAATGACACGCTTGACCTTTTCAAGTTCTTTCATGAGGTTTACCTTATTTTGCAATCTGCCGGCAGTATCACAAATCAGGATATCCGCTTTTCTTGACTTCGCCGACTGGACAGCATCATACATGACAGCTGCCGGATCAGAACCTTCAGCCTGCTTGATGACGTCGACACCAACGCGCTCGCCCCAAACTTCTAGTTGTTCGATTGCACCTGCACGGAAGGTATCTCCTGCAGCAAGCAAGACATTTTTCCCTTCTGACTTGAACTTATGGGCCAGTTTGCCGATAGTTGTTGTCTTGCCGACACCATTGACTCCAACGAACAAAATGACGGTCAACTCGTCTTCCTGGATGTTCAGCTCGAAAGAGTCAACATCAGATCCGGCCTCATAGATATCAACGAGCTTCTCGGAGATGACAGACTGGACTTCTTTTGTATCCTGGATATTGCGGCGTTTGACCTCTTTTTTCAGCTCTTCGATTAATTCCATTACTGTTTCGAAGCCAACGTCTGCCTGGATCAAAATTTCTTCCAGCTCTTCGAAAAATTCTTCATCAACTTTACGATAGCGCGATACAAGGTCATTCACTTTATTGGAGAAGTTATCCCTTGTTTTCGTCAAACCATCTTTGAATTTCTCTGTGACACTTTCAGTTTGTGTCGTAAACTTTTCTTTTAGTTTCTTAAAAAAACTCATGGTTCCATCGCCTTCCTACATTAATTCAATAAGACCCCATTCCGCTTGAGGAGATGAACAGGGCAACCCATCTCTCTGGAGGCAGAACGTTAAATTAAGCTTTCACCAGTTCATTTGAATCTTCAAGCCGGACGGATACCAGCTTGGAGACTCCAGATTCCTGCATGGTCACCCCATAAAGGACGTCCGCTTCTTCCATTGTACCTTTGCGGTGAGTGATCACAATAAACTGTGTTTCTTCTCGGTATTTCTTCAGGTATTGAGCGAAACGGTAAACATTGGCTTCATCCAATGCAGCTTCCACTTCATCCAGGATACAGAATGGCACTGGACGGACTTTCAGGATGGAGAACAATAGTGCAATCGCCGTCAACGCGCGCTCCCCGCCAGATAATAGACCAAGGTTTTGCAGTTTTTTTCCAGGTGGCTGAGCGACAATTTCAACCCCAGTATTCAGGAGATCATCAGGCTGAGTTAGCCTCAGGTCCGCTCTGCCTCCACCAAACAATGCCTGGAACACGGACTCGAAGTGTGAACGGATCGCGGTGAATGTCTGTTCAAACCGCTTTTTCATCTCATGGTCCATTTCCTCGATAACAAGGAATAAAGTATCCTTGGCTTCCTGCAGATCATTTTTCTGCTCCAAAAGAAATTCATAGCGCTCTGAGACACGCTCGTATTCTTCAATAGAACCGAGGTTCACCGTCCCCAGTTCCTCAATCGACATTTTGATCAGCTTAACTTTTCTTCTCGCCTCATCTGCCGGGATGGTCAAAGGATATTGTTCCTTAGCTGCTTCATATGAAAGCAGATACTCCTCGCGAAGGTGTGCAAGCTTATTATCCAGTTCAACGTCAAGTCTGTTCAGCTTTACTTCTTCGTCCCTGAGAACTTCATTGATACCCTTTAGAAGCCGCCTTAGCTCCTTTGATTCCAGTTCCTGGTCCTCGAGCTTATTTTGAAGCTCCAAACGCTCATTCCTACGCGAAGAAATCAGCTTAAGCGTTTCATTCTTGTCCTGCAGCTTTCTTCTTGCCGCTTCTTCCAATTGCGTTTCCCCGGAAGAACTATCGGTCATTTCAGAGGAAAGAAGAGATAGATCCTCTTTTAAAATATCCAATTTCCGTGATTGCTCCTCTGCCTGGTTAACGGCTGAATCAAGCTTTTCCTTCACATGTGAAAGCTGTTCTTTCTTGGAAGCCAGGCTGATCTTCAAATCACTGATTTCAGATACAAGGGTATCCTTGGAAGTAGAATTCGAGTTCTTCAGCTCGGTCAAGCGTTCTATTTCTTTATCGAATTTGAGAAGATTTTCACGATACTTAGCCAGTAGGCCGTCGAGTTCAACCAATCTAGATTCTAGCTTTACTTTATCGGTATCAAGCTGTGTCTTCTCAGAATCGTATACAGATAACCGTTCATTTATATTTTTCTGTTCCAATTCTACTTCCCGTAGGTCACCTTTTAAGCCCTGCTGTTTGAAGCGCAGCTCTTCCCCTGCTTTCCGCAGTTCTTCTAGCCTTGCTTCACTTGCTTGTGTTTCTGCCTTTAATGATTTGACCTTCGATTCAAGCGATCTGGTCTTTTCCTCCATATCAGCAAGCTTGGACGTTAAGTCCTCAAGTTCACCCTTACGGCTAAGGAGAGAACTCGATTTTTGCTTCACTGCTCCCCCAGTCATCGACCCGCCAGGATTGACCACATCGCCATCAAGTGTAACGATCCTGATGCGGTATTGCAGCATTTTGGCAATTTCATTGGCACCTTTTAAATCCCTGGCGATCACTACATTGCCAAGCAAGTTCTTTACGACTTCGGCATACTTTTGATCGAATTGAATCAATTCCTCAGCAGTACCGACATAAGCACTGTGGCCTGAAAGAAGCGAAAGCTGTGAGGATGCCAAATATTTCCCTTTGATGATGCTCAAGGGAAGGAAGGTAGCTCTACCAAATGATTTTTGCTTCAGGAACTGGATTGCTGCTCTCGCATTCTCTTCATTTTGGACAACAATATGCTGCATCGCACCGCCGAGAGCCGTTTCCATTGCCGTTTCATATTGCTTAGGAACTTGAATGAGTTCAGCAATCGCACCCTCTATTCCTTGCAGACGGGTATCCCTCGCCTTCAGCACTTCTTTTACACCTTGAAAAAAGCCTGAATAATCCTCTTCCATTTCTTCGAGCATTTCTTTCTTTGATTTAGCTTGCTGCAAGTACTGATAGGCTTGATACAATGTTTTCTCTTGCTTCTCGTAATTATTCCGTAAGGATTCAAGCTTCTTCTGTTCTTCAAAAAAGATTCTAGCCTGCTCCTCCAATTCCTGCTGGGTAGAGGCCACCTTTTTCTCTATTTCCGCTTTCCTCTCATTGATTTCATCACGAACTGAGACAAAACGATCGTTGTCATTATCCAGCCTGGATCCTTTGGCTGCTTGCTGCTGCAGCTGTTGTTCAATATAGATTTTTTCATTTTTGGCACCAGCCTGTTCGTTCAGCACCTCGATATAATCGCTTTTGATAGAATCGATTTTATGCTCGACATCTTCACTGTATAACTTTAACTGCTCCTGCTTCTGCTGAAGCTCTTTCTGGAATGCGGCAGCTTCGCCAGCTAATACAGAAACAGATTGTTCGTACTCAGCCTTCTGGTTTTCCAGCTGCTCAATCGAAGTTGTCAGCTCCGCAATATTCTTTTCTAGCTGCCCTTTGTTTTGTGATGCATTCTTCTTTCTTTCCTTGAGTACTTCTCGTCTGCCTTCAAGCTTTTCTAGCTCCTCACTTGCATACAAAAGCACATTCTGCAAATCGCTGACTGATTCGTCCAGCGCGGCAAGCTGGTCCCTCATTTTTTCAATTTCAGCTTCTTTCTTCTGAAGGCCAGCAGACTGTTTGATTTCATTTTCCTTATGCTGTTCAAGCTGCCTGGAAAGCTGTTCCCATCGCCCATGCAGATCTTCGATTTCATAGGCAGTCAACGCTACTTCAATCTGTTCTAGTTCTTCCTTTTGCTGCAGGTAATCCTTTGCAATTGCAGCCTGGATTTTTAACGGCTCTACCTGGCCTTCTAATTCATGGATGATGTCCGTCACCCGATTTAAATTTTCCTGCGTTTCAAAAAGCTTGCTTTCTGCTTTTTTCTTTCGGGATTTGTATTTCAGGACACCAGCAGCCTCTTCAAAAATCGTCCTGCGGTCCTCAGGTTTGCTGTTGAGGATTTCCTCAACCCTCCCTTGGCTGATAATGGAGAAAGCTTCACGGCCCAGTCCTGAATCCATGAACAAATCAACAATATCCTTAAGTCGGCAATTCTGTTTGTTGATCAAATATTCACTGTCTCCTGAACGGTAGACACGCCGGGTTACACTCACTTCATTGTAATCCAGCGGCAGTGATTGATCTTCATTATCAAGGGTCAACGTTACTTCTGCGAAATTCAGCGGCTTCCGTGAATCACTTCCAGCAAAAATGATATCTTCCATTTTTGCACCACGAAGCGACTTGGCTGATTGTTCCCCCAGAACCCAGCGGATGGAGTCAGTAATATTGCTTTTCCCGCTACCATTTGGACCCACGACAGCAGTCACACCTGGAACGAATTCTACTGAAATCCTTTCCGCAAACGATTTAAAGCCGACCACATCTAATCGTTTTAAAAACAATATGGCTCTCCCTTTCCAGTTAAACTATTTCTCTAAGTTGTCATTCGAAAAGCGCAAGCGCCTTGCCCAGCCCCGACAAGCGCTGGAGGGCCGACCAGTGAAGTCGTTCTTTGACTTCATTGGGCGGACCGAAATCGAAAAGTATAGCCGACTGCCCAGAAACGCAGAAACTGGAGACTCCGACAAAGAAGCGCTTTTTGCTTCTGCCGGCGGAGTTGAAGTTTCGGAGTTTCTAGGAGGCGAAACTAGACAATTCGAAAAGCGGAGGCGACTGCCCAACTCCGACAAGCGTTGGAGGGCTTGACAGTGAAGTCGCTCTTTGACTTCATTGGCAGGACCGAAACGTCTCGAGGAGTTAGGAGCCGCAGCTATACAAGCGACTCGAGCTGCTCAAAGCTAACGCTTCTCGCAAGATACTCAAGGATGCAGTGTCGGGGATGAAAACTGGCTAGGCGCTGGAGCTAGACAATTTTGAATTTTAGATGCATCTTCTTTTGTAAAAATCGTTCTATTTATCGCCCATTTCCATATTTGCTTCCATATGGGATTTCAATTTTTCAAGGGCCATCTGGGCAGCATGTTGCTCGGCTTCCTTTTTCGAGCGTCCAGTGCCTGTCCCTAATTCTTGCCCATTCAAGAAAACTCTGGATTCGAATTCCCGGCTGTGCGCTGGACCAATTTCCTTCATGATCCGATATTCAAGCGAGCCCGCACCGTCCCGCTGTACAAGTTCCTGAAGCTGGCTCTTAAAATCCATCACATGAGAAAAAGCACCGGCATTGATTTTCGGAAACACGATTTCTTCTAGGAATGTAGTGACTGTTTCAATTCCTTTATCCAGGTATAAGGCACCGATGAACGCCTCAAATACATCTGCCAACAGAGCTGGCCTTGTTCTTCCACCAGTCATTTCTTCTCCCTTTCCAAGCAAAACAAGTTCACCAAAGGAAAGTTCATTAGCAAAAGCTACAAGTGATGGTTCACAGACTACAGCTGCGCGCAGCTTAGTAAGTTCTCCTTCACTCATCATCGGGTACTTCTTATATAAGAAACGGGATACAGTCAGTTCCAAAACAGCGTCACCAAGAAACTCCAGCCTCTCATTATCTTCATGGGGCTTTCTCCGATGCTCATTCACATAGGATGAATGTGTAAATGCCTGTTTTAAAAGCTTCTCACTATCAAAATGAATACCAATTTTGTCCTGGAATTCTTTGAACTTCTGCTCCTTTGCGCGAGTATTCTTTTTTTCTCTTTCTCTTCCATTGTTGCGCATAATTTATTCCACCTTGCTCATAATTTAAAGCTGTTATTAAATGAATTGCAGATTTCGTTGATTGTGTCATTGCAAAACAAAACAGACTACTAACAGTTTACAAAAAATAACGCCAATAAAGCAAAAAAACTTGGTCTATTCCAGCAGATTACTTTTTCGTTTACTTAGTTACAACTCAAATAACATTAACTGACAAGATTTTAGGACTTTTTTACAGAAGAAAGCCCCGTTTATAAAAACGGAGCTTCTCAGTAAATCGAACAATTACTTTTGGCTATTTATGTAGTTAACAGCGTCACCAACTGTACCGATTTTTTCAGCATCATCATCAGAAATTTCCATGTCGAACTCGTCTTCTAATTCCATTACCAATTCAACAACATCAAGGGAATCAGCACCAAGATCATCTTTAAAAGATGCTTCTAAAGTTACTTGAGATTCATCTACTCCCAAACGGTCAACAATAATTTTTGTTACGCGTTCTAAAACGTCTGCCATGCTTGTTCACCTCCCCTCAAGCCATTATAGTTGATTTTATTTAAATAATAAATGGCTGTAATAACTTTTTAATATTAGGGCTCTGTTAAACTAGTCTGTTGATTTTCGTTCCAGGCGCTTCGCTTTCCGCGGGGAAGAATAATGAAAAATTCCAAAGGCCGGATTTTTCATAAACCAATTCTTCCTTGCAGTCGGGGAGCCTCCTCGGCGCTTTATGCGCCTGTGGGGTCTCCCCATTACTTGCTTATCCCGCAGGACATTGATTGAGCTTCCTCGAATCTGCCCACGCACGATGGAAATGCGGTAGCATTTTCGGAGGAGTCTACGCGCCTTCCACTACAATCAACAGGTTGTTTAATCTAAGTGTTGCTTATAACAGAGCCCAATTTTCGGATTAAATTATATGCGACCTTATCGTTTAGCACTTCCCTAGTAGCTTTAAATAAATCCTACATCACCATGCCGCCATCTACGTGGAGGGTTTGGCCTGTCATATAGGCGCTGTCTTCGGAGGCCAGGAAGACGACTGTTCTTGCGATGTCTTTTGGCTCGCCGAAACGCGCTAGGGGAATCTGCTTCAGCATTTCCGTTTTAACTTCCTCATTTAGCTTATCCGTCATGTCTGTCGTGATGAAGCCTGGAGCCACTGCGTTCACGGTGATGCCCCTTGAGGATAGTTCCTTCGCAGATGTTTTTGTAAGCCCGATCACACCTGATTTTGCAGCAACATAGTTAGCCTGCCCAGGATTTCCGCTTACACCGACAATGGAGGAGATATTGATTATCCTTCCGCTTCTCTGTTTCATCATTTGTCTTGTGACTGCTTTCGTACACAGAAAGACACCTTTTAAGTTAATGTTGATGACATCATCCCATTCAGACTCTTTCATCCTCATCAACAGGTTGTCTTTAGTTATACCTGCATTGTTAACAAGAATATCAATCTTGCCGAACCGCTCGATCGTTCCCTTGGCCATATCAGTTACTGATTCTGAATTGGAGACATCTGCCTGGATGGCAAATGCATCTCGTCCCATTGCCTTGATTTCATCAACCACTTCAAGGGCCTTTGCTTCACTGCCTGCATAATTGACAGCAACGGACGCGCCTTCCCTGGCAAGTTCTAATGCAATTTCTCTTCCAATTCCACGTGAAGCCCCAGTTACAAGCGCCACTTTACCTTCCAGCCTCATTCCTTCTCCTCCTTCAGGGCAGCAACAACGGCTGCACAAGTTTCTGCATCATTGATGGCGAACGTCTTTGCTGAGCGGTCTACTTTCTTAACTAGCCCAGACAAGACCTTTCCTGGTCCGATTTCTATAAAAGTATCGACACCAAGTTCCAGCATTTTAGCGACTGAATCCTCCCATAGTACCGGAGAGTAGAGCTGTTCCACCAGCCTTTTCTTGAATTCAGAAGCATCTGTCATCGGTTCGGCAGTAACATTTCCGATTACCGGGACAACCCCATTTTTTATTTCTATGTTTTCCAGTATCGATTCAAATTTTTCAGCAGCCGGCTTCATCAGTGATGAGTGGAATGGACCACTGACATCCAGAGGTATGACCCGTTTGGCTCCAGCTTCCTTTGCTTTTACAGAGGCTTCTTCCACTCCAAGCTTTGAACCAGAAATCACGATTTGGCCAGGACAATTCAAGTTGGCCAACTGAACAGGGTTTCCGCCAGCGGTTACAGTTTCGGTCACATCGATGAGCTTATGGCGATCGATACCGAGTACAGCTGCCATTGTTCCTTCTCCATTTGGGACAGCTTCTTCCATGAGCTCACCACGTTTCCGGACTGCAAACACAGCATCTTCAAACGAAATAGCTTCTGAAGCGACCAATGCAGAATATTCACCCAGACTATGGCCGGCAGTATAGTCCGGCCTGATCCCAAACTGGCTGAAATAATTCAAGATCGCAATACTAGTCGTCAAAAGAGCAGGCTGAGCATTTGTCGTAAGCGTAAGTTTTTCTTGCGGCCCTTCAAAAATCAGGGTGCTTAAGCTTTCCCCCAGGACCTCGTCCGCTTTTTTAAAAGTTTCTGAGACTGATTGTTCTGCATTTGCAAGGGCCTGTCCCATCCCTACTGTCTGCGATCCCTGTCCAGGAAACAAAAACGCGATTTTCCCCATGAAAGATTCCCCTTTAACTCGTTTTTTTATAACGTTGCCTATACTTTTTTTTATTCAATGGCTGATTTGATCGTTCCCGATACATCCTTCTCGACCATTTCCCTCGCCTGACGGATTGAATTAAAAACTGCATTCGCATCAGAAGATCCATGAGCTTTGATTACCGGAGCCTTAAGGCCAAAAAGTCCAGCACCGCCATATTCCGTGTAATCCATCTTATTCTTCAGCACTGTCAGATCCGGCTTCAGAACAGCTGCAGCCATCTTACTTTTAAAGCTTGAAGTCAAAGCAGATTTAAGCATTTTAAACACTGACATCGCAGTTCCTTCAATGGTTTTCAGGACCATATTACCTGTAAAACCGTCTGCGACAACAACATCTGCTGCTCCCTCGAGAAGGTCCCTGGATTCAACATTACCGATGAAGTTAATATCTGCGTCCTTCAATAATTCAAAAGTGTTCCTGACAAGCTCGTTGCCCTTTTTTTCCTCTGTTCCGATATTCAGCAAGCCCACACGCGGATTCGCGATTCCTCTTGCCTTCTCGCTGTAGATCGAGCCCATGATTGCATATTGGACAAGGTGTTCAGGCTTCGCATCAGCATTGGCTCCGACATCCAGAAGCAGGAAGCCTTCCCCGCCAATTGTAGGTAGAGTCGGCGCAAGCGCAGGTCTTTCAATCCCTTCAATTCTTCCAACCACGAATAATCCGGCTGCCATCAAAGCTCCTGTGTTGCCAGCGGAAATACAGGCATCCGCCTTGCCGTCAGCAACTTGCTGGGCTGCCAGGACCATGGAAGCTGTTTTCTTACGGCGCACTGCCCTGACAGGCTCATCCGTACCAAGAATCACTTCTTCAGTATGAAGAATTTCAATTCTCTCTTCTTTTGTAAGGTGCTCCCTGATTTTTTTTTCGTCGCCTACAAGGACGATATGTATGTCATCATATTTTTCGATTGCTTTCATTGCTCCGAGGACGATTTCTCTTGGTGCATTGTCTCCGCCCATCGCATCTACTGCTAGCCTCATCGCTTTTCATCCCTTACTTATCATTTTTTGAACGATACATCTCAAAGTCGCCTTTAAAAACACTTTCACTGTTCACAAAACTGACCACTTCTACAAGTGTCCGTCCGTTTTCACTATCGATTTTTTTAACTCTTGCTTTGGCGATTACCCGTTCACCTTCTTTTACCGACCTTGTGAATTGGATATTCGCTTTAGCTGTTAAAGCAAGCTCATCATTTATGACAGCAACTGCCAGTGAATTAGCCTGGGCAAACAAATGATGCCCCCTGGCGATTTTATTCCGTTTGAATACATGTTCTCTTTTTATATCGAGAATTGATATAGCACTCTGGTCAAGTTCGATATCGATAATTTCTCCAATTACTTCTTCCAGCGGCAATGACCGGACTTCATCTTCAAAACGTTTTTCTGCCACGTTTTTAATTCTTTCCCTTAATTCAGGAATTGATAATTCCAATCTATCCAGCCTAATTGTCTGGATACTTACGGAAAACTTTTCGGCCAATTCCTCATCCGTAATGAATGGATTTTCTTTTATCGTCACAGTCAACATGGACTGACGTTCTCTTTTATTGCGTTTCATTACTTAACACCGCCCGAGCTATTAAGACTAGGTACTAATAGTAGTATATATATAATAAAAAAAGATTGCAAGAAGAAAATAGAAAAGCGGCGCCCACCATATTGAGCTTCATTATGTAGCTAGCGCGTTCCATTCCCCGCAAAACAAAAGCAGACTCACAATTGAATCTGCTTTCGTCCATTCTATGAATCTTTCAATAGTCAATAGATTCACTAAAGGTCAATCCAGTTTCTCATTGGCAAGAGCACCTGTTTCCTCCAGATACACCCGTAATAATCTATATTTTCCGCCGTGCCAGAAAGCTTCTGATTGAACAAGCAAAGCAGCATCGTTCCTCGCTGTTTCTAACGCACGGTAATCATGGACCATATCTGCCACCTTGAATTCCGGCAGGCCGCTTTGTTTTTTTCCAAAGAAGTCTCCTGGCCCCCGAAGTTCTAAATCCTTCTCACTAAGGACAAATCCATCATTCGTTTCAGACATAATTTTCATACGCTCTTTCCCGACTTCACTTTTAGGATCTGCAAGCAGAATACAGTACGATTGGTCACTGCCACGTCCAACCCTGCCTCTTAATTGGTGAAGCTGTGCCAGGCCAAATCGCTCGGCGTCATAAATCAGCATGACCGTCGCATTCGGTACATTCACCCCAACCTCGACTACTGTGGTCGAAACAAGGACCTGGACCTCATTTTCACTGAATGATTTCATGACTTGTTCTTTCTCATCAGAATGAAGGCGTCCATGCATCAGTCCGACCTTGTAACGGTCCTTAAAAAAGAAGCTCAATGTGCTGTGCACATCAATTGCGTTCTGGACGTCCAACTTATCAGACTCTTCGATAAGAGGGCAAATCACATAGGCCTGTCTTCCTTTCGCCAGCTCTTTTTCCATGAAGGCAAGAACTCTTTCAAGCATTTCGTGTTTCGCCCAATACGTTTCAATTGTTTTTCGGCCTGCTGGCATTTCATCGATCACTGAGACATCCATTTCACCAAAAACGGTAATGGCAAGAGTCCGTGGTATTGGAGTCGCAGTCATGAACAGGACATCAGGATTTTCCCCTTTTTCCCTCAGCACTCGTCTCTGCTCAACACCGAAACGATGCTGTTCATCCGTAATCACCAGTCCCAGGTTGTGAAAATCCACTTCATCCTGGATCAAAGCATGTGTCCCTATCAAAACGTCAATTTCACCGAGCTTTAGCTGATCAAGCATTTCCCTTCGCCGCTTGCCTTTGACAGAGCTTGTCAGAAGGGCAACTGAAATCCCGAAAGGTTCCAGCATTTGCGCCAATGACTGCGAGTGCTGTTCGGCCAAAATTTCGGTCGGAACCATTAATGCCCCTTGATAACCGGCAGTCTTAGAGGCATAAAGTGCAATCGCTGCAACGACTGTTTTACCCGAGCCTACATCTCCCTGAAGGAGGCGATTCATGCGATAAGGTGACTTCATGTCCCCAAGAATTTCATTCACCACCCGTTTCTGCGCCCCTGTTAGCGGAAAGGGCAGGCCTGAGATGAATGCTTTTAGCTTGTCCAATTCATATGAAATCGCAATTCCTGGGCTCTGTTCCCGTTCGAGTTTTCTCAAGGACTGCATTTTAAGCTGGAATAAAAGAAACTCCTCATAAACAAACCTTCTTCTTGCCTGCTTCATCTCTTCAGAACCTGACGGGAGATGCATGATCCTTAGAGCATCCCTTCGGTTCAGCAGCTTATACTTCTGAAGAAGCTCCGCCGGCAAGATTTCTTCGATTTCGTGTCCGAATTGGGAGAATGCCTGCTTGATCAGCCTTCTGATCGTTTTCACGGTCATTTTCCCTTTTACAGCATACACAGGTTCGAAATCCTGGCTCTTTGCATGCTCACCTACTGACATTTGAGTGGCGGTGATCGTCTGTCTGTGCTGATCCCACTTCCCGGTAACTGAGATGGTTTCCCCGACATTTATTTTCTGCTTTAGATAGGGCTGGTTAAAGAATGTAGCAATGATCAAATAACGGCCAACTAAAAGCCTCACTGTCAAACGGTTCTTTTTGCGGCCATAATATACAACGGAAGGTTCGCTGTGAACCACTCCTTCTACCGTGACCCTCTCGTCATGTTTAACTTCCGCAAGATCCTTAAGTCGATAATCCTCATAACGGTATGGGAAGTATTCAAGCAAGTCACCGACAGTCCTGATGCGCATGTCTGCCAAGGTATCCGCCATTTCATTACCGATTCCTTTAACTGCTGTTACTGGTTGTCTTAATTGTACATTCATGATTATCAAGCGGTATACCGATAATCGAGGCCTCCAGCTCCTGGCCAACCGGTGTTGCCGCTCCCCCTCCTCACGCTGTTTCTGAAGTTCTGCTAAATCCCTTTTTGACTGCCTAGCTCTTTTTCGGGCAATGCAAAACCTCTGCTTTTACCGTTTTTGTCTGTGCAGGCTGTTTTCGGGCAATGCAGAACCTCTGCTTTTACCGTTTTTGCTTGTGCAAACTGTTTTCGGGCAATGCAAGACTGCTTTTACTGATTTTGCCTGTGCAGGCTGTTTTCGGGCAATGCAAAACCTCTTCTTTTACCGTTTTTGCCTGTGCAGGCTGTTTTCGGGCAATGCAAAACCT